>JABIRP010000107.1 GCA_018699735.1 Rhodospirillaceae bacterium | reverse complement strand
CGGATCAACTCCAGCGACGTCGGCCAATCGAGCCCCATGCCGCGTTGCGCCGTGTCCATTGCCTCAGCCACGCCAAGCCCCAACCCCCAGAGATGGCGGCGGTAGTTCAGTGTTGCGTCCCAGTCGATATCGGTGTCGATCCAAGGGTCGTTGTCGGCCAGGGGGTTAGAGACGACATGGGCGGCGGCATAGGCGACACGCGGCAACTCACCCTCGGCTTTGTGGGCGAATGCGCGAGGTTCACCCGGCACGTAGGCCTCAGTCCCGCCTTCGGCGGTCGGCAGGTTGATGCTGGTCATTGGTAAACTCCCCGTCGGCTACACCGTCAATTCCGGAACATCGACCCAACGGCGCTCGGCCCAGCTCTTCATGCCGGCCTCAGCGAGTTGGACACCCTTGGCGCCCTCGAGCAGGGTGTATTTCCAGGGGGCATCCTCGTACATGTGGCGGATGAACATTTCCCATTGTTCCTTGAAGCCGTTGTCGAAGGTCTCGGTGTCCGGCACTTCCTGCCATTGCGATTTGAAGTCCATGGATTGCGCCACATCGGGGTTCCAAACCGGACGGGGCGTGTTCATGTGCCCCTGGCTCCAGCATTTCTGCAGCCCGGCTACCGCCGAGCCGTGCGTACCATCGACATGGAAGGTAACCAGATCGTCACGCCGGACCCGGGTGCACCAAGAGGAATTGATCTGGGCGATCACGCCACCCTCCAGCTCAAAGGTGGCATAAGCCGCATCATCGGCATCGGCGTCATAGCCCTGGCGTTCCTCATCCCAACGCTCGGGAATGTGTATGGCTCCGAGACAGGAGACCGCCTTGACCGGCGCAATCGTGTTGTCGAGCACGTAGCGCCAATGGCACAGCATATCGAGGATGATGCCGCCGCCTTCGGACTTCTTGTAGTTCCAGGCCGGGCGCTGGGTTGCTTGCACATCCCCCGGAAACACCCAGTATCCGAACTCGCCCCGAACCGACAGCATGCGTCCGAAAAATCCGGCGTCGCGGAGTTGGCGCAGCTTCTTCAGTCCCGGTAGGAAAATCTTATCCTGCACCACACCATGTTTGATGCCGGCGGCATTGGCCAAACGGGTGATCTCCAGCGCGTCCTCAAGGTTATCAGCCGCCGGTTTCTCGGTATAGATGTGCTTGCCGGCTTCGATAGCTTTTTTGATCACGCTGGCACGCATCTGGGTTGAAGCGGCATCAAAGAACAGCTCATCCTCGGCATTATCGAGCGCCGCATCCAAATCCGTCGTCCAGCGTTCGATCCCGTGGGTCGCCGCCAGCGCCTCAAGCTTCGCCGCATTTCGGCCAACCAGGATTGGATCCGGCATCACCCGGTCACCGCTGGCAAGACGCACCCCGCCCTGACGGCGGATCTCCAAGATCGAGCGAACCAAATGTTGATTGGTCCCCATACGCCCTGTGACGCCGTACATTATGACGCCTAATCTTATCTCAGCCATCTTGTTCCAAACCTTATGTTTATATATGTGATCGTTTCGGTGAGATTAATTGACTAATTGTTTAATTGTAAAGCGCCTAACGCATTACTTTTCGCCAATTATGGTTAATTCAGTCCGGTTCTTTTCAATGAAATCCCAATCGTAGGTAACACCGAGCCCCGGTCCATCCGGCACTGGCACGCACCCGTCGGAACCAACGCAGTCAAGCTGATCGGAGTAGCCACAGGCATACACCGGCGGCACCGCATTCGGACAGTCAGGGCCGACCAGGGCCACTTCGTAATAGTTCGAATTCCGCATCGCGGCCATGACGTGGCGATGCGCCGGGCCGCAAGCGTGCACCTCAACGTCGACGCCGAATGCCTCCCCCAGATGCGCGATCTTCATAGCCCCGGTAATGCCCATGTCGTATTCCGGGTCGGATCGCAGAAAATCCGTGCCGCCCGCAATCAGGAAATCCGCTTTTGGCTCAACGCCTCGGATGTGCTCGGTTTGCAATAACGGTGTGCGGATCATCTCGCGCAGCTTCTTGTGGGCAAAGGCCGAAACGCCGGAATCCCGGTACGGATCCTCGTACCAGAAATATCCACCATCATCACAGGCCCGGCCGACATAAAGCGCATCGGCGAAAGTCCGCAACTCGCACGCAGGGTCCAGCATGAGGGTCATGCGATCGCCGACAACTTTGGCGACATGCAGCACATTAGCTGCTTCCTCACGAGCGTTGCCGTCGTTCCACCCATGCACCTTGAACGCGCGGTAACCGAGGTCGTGGCACTGCTCGGCAAAAGCGGCGAAGGCTTCCTTGCTATCGAGACCCCCGTTCCGGTCGCCGTGATAGGTCGAGGCGTAGGCCGGTAAACGCTTGCGATAGCCGCCGAGTAAAGTCGAGATCGAGCAGCCAAGCTGCCTGCCTTGCCAATCCCAGAGCGCGATGTCGAGCGCGCCGTGGCCCATATGATCGAACTGGCGCAGCTCGCGTTTCAGGTCGTCGTATATCCCCTCACGCTCCTCGGCATGACGGCTGATCAGTTTCGGGGCCAGCATCCGGGTCTGGCCGAGTGCCGCAGCGGAACCGACCCAATGGGTCACATACTCGCCCCTGCACCCGTCTTCGGTCTCAATGCGCACGGCATATTTTGGCAACCGGGAAACGGCACCCTTGGCGTACCCGAAGGCACCAATCGAAACCGCGCCGGTGAGCTGACCGAGGTTATGAGCATCGAACTCGAACTCGTGAATCTCGACGCGGGTGATACGGGTCATGGGCTGGGTCCTTATGTCGGTCACGCATGCGTCATATGAAGGTGGGGTTGAGCCCAATCGTGAATGGCCAATCGAACCTGTTCTCGGGGCCATAGGTAGGTTCTCGATAGTTTCGCCAAACTAGGACTTCTCGGGTTTCTCGAACCATATGGTCGATGGCTTGACGCAAGTCGGACTCGCTTCGTTTGATGAGCGAGAATCCCGTACCATCAGCCAGTTTCTCGCCGGTCCGGCTGGTCGTCATCCACCCGCTCTCAAAATAGGTTTGGCCCTCAAGTCGGGTCCCGTCCGGCTTTACCAAGGTATGGGTCATAAAAGCAGCTGCGCCAATATCCCAAAAATCAGAGTGATCGGTCACTCCGAGCGGTGTGCCCAGCACAATGGCCATTGTGCCGCCTCCAGTGGGAGAGCAACAGACGAATCGACTTCTTGCCACCGCGCACATCTGGAGAACAGAGTTGTTTGGCAGCCGAGACAGATCGACAAATCCAGGGCGCGCCGGCCGGGTGGTCATCTCAGGGTGACCAAGCAACACGACCTGCCCGCCCAAATCGTCTATCACGTAGTCAATCGATTTAAGGTATCGTTCCGGATCAACATCTCGGCAATTGCTAACAGCCTTGTAGCGATAATTCGGTTGGCGAAAGTGGAGGCAACAAAACCAGCGATCTGGATCAAGGCCAGCGCGACACAGGGTTTCGTCTGCCTGATGCCGCAAGCCGGACGGCACGATCAGAGTTCCCAGGCCCATCTCAGTTACGAATTTGTCGCTGGAATATCCTGTCGGAAAGACGAACTCCTGGCCTTGGCGGTAAAACGAAACAAACGCGTTTTTAAAGCCTCGATTAGTTTTCGCAACCGCAACCTTACAGGGGTAAGGAAAGAACTTGATCAAGCTCTTCTGGTAAGGGTGTACATCGTGCATGAGGAAGGTCGTTTCAGAATACTGAAACTTAGCTGCGATCTTGGCGGCAGCATAAATCTGCCCGAGAAAGTCGCCAAAGCTAATTGAATGAAGTGGCACCAATGTACGGAATGGCCAACTGGGATCACCTCCATGCCGATTCCAACCTGGCGGCGGCCATGCGAATTGTTTTGCGCGGCCCAATCTCCGGATTGCCGCTTCGGTCCTACGAGTAGTTTCCCCAGCCCCGTCTCCGGGCAAAATAAAGTCCACATCCTCGTAGAGCAGATCGCCTAGTGTTTCGACCAACACCTCCTCGTCATCGACGAAGACCAACTCGAACGGTTGCGAATGCAGGGCCGCGATGTGCTCCAACGATATCGAACCCCGGTCGGCTAGAAATTTGGTTTCAGAATATTTGAAAACTGCCGCCATCTGCGATGCAAAAGCGATGACTTGGTCGAGGCTCTTCACATCTCGTCCGACTAGCGGCGCCAATATACGGAATGGTGCATCCGGCCGGTCACCGAGCCCAATCCATCGGCGG
>JABIRP010000014.1 GCA_018699735.1 Rhodospirillaceae bacterium | reverse complement strand
CCAAGCCCGGCGGTTAGGGGTGCTGAGACCGCGGAGATCGTCAATGTCGTCCAAAACGAGTTCCAGGCGCCTCCAGTCCAGACCAATCCGTGCTCGCCCGTGGTTATGCCAAAAGCTTCGATGTAGTGCTCCAGCGTGATCGAATGATCGAGGCCCCAGATTTTCACGAACCCGCCGAACATGATCATCAGATAGATCACAGCGGTCATGAAGGCCCAGGGAATGGCGGTGCCGAAAACTAGCCAGTTGAGCCGCTTGGGGAGTTCAACGTGGATGCCCCCGTCACCCTTGCCGGTGACCGTCGTATAAGACTTTCGCCCAAGCCAGCGCCGCTGGGCTGTGAAGGCCAGCAGGGTGAAGAACAGCAAAACGATTGCCAATACCGCCGCCTGTCCCTGATCGTTTTGCGCTCCGACGATGGCGAAGAAGATCTCGGTCGACAGCACATCGAAATTACCGCCGAGGACCATTGGATTTCCAAAGTCCGCCATGCTCTCGATGAAGCCGAGCAAAAACGCATTGGCCAGGCCCGGGCGCATCAATGGAAGCGATACCGTCGTGAATGTCGTCCAGGGATCGGCGCGCAAGGTCTGGGCAGCTTCCTCCATCGACGGGCTGACACCTTGTACGACGCCAATGAGAACGAGGAATGCGATCGGCGTGAAGGCCAGAGTTTGCGCTAGAAATACGCCGGTGAATCCATAGAGCCAGCGGGTCGGGTGAATGCCTAGGGACCAGTCGAGAAACGTCGTCATAGCGCCCGATTGACCGACCAGCAGAATCAGCGCCAGGCCGATAACGAAAGGCGGTGTAATAATCGGCAGAACCGTCAACGCCCGGAGCGCACGTTTGTATGGAAACTGCGTGCGCGTCGCGATCAACGCGAAGGCTAGCCCCAACAAGCTGGACGATATTCCGACCGCGACAGCAAGCGCAAAAGAGTTCCACGCAACACCGCAACCCCGTCCGCTGGTCACACAATGCAGGCCCCAGATCTTGGCGCTGAATAGTTTGGTGAAAAACACCGAGAGTGAGTAAAGCCCCTCATTGTCCTGGACCGCGCTGATCAGGACCCGAGAGACCGGGAAGAAGATGAAGAGGATCACCACAATGACGATCAAAGCGATCGATCCGACAACGAAAACATCCCCGTTCACCGCCCCTCGTGCAGCAAGCGACCGGCTAAAAAGGAAGAACAACCCACCCGCCATCAGCAATGCGCCATAGCCCATGCCGAATTGTCGGTCGGTCTCGCCAAACAGGTCGTTTAAGATCGCGTATTCCCAACCGTCGATACCGATCAGAAACCCCTGGAGCATCAGATATGCGAAACCGCCACCGCCGGCGAACAGAAGGGTTCTTGCGAAATCTGGGTCGGTTCTATCGCGGGTGAGTGCGTAAGTCGAAGCCAGCAGGAAACCGGCGGTCGGCCAGAGCCAAGGCGCCTCTCCCTGAGCCATGAGGAACAAGAGCGGAGCATAGTCAGTGTCGAGCGGATAGCCGTCGAACAGCCACTCAAAGGCCCAGAATCCGTCCTCGATTGCATACCAAGGCAGTACCGCGAAACCGGCAAGGCCGATGATGAGCCAGAGGAGGACGGGGTTTTTGGTCATAATTGAAAAATTGCCTTCCCCTAAGTCACCGCTTCACAGTTTGGTCTCGTATTCTACCGCTTTCCGGTTTGGTGCAGCCAAGACCGGGATCCATGTCGGCAACTTCAGCGCCAATTGCCGACATGGATCCCGGCTCTCCGGATGTTCGGCCGGGAAACAGCAATACCTTTTAGAGTGTGAGCCGGGATCTCCAGTACTCGCTAGTCCAGACGAAGATCCCGGGTCGGCCCCTATCGGGCCCACCCGGGATGACATATCGCGAAAAGAGCGACTGCCTTACTTCGGCAAGACTTTGACTTCCTTGTCCCACTTGGCGAGCAAACGCTTACGCTCGGCCGAGGAGCCGTACTTCTTGAAGTCGTAGTCGATCAGCTTGATCGTTTCGAGCTTCGGGGCCTCCTTCGGCGGGATGGCGGCCTTGTTCGACATCACCTGATAGGCGCCGGCCTCCTTGGCCCGCTCCTGGATCGCCTTGCCGAGCACGAAGTCATAGAACTTCTTCGCCTCCGGCAGATTGCGCGCGCCCTTGATGATGCTCATGGAACCGATCTCGTAACCGGTGCCCTCGCAGGGAGCGACAGAGACGATCGGGAAGCCCTTCACCGTCTGCTTGACTGCGTCATGCAGGAAAACGATGCCGACCGTGTTCTCTCCACGGGCCGCCGCCTTGATCGGAGCCGAGCCGGACTTGGTGTAGTTGTTGATGTTCTTGTGCAGGGCCTTCATGAAGTCGAAACCCTTATCCTCGCCGAGGATCTGCACGATGGTGGCCAGCGTGGTGTAGGCCGTACCCGAGGAGTTTGGATTGGCCATCTGCACGTGACCCTTGAAAGCCGGCTTGGTCAAATCGGCCCAGCATTTCGGGGTCGGCAGGTTGTTCTTTTTCAGGATATCGCTGTTGTAGCCGAAGCCGAGCGCGCCGGCATAGATGCCAATGGTCTTACCGTTGGCCGATTTGCCTTGGCTCAACGCCCAACCATGCAACTGCGATTTCATTGGCGAGTCGTACACCTGTGTCAGGCCTTCCTCGGCCGCTTGCAAATGTGGGTCGCCGGTGCCGCCCCACCAGACATCGCCCTTGGGATTGCGAGATTCGGCCTTGATCTGGGCGAAGGTCTCTCCCGAACTCTTGCGGGTCATGCGCACCTTGATGCCGGTCTCTTTTTCGAAGGCTTCTACGACCAACTTGCACCACTCGATTTGCGGGCTGCAATAGAGCGTCATTTTGCCTTTGGCTTGGGCTACCCCCGCCCAGCCGGTAACAGCGACTGCGATGGCAGCGGTCGCGATAAAACTTTGTCTAAACATGATCATCCATCTCCCGTATTAGGTCGGCTCTGCCCCTGTTTGCTTGCTCGTGATTTAAGCTGTTAACCAGAGCCGTGTAAGGGGATTGCATCATCATCGGCGAGTTGATGCAATGCTTGCGTCAAAGTGTTTGCGAGAGAACTGAGTTTGAGGCGCAAAATGGCCAATGAATTGGATGAACAGGACGGCTTGGCTGGAGGCGTCTTCGTTGTAACCGGCGCTACGCAGGGCATCGGCGAGGCGATCGCCTCACGATTGGCCAAGCAGGGAGCCGCCGGTATTGTTGTTGCCGGCCGAGACAAGGCGCGCGCAGATGACGTCGTGCAGCGCATTGAAGCGTTCGGCGCAAAGGCGATCGCTGTAACTGGAGATCTGGCCGAGGTCGCGACCTGTCAGCGAATTATGGCCATCGCCGATGAGGTATTTGGACGGGTCGACGGTCTGGTCAATGCTGCCGGTCTGACGGATCGGGGAACGATTTATGATACAACGCCCGAGATCTGGGATCGCCTGTTTGCAGTCAATGCAAGGGCGCCGTTTTTCCTGATCCAAGAGGCGGTTCAGATCATGCGTCGCGAAGGCATTTCCGGACGGATCGTCAATATTGCCACCATGTCGAGCCACGGCGGGCAACCAAAACTGGTGCCCTACAGTGCATCCAAGGCGGCGCTTGTGGCATTGACCCGGAACTTGGCGCATGGTTTGCGCAGTGAGCGGATCCGTGTCAACGCGATCAATATTGGTTGGACCGACACACCGAACGAACATGCGGTTCAAATTGCCGAAGGGCAGGGCGAGGATTGGCTTGCACAAGCCGAAGCCGAACAACCTTTCGGACGTCTGATCAAACCCGACGACGTCGCTCGCCTGACACTGTTTCTTCTCTCGCAGGATTCAGGGATCATGACCGGTGCCGTAATCGACCATGACCAGATGGTGATGGGCGCTTACGATTGACGTCGACGACGGCATTTTGTGATCGGAGGGGACGGTGACTTCAATACGACTGACCACGGCGCAAGCTATTGTTCGTTACCTGGCGGCTCAACAAACGGTGACGGCGGCGGGCGAAGTGCCATTGTTCGCCGGAGTGTGGGCGATATTTGGGCATGGCAATGTCGCCGCCATGGGTGAGGCGTTAGCAGCTGCGCACGAGAGTTTGCCGACGTATCGGGCCCACAACGAGCAAGCCATGGCGCACGCCGCAATCGCCTTCGCCAAGGCCTCGAACCGACGTCGAATGATGGCGTGCACGTCGTCCATCGGTCCCGGGGCGACCAACATGGTCACAGCTGCAGCGGTTGCCCATGTCAACAGGTTGCCGGTTCTATTGTTGCCGGGCGACGTTTATGCGAGCCGCCGACCGGATCCTGTATTGCAGCAAATCGAAGACTTCGCCGACGCCACGGTCAGCGCCAACGATTGTTTCCGCCCGGTCTCTCGCTATTTCGATCGGATCACTCGACCGGAGCAATTGCTCGTAGCCTTACCGAGAGCACTGTCGGTCCTGACCGATCCGGCGGAGTGCGGTCCGGTTACGCTGGCGCTTTGTCAGGACACCCAGGCGGAAGCCTTCGATTTTCCAGTATCCTTTTTTGTCGACCGGGTTCATCGGCCAAGGCGGATCCGTGCCGATGAGGGGGAATTGGACCATGCATCCGAGCTTTTAAGGGATGCCAAACGTCCAATGATCATTGCCGGCGGCGGGGTTCATTATTCTGAGGCCTGTGACACGCTCCGAGAGTTCGCCGAGCGCCATGATATTCCGATATCCGAGACCCAAGCAGGCAAGAGCGCCATTGCCTGGGATCATCCGCTGAACCTCGGCTCGATTGGTGTGACC
This sequence comes from Rhodospirillaceae bacterium, assembly GCA_018699735.1. Lineage (GTDB taxonomy): Bacteria > Pseudomonadota > Alphaproteobacteria > Thalassobaculales > Thalassobaculaceae > JABIRP01. Next base: position 2,976 of record JABIRP010000014.1, on the reverse strand, counting down.
GGGACCACGGCTGCAAATGCCTGCGCTGAAGAGGCGGACGTCGTGCTTGCTGTCGGGACCCGATTGCAGGATTTCACGACCGGCTCTCGCTCCTTGTTCCAGGACCCGGCGATGCGTTTGATCCAAATGAATGTGGCAAGTTTCGACGTTGCCAAGCACAACGCCGTTCCTGTGGTTGGCGATGCCAAAGCTGGATTGGAGGAGCTTTCGAGGCGGCTCGACAGTCATCGGGCACCGGCGGTTTGGGGCGAAGGTTTACGCCGGCGTATCTCGGACTGGACCCAAACGGCGGAGAGTGTGCTCGCCGGTACCGGATCTGGTTTGCCGTCAGATGCCCAAGTGATCGGCGGGGTCAATCGTGCCGCGACGCCTGACGAAATCATCGTCTGCGCCGCTGGCGGTCTGCCTGGAGAGTTGCATAAACTTTGGCGGGCGAGCCAGGTCGGCGGATATCATTTGGAATACGGCTACTCGTGCATGGGGTACGAGATCGCCGGCGGTCTTGGGGTCAAGATGGCGCATCCCGACCGGGCGGTAACCGTCATGGTCGGTGATGGCAGCTACCTGATGATGAACTCGGAGATTGCGACCTCGGTGATGCTCGGGTTCAAGCTCACCATAGTGGTGCTCAACAATGGCGGCTTTGGTTGTATTGACCGGCTTCAGCGCGGCACCGGTGGTCAGTCATTTAACAATCTGCTCAGCTCAACTCGGCACGAGACCCTGCCGGAACTCGATTTCGCGGCTCACGCGGCCAGCTTGGGCGCTACCTCGGAGAAAGTTACGGGCATTGCCGAACTGGAAGCGGCGCTCGACCGTGCGCGTGGCGCTGAGCGCACTTATGTCATTGTCATCGACACCGATCCGACTCTAGCGACTGAGGCCGGTGGGCATTGGTGGGATGTTGCCATACCAGAAGTCTCGGAGAGCGAGCCGGTTCGAACAGCCCGGTCGGAATACGAGCAAGCCACGAAAGCCCAAAAGGTGGGCGAATGACCATCCGGCTTGGAACCAACCCGATTGCCTGGTCGAACGATGACATGCGCACGCTCGGCGGCACGACCCCGCTTGCGACCTGCCTTTCCGAGGCCAGGCTTGCCGGGTATTCCGGGATCGAGCTTGGCCACAAGTTTCCGCGTGAGGCGGGGCCGCTCGGCGAGTTGCTCGGCGAACACCAACTGGTACTGATCTCGGGTTGGTATTCGAGCGCGCTGCTCGAGCGGTCGCCAGCCGAAGAGATCGCCGCCATTGATGGTCACGCGGGTCTCTTGAATGCGCTCGGATGTGAAGTGCTGATCTTGGCCGAAACGTCTCGGGCGGTTCACGGACGGCGTGAAGTTCCGCTATCGGCCTCGCCTAGCTTGTCATCAGATGAAATTCGCGGTCTTGCGCTGGGCGTCAGCGAAGTGGCCAAGCATGTGGCAGGACGCGGGTTGCGCCTCGCGTATCATCACCACTTGGGGACGGTGATAGAAACCGGCGATGAGATCGACGCGTTTATGGATGCGGCGGGCCCCGAAGTCGCGCTGTTGCTCGATACAGGGCACGCGTATGCGGCCGGCGTTGACCCGGTTGCACTGGCGAGCACCTATGCCGAGCGGATCGTGCATGTACATTGCAAGGATGTGCGCCTCGAAATTTTGGAAATGGTGCAGGCGTCCGAGATGAGCTTCCTGGATGGGGTCGTTGCCGGCATGTTCACGGTCCCGGGCGATGGCTGCATCGACTTCAATGCTGCCCTGGGCCCGGTGGCGCGGGCCGGATACGCAGGGTGGCTCGTGGTCGAGGCGGAACAAGACCCAGAGAAAGCCAACCCGTTGACCTATGCGCGAGCTGGATATGATCATCTGAGCGCCGTCGCCGAGACCGTCGGGTTCTCACTGCAAGGAGAGAGATAATGGTCGCCATGGCGTTGATCGGGGCTGGCAGGATCGGGCAGTTGCATGCCGGAAATCTTGCCGGCAATTCAAAGGTGGAACTCGTCGCGATCGCCGATGTTGTCGCACCGGCTGCTGAGGCTTTGGCCGCGCAGCATGGTACACGCGCCAGAAGCGTCGACGCTGTCATCGCGGACGATGGGATTGATGCTGTGCTGATCGCCAGTTCGACCGACACCCACGCCGACCTGATCGAACAGGCAGCCCGAGCCGGCAAGGCGATTTTCTGCGAGAAACCGATTGACCTCGATACTGCGCGCGCTCGTCAGGCCGTTACGGTTGCCGAAGAGTGTGGGGTGGCACTGGCAATCGGCTTCAATCGTCGCTTCGACAGTCATTTCGCCTCACTGAAGGCGCGTATCGAGGCCGGTGAGATCGGAGAGTTGGAAACTGTCTCGATCATCAGCCGGGATCCGTCTCCACCGGCATTGGACTATCTTGCGACCAGCGGCGGATTGTTCCGCGACATGATGATCCACGATTTTGATATGGCGCGATGGCTGACCGGTGAGGATGTCGTTGAACTCCATGCCATGTCGGCCAACCTGATCGACCCCGCAATCGGTGAGGTTGGAGATGTGGACACCGCAATTGTGATGATGCGCATGACGTCTGGCCGGCTGTGCCAAATCACGACCTCCCGCCGCGCCGCTTATGGGTATGACCAACGGATCGAATGCCATGGCTCGCTTGGAATGGCGCGGGCGGAAAACGTCACACTCAGCACGGTCGAGGTCGCGCGCGCTGACGGGTTTCGCCGGGATCCAGCTGAACCGTTCTTCTTGGAACGCTACGATGCGGCGTACAAGGCCGAATTGGCGCATTTCGTCGAGTGCATTCAAGCCGGCAAACCGGCAGGTCCGACAGGGAGCGACGGTATAGCGGCACTAGAGCTTGCAGACGCTGCGGCACACTCGGCAGATACCGGAAAACTGATACGGCTGGCCGCGCCCGGGTAAACGATCTCGGCGCCCAAGAAATGGTCGTCTGAGGGTTTCAGCGCCTACAGAAGAAACGTCTTGTACACAGGATTACCGGT
>JABIRP010000106.1 GCA_018699735.1 Rhodospirillaceae bacterium | reverse complement strand
GAGCATCACGACGCTCAACAATCTCCAACTCACTGCCTTGAGCACGCGCCAAATCAAACGTTGCCAAATCGCAAAGCGCACGGACATGCTCTATTTTAGTGTGCTTTTCGAGCTTCGCCGACAAGTTAACCGCAGCGCCAATAACGGTATATTCGAGCCGGGTGCCGTCTCCGACCGCGCCGAATAGAATGGTCCCGGCACTTGCGGCCGCGCAGACCCGCAGCATTGGATCTCCGCTCGCTGCCCTCGCCTCAGTCCAACGCTTTGTCTCGACAATGATCTCCGCCACCGCGTCCAGAGCCTTGACGGCGTGCTTGTCATCCGGCCGGGTTGCGCCAAATGTCGCCATGATGCCGTCGCCGAGAAATTTGTCGATATCGCCGTCATGACGTTGGACGATTGGCACGACCACGGCTTCATAGGAGGCTAGTAGGCCCATCACGCGATCTGGCGGCAGGCTAGCGGAAAGCCGTGTGAAGTCCCGAATATCGACATACACGATCGTCGCATCTCGGAATTCACCCCGCCCGGCAGCTATTTCGGTTTCCGAGTCTGTAATGCGCCGTGCCACATCTGGAGCAAAAAACCGAGACAGGTCCTCGGCAGCCATGCCCTCGGTAACCGCCCGAACCAGAAGTTGGCGGGCTCGGATAAGGGATGTCGCCAGGATAGCCGTAACCATCAGGATCGATATGACCTTGTCAAATTCCGCCCCCAACAACACCGAATTCGAGGTCAAATATTGGACATAGTCGCGGGTGATCATCGTGTCGACGGGATCAACCCCAATCGCGTAAGCCACCATCGCCAACCAGCCGAGCGCACCGACACCGCCAGCGAGGATCACATATCCGGCCTCGAACCGAAGGGACCGCAACGCGATGAATATAAATACGTAAAGCAAGGTCGGCGCCTTCAGATAAAAGGATGCCGGCTGCATATACTGCAAATGGAAACTCCAGATCGTAACCAGCAGCAGTGCCATGTCAGACACCACCGAAAGTGCCAGGAACCAGCGCGGCAAGAACCGGCGATAAGCTAGGTAAAGCCGAAGCAGGGTAAATGCAAAATAGGCGCTGAGAACCCAGGGGATCGGCGCAAATTCGGCCTCTTCGGTGAAAGTCTTGGGCGAGATGGTGTACAAAACCGTCCAGGATATAACCACCGCGAGTTGCACCCAACCGATCAGAATTTCACTCGAAACCTCGCGTTCATGGATTGACGCCCGAACCCGCTCCGGCAGTCGGTCATCAAACCGGCCACCGGTCAGTGCCCGCTTGATATCTTCCCAGTTTCGCCTGTCCAAATCGCCGGCCCTCTACGGTTCCCTATACAAAGATGTGTGTATCAATCCCCCCCTAGTCTACCCCCTAAGCTTCCGTGCGGCTCGATCACGTCACCTCAGATCATCGTGAAACCATCGGGCCGGTCAGCTTGCGCAACCAGAGACTGGATTCGAACGCCTGTTCGGGGGGCGCCGTGGCGACAAATAGGTCATCGCCGAGAGCCTCGCGCATGCGGGTCCTAACGTATTGACTTGCAAAGACCGGCTCGAACCCGCCGGATCCGAGCAAAGCCGCGACCAGGCTTTGTTCGTTGTATCCACGCCACTCCCAATCCACCGGATAGGGGTCCGGTAGAAATATATCGTGGATGTGAACCAGAACCCCAGCCTCCAAGGTCGGCAGAACGCGGGTTAAGAGGAAATCAACGTCGGATCCGGGCATGGCGATATGACTCGAGTCGATGAACAACACATCACCTCGGTTTAGCCCCGAGAAAGCAGAGACGCCCGCATTCTGCGCCGTTGAGGCGCGATGGCTGGTGGTTATGCCAGAAATTTCGGCGCGTGGCGCCGGATCAATACAATGTATCTCCGTCGTCAGGCCGCCATCGAGGATCGCGCGCGCCATGAACCGGGTCGAATGGCCCGATCCAACCTCAACGACCCTCCTAGGCGCCGTTTGCCGCAAGATCGCGTAGGCTGCCATCGCGTCCAGCCCTGGAAACCAGTCCTGAGTAAACCTGGGTCCACGGTTTCCGGGCCGGTCCTCGTCGGCAATTTTCAGCAGCGAGGATTGGTAATCCGCGATCGCCACCAAAATTTGGGAAAAGCCACCAGTTTCATGCTGGCTGAATAGATCCTCAACCCAGCTTAACGTCGCTCGATCAGGCTCTATAAGATGGGCGTAGCGATAGGGGATAAAATACCCGCGCTTAGCAATACCCAAGACGGTCGCTAGGCCCATTTTCAAGTATTGTATGTTATTTTTCAATTCTATAACCGGTAGTGATGAAACACTTAGAGCTCCAAGCACAACCCTTCTCGAGCCACAATCGTTCCCGGCCTAAACGACTCCGCAGCTTCAGCAATCCCATCCATAATGTCATCGGTATGGCCCGGGTCATGGTGGAAAATCACTAGTTTTTTAGCGCCTGCGGCCTCACAGATCCGCGCGCCTTCTTGCCAAGTCGAGTGCCCCCAACCGACAAATCGGTGGAACTCCTCGTCGGTATAGGTCGAATCGTAGATCACTAGATCAGCGCCCCGGATCAAATCGATTATGGACTGGTCTAACTTACCAACCGCATGCTCGGTATCTGTGATGTAACAGATGGCATGCCCGGCAAATTCAATGCGATAGCCCGTCGCCCCTTGTGGGTGATTGAGCATTGCCGTCTTCACCACAAGCCCGGGGCCCAATTCGAACGGGGTTCCGGTTTCAAAGCTTCGAAACTCGATTGATGCCTGGAAAACCTCCATCGGCACCGGGAACAGCGGTGACGACATCATGTGGTCGATGACGTTCTTTAGGCTTTCCGGCTCCGTCAGGTGCCCAGCCCAAAACCGGAAGCGATTTCGCACATCGAAGGCCGAGGAAAAAAACGGAAGTCCGCCAATATGATCGAGATGCGTATGCGTGAACAACACGTCGGCATCGACCTCCCCCTTAGCGTCCAACGCAAGGCCAAGCGGACGCAATCCAGTACCCGCATCAAGGATCAGGAGCTGGTCGTCGCACCGAATTTCTATGCAGGAGGTGTTGCCGCCATAGCGCACGAATTGTTTCCCGGGACAAGCAATGCTGCCCCTTACTCCCCAGAACGTCGCGCTAAACCGAGCGTCACGTGACACACCTTGGGCCTTTCACTTGCGCCGAGATATCCGGGATACCCGCGGCTCGTCTCACAGGATATGCCGACTTCCAGTCGAAGGTTGGCCATCCAAGAGGGGTTGATCAAATCCCACCAGAGCAAGTTCCCCGCACCTGCTCGGCAGCCAACTATGGCACCAGGCGATATCCCCCTGGATCGGTCACTAGTATTGTCGCCTGCGTTGGGTCCGGCTCGATCTTCTGCCGGAGCCTGTAAACATGGGTCTCCAGCGTGTGGGTTGTGACGCCCGCGTTATAGCCCCAAACCTCATTCAAAAGCGTTTCGCGTTTCACCATGCGCTCGCCGGTTCGATAGAGGTACTTCAGGATCGCCGTTTCTTTTTCGGTTAATCTGATTTTTTTATTCTTCTCTTCGTCGACCAGCAGTTTAGCGCTCGGCCTGAAACTATAGGGGCCGATGGTGAACACGGCATCATCGCTCTGCTCATGTTGGCGCAGATGAGCCCGCATGCGCGCTAAAAGCACCGCAATCTTGAAGGGTTTCGTTACGTAATCGTTGGCTCCGGCATCCAAACCGAGAATTGTATCGGCATCGCTGTCCTGCGCGGTCAACATGATGATCGGCGCCTTAACGGCGTTACGCCGCATCAACCTGCAAACGTCACGGCCATCCATGTCCGGCAAACCAACATCGAGAAGCAGCATGTCGTAGTGAATGCTCTTAGCCATCTCAAGCGCATCGGCCCCATTTGCCGCCTGCTCGATCGTAAACTCCTCGTGCAATTCCAATTGCTCGGCTAGCGCTTCGCGAAGTCCGTCGTCGTCCTCGACGAGCAGCACCTTTTTGCCGGTTGTCATCAAGTCGATCTAGCCCCACTACCACTGCGGCACTTGTAGCCGCATTTTTTAACTACAACCGGCCATTTCAGCCAGCACCTAGCCTTTAATTTCAATCGTATATTAAATTTGTCCCAGTTTCCAAGGGTCCCTTGTTTCAGTCATTTGCACTGGCCATCTCCGCTGGCGAAATCCACTGGCGAAATCCAGATCAAAACCCAGGAGCGGCAATCATTCGTAACATCGCCTGGCAAAGCGGATGATTGTGGTCACCGAAGGCCTCGCAGGCCGAAAAGTGGTTGCCGCCTGGGACATCGACAACTTGAACCGGTTGCCGTGCTGCGCGGAGCGTTTCGGCCAGCTCGTCACGTTGACGGAGATATTCCGGCCCCTCTTCAGCGCCCACCGTCAGAATAGCCGGTGCGAGCTTCGTCTGACCTTTTGGCGGCATGTCACGTGCAATACGAATCGGGCTGAGCCGCGCTGCCTCCGCTTCATCGAGATGCAGGGAATCATTCAGATAGCATAGGCGAATCGGCTCAAGATCATGCAACCCGCTGATCGAACACCCACCCGCCAACGTGCCCTCGGGCATGCCTTCGGCACTGAGCATCGTTGCGGCCAAATGCCCGCCGGCAGAATGCCCGGCTACATAAAGCCTGTCACGAGCACCGCCAAAGCTCTCGCAATTCTCGGACACCCAACCAAGTGCCGCTTTCACATCTTCGACCACGCCGCTGACGGTCACTTCCGGGCAGAGCCGGTAGCCGATACTGACAAAGTGGATGCCGGCGGCGACAAATGTCGGAGCAAGAAAGTGCGCCATGCGCTTATCGCGCAGATGCCAGTAACCACCATGAATGAAAGCCATAACCGGCGCCGCACCGCCACCGACCGGGAAAATATCGAGCCGATGTCGATCATGGTCGCCATAGGGGACATCAAGATCGCAAGACAGCATGGAACACGCCTGCTCACCATCGGCGTACCAGCGATCAACCATGGCCGGCGCATCGGGCACCTTGGCGCCATTGTCATATTCTGCGTCCAGCGCCGCGCGGTCATAAGTGCCGAATAGGGCCATGTGGTTTGGTCTCCCCGGGGTCGCGATAATTCTCACCGCAAGGGTGGACTAGGTTCCTACCTGTACGCAAGCGCCTTGACCGCCGGGCCGCGCTGTACATCATGCGGTCATGGAAAAGCTTGCGCAAATCTCGCCATCAATGCCGTCACGAGCGGTCATCGCAATCGACCGTGCGGTTTCCGACCTGCGTCGCGGTTCGATGATCGTCGTGCGCGACTCCAGACACGGCGAAACCGCCTTGGTTCAGGCGGCCGAGGTCATCGGACCAGACGGGCTCGCCGCAATGGTCCGCCTAACCGGGAGCCAACCTTCCCTGACATTAACACGCAATCGGGTCGCGGCCCTTTTGTCTGCGCCCGGCGAGGCGGCAATTCAAAGCTTCGCACTCCCCGTCGGAAGCTCGTCTGGGTTTGTCCAGAACCTCGCCGATCCGATAGCATCTTTGGCGAGCGATCCTGATCTGAAATCCGAGGACGAACACCGAAACCTTTCGGTCGTACAGGAACCGGATGAGGGTTTGGCCGCACTCTCAATCCGAATAGCAAAATTCGCGCGATTGCTGCCAGCGATGGTGGTCGCGCGCGTGCCCGGGTTAGAAGTGGCCGAAGCGAGGGCTTGGGCTGTCGATCGCGGATTACTTCTGGTCGACACCTCTGACATCCGCGATTACCCCGATGAAATCGCCCGGAGCCTAAGCCGTGTAGCGGACGCCCGGGTACCGCTCGCCGAGGCTGAAGATTGTCGGATCGTTGCATTTCGCCCAGCCGATGGTGGCATCGAGCATCTTGCCCTCGTGATCGGAACTCCGGACCCCACAGCCCCCGTTCTTACTCGGCTACATTCTCAATGTCTCACCGGCGATCTTCTGGCTAGCCTACGCTGCGATTGCGGTGAGCAGCTGCGCGGCGCCATTCACGAAATTGCCCAAGCCGGCGGCGGCGTCGTGATCTATCTAGCGCAAGAAGGCCGGGATATTGGGCTGATAAACAAATTGCGGGCCTATGAACTACAAGACCACGGCTTCGATACCATCGATGCCAATCGACAGCTCGGCTTCGACGATGATGAGCGGGTTTATCGGCCGGCGGCAGTCATTCTGCAGGCTCTCGGTATGACCCAAGTGCGTTTGATGACAAACAATCCGGGCAAGCTCGAACAACTCGCGGCACATGGGATCAACGTTGTCGATCGCGTGCCCCATATCTTTCAGTCCAACGACCATAATGCCGCCTATCTGCAAACGAAATTCGAGCGCGGCGGCCATTTAGTCTAAGTGGTAAAATTTCGGCACGGGTCTTGCTTGTTACTTTTGCCATGACAGCCATCTCACCAAGCTCTCCATACCCTGTTGCCGATGCCGTACGTCCTCAGGTTCCGGCTTGGGTCGACCACTCTCCCAGTGGTGAGGCCGACGTTCAGCCCTTCGAGAGCGTACTCGCACACACTTCTGGCAACACCGGCAAACCCACGAGTAACGATGGCTGGGGTGAAGATGGTTTCGGGCTTGATGACCTTGTAGACATCATCAACCCGCTCCAGCACATCCCGGTTCTTTCGACATTCTATCGCGAGGTTACTGGCGATCAGATCGCACCGGCCGCGCGCGCGACCGGCGGCGCCATCTTCGGTGGACCAATTGGCCTGATCGCCGCGATCGCAAGCAGTGTCATCGAATCTGGGACCGGGCAGGATGTCGGCAGCCATGCGCTCGCCGCCTTGACCGGTAAACAGGAAGGACCGCAACAAACGGCAAGCGACTCTCTTCCTGTCGGGCAAGCACCCGCCAACCAGGCACCCAGCACCCAGGCACCCAGCACCCAGGCACCCAGCACCCAGGCACCCAGTAGCCAGACACCCATCAACCAAATGCGTGCTGAACAGATGGCGGCCTTAGCACCGGATCTCTCGAAGCCGCTCCCGTCGCCGACGCCGCCAATGCTGCCGCCAACGGCGACAACGAATATCCCATCCGTATCCGGCTCAGCGCTCGACAAACTGATCGCGACTGCGGCTCGAAAACGCCCGACTGCGGAAGAACCAGCGCGACGTGGATGGACCCTTGACCAATATCGATCCCAAGCGGTTCCAAACGTCGTGTCGCGGCCAAGCCTCGCCACAGCCCCACGAAACAACGACAGGTCTGGTCCGGTCGCACCTGATGGCAATCGGGTCAGCGATTGGATGTTGAACACACTGGATAAATACGCCCAAATGAAGCGGACCGGCGCTTAACACCAACGCTCATTGGCCATGATCCTGACTGTTCAACCAGGTACCAGCTCCAGCGATGCCCGCCTGCAGGTCGGCGCGAACCTGTATCGGTGTGCGATCGGTATTGGCGGCGCCCACCGGGTCAAACAAGAAGGCGATGGGCGCACTCCAGTCGGAAATTTTGGCCTGAGGCGCCTATATTTCCGCCCCGACCGTCTAATGGCCCCGGAGTCTGGATTGCAGGCATCTCCTCTGACCCCCAACCTCGGATGGTCGGACGACCCGATCGACCCTAGTCACTACAATCAGCTCGTCACCTTACCGCATCAGTATTCCCACGAGCGACTTTGGCGAAGTGACCGGGTTTACGACGTGATCGTTGAAATCGGCTATAATGACGACCCTGCCAGAGCCGGCCGCGGGAGCGCTATTTTCATGCATGTGGCACGCGATGATTACGCACCGACCGAGGGCTGTGTCGCTTTGTCACTACCAGACTTGCTGCATGTGCTTCGCGGGTGCGATGACGATACAAGGATCGAAGTCTTAGAATCGGCAGAAATTTAGGCCTTCGGCTCGCGAGCGCCAAAGATCGCCGTGCCTACGCGAACGTGCGTGGCGCCAAATTCCACCGCGATTTCGTAGTCCGCGCTCATGCCCATGCTTAACTTTCCAAGGCCATGACGCCGCGCGATTTCACGCAGCAATGCGAAATGCAGTGACGGTTCTTCGTCAAACGGTGGGATGCACATCAACCCGACTACTGACAAGCCGTGATCTTCGATACAGGCTCGGATGAAGTCATCGGCTTCGGCAGGCAGAGTGCCGGCTTTCTGCGGTTCCTCACCGGTATTTATTTGAATGAAACAGTCGAGTTGGCGGTCTTGTTTTTTCATTTCCCGGGCAAGAGCGCCTGCCAGTTTCGGGCGATCAACGGTCTCGATCACATCGAACAAAGCAACCGCCTCCGATACTTTGTTGGTTTGCAGCGGGCCTATAAGGTGCAGGCGAAGGTCTGGAAACTCCTCGCGCAAATGCGACCAGTGCCCGATCGCCTCTTGAACCCTGTTTTCGCCAAACACCCTTTGACCCGCCGCCAGCCCGGCTGCGATTCGGTCTTCGGGTTGCACCTTGCTCACCGCAACAAGTTCGATCTCGCCTGGGTCCCGCCCTGCCGCCTCAGCCGCGCTCGCGATATGACTGCGAACATCGGTGAGATTGTTCCGAATTTGATCCGTGAGATCAGTCATGGGCTTTTTCCTAAAATACAGGTTCGCCGTTTTTTCGCAGATAGCCGAGCTGGGTCATTACTTCCCCGTGGCACTCTATCAACCGCGCCACCTGTGTATCGTTTAGGGCCTCGCGCCACTGACCAGTGCGTCCGCGCCGGAAGAATGTTTGATCCACACGCGCACGCTCATCAAACCCACCCGAGGCCTCCTGTTTGGCCAGTTCGTCAAACCGACTGAACCGGATTGCCCGCTTCGCACGCTCCGGGTCACGGGGCAATTTCAAGTACTTAGTCACTTTGGTGAATTCCGTGAACGGTGCCCGTAGAACATCTTCGTAGCGCAATAATAGCGGTTCCAATCCTGGAGCGTCCCGCCAACCGGTCACATGATCACTCCAGCCGCCCAGATGTTGGTGTACCTGCTGGTTTGTTGTCGGCAGATCATAGCTCGGCGAGCAAAGCGCCTCCACGATGGCATCCAGATCAACCGCGAAATGCCCTTGGAACGAGACCGCTACATCCAAGGGGTTTCGCACCACATAGATCGCGCCCGCCGTCACGTCCGGTGTCACGGTCTCAACCCCGCCTATGATCGAAAGCGAGCAATGGGTTTTCGCAAATGCATGGTCGGGTGACGATTCAGCAATAAGTCGGTGCACCTCTTGGCGCAGATTGTAGAGCTCTTCAATCGACAAATCATCGATGGGTTTCGCAGACAGGCGTTCGTAGAGATCTCGGCGACCCTCGTTCGCACAAAATTCGGAAAGTGCGTTGATATCAACCGGCTTTTGCCCACCGGCGAATAGGTTAGCAAGAAACGCCCGCAGCCATGTGTTGCCGGATTTCGGATAAGAAGCGAGCCACACAATTCCTGCCATTTCGGTCTGGTCCTTTCAGACTGCGAGACGTCCGTTTGGCTTGATATAGCCGAACTCGATCATCATTTCCTCATGCGTAGCCCGGATCCGGGCTACCTGTTCATCGCTCAAATGACCGCGCCAGGTGCCGGCTCGACCGCTGCGGAAAAATCGATCGGCCGAACGCGACCGCTCAGTGAAACCCTTCTGCTTTTCCTGGTTGGCTGCCTCGGAAAACGAACTGAATTTGATCGCCCGCTTGAGGCGGGCCGGGTCTCGCGGCAAGCCAAGGTAGGAAACTGCCCGACCAAAAGTCTTCATTGGGTTGGAATGCATATCCTCGTAGCGCAGCGTCAGAAGATTTAGGCCGTTTGCTTCAACCCAGCTCTTCGCATGTTCGCTCCAGGTACCGAGATATTGGAACACGCCGCGATCATTGGTCCGGATTTGGTGCGCAGTCGACGCCAAGGCCTCAATCGTGTCATCCAGGGATAAGCCGTAATGGTGAGAAAAGGATACGGTTACGTCCATCGGGTTCCGAATGACATAGATCGCTCCTTGAGTAACCTCGGGCGTTACGAAGGGAATTCCCTCTCTCTGTGCCATCGCATTATGGGTTTTCACGATCGCCATCTCATTGCGGTTAGTCGTCATGGCGCGATGGACTGCGGGGCGAAGGCGATGCAGCTCGACATCGCTCATGCCTGCAATGGGCCGGCCGGCTGCAACCTCATAGGCTCTTGGGTCCATGTCACCAAACTGGCCTGAAGCCAGCGCGTTGATATCCACAGGGCGGTCCGGGTTTTGGAGCAGGTTCGCAAGGAACATTCTAAGCCAGGTGTTTCCCGACTTAGGATACGAGGCCAACCAGAGAATTCCCGCCACGACAGCCTCGCTCTCAAGGGTAAATCACGCATTCGGGCGGCTTTAACATGCCCCGCCTCAAAGCAAAGCTTGCTCCAATAGCCTACAATCCCGCATCGATGAAATCAGAAACTGACCTTGAGGCCGGTGACTATGTAGGTGCCGGAATTGTCGGTGCCAGACGCAGAATCATCCTCAACCTCAGTACGCCCGAAAGTACCCTTAAGCGTCACCCCGGGACCAAGCGCATATTCGCCGGAAAGATGGACTGTCTTCATGGTCGCGCCCAGACTTGTTCCGCCGCCATCCCGCTGACCTTCGTAATAGGCAAGGTTGACCCCCCATGGCCCGCTCCGATAAGCGCCGGAAACCATAACTCCACTCATATCGGCGACGCTTGTATCGTCATCGGCTGCGGCATAGGAAATGCCACCGCTGAAGCCGCCTCCTGCCAGTGTCAAACCAAATGCCCAGGCGCTAGGGTCGGCGGCCGCGTTGCCGCCGTTGTCCATGGTGCCGTAGCCACCCGATGCGGCCAGCGCCATCGGCCCGAACGAGCGTTTGTACCGCAAGGCCAGCGCATAGCCGTCGACCAAATTGCCGCTAGCACTGCGGTCAACCAAGGCATTGCTATCTTCCGTACCATTTGGAATGTAAGACGCACCGAACTGGACGCCCTCGATCATAGGAGAATAATATGTCAGACGATTGGCATCATTGACCCGGCCAGCTTCGACATAGGTTCCCCCGAACGGCCCGCGAAACAGGCCAGTCGTCCCGCCGACACCGTCGAATGAGACCCAGTCGGACTGATCGCCGGAGTTGAGCCCAATTCCTAGGTCTGGTGGTGCGACGTGCATCTTATAGAGCGCCGAGTTTTCCGACCCGAGGTTGATCTCGCCAAACGATCCTTTGATAATCAGGTAGGACTCGTCGATCTGATCACCTGAGGTATTCGCCTCGAGCTGCACGTTGATGCCGATGCTTACGCCGTTATCGAGCGTCGTCGAACCGGAAAAGTGGACCTCTGCGTCTGATTTCTGATCGAAACCGTCAAGATCTTGCGAGGCGACGGTGTCCTGGCTCGTGTATCCGAACCATTGCTCCATATAGCCGCCAACTTTGGCTTGAAGTTTTTCCGCTGCTGACGCCGATGAAATTGCAACGAGCATTCCGCATGCGACCAGAGCCGTCGTCGCTAACAATTTCCTCTTCATAACGATTTGCCCCTTGCCAAAAATAAGCCGACCTCTGTTGCGCAGGATACGCTGGCCTCTATTTTCGGTAAAGTGCCCGTCGGTCAGATTTTTCACGGCAATAAGTGCTGCTACGGGACTATGATGACGATAGTTCCAAGTATTCTTTTTCGGGCGCTAAATCTATGTCAAAGACCAAGCAAAGCTTGAGCAAACCAAGCCTGGATGCCACGGTTAAAACGGCGCTGTCCCTGTTTCAAAGTGGAGACATCGAGGCCACCATATCGACCCTCGAAACAGGCATCGCCGCGTTTAGACATTCCCGCGAACTTCGTCTGTTGTTGGGGCAGGCGCACTTCAAGAAGGGCGATTTCGACGCCGCCGCCGCTGCCTATCGTACCGTCGTGGAGAGCAATCCGCGCGATGGTGACGCGCTTTTCGGTCAGGCCATAGCCCTGGCACAGGGGTCAGCCCCGGAATCCGCAATCCCGATCCTCGACAAGCTGATTCAGGCGCGCCCAGACATGGCCGAGTTACAGTACAACCGAGGCTTGGCGTTGCGCGCTTGCAATCGCCTGGAGAGCGCCGAGCAGGCCTATCGAAGCGCCATGAAAATTAATCCAGGTTTGGTGGCGACCTATCGAAATCTTGGAAATTTGCTGTTGGATCTCGGGCGAGTAGACGAGGCCTTCGCAATTTATCATGAAGGGTTTCTGCGGCGCAGGCAGCGCGGCGTCGACCCCGCGAACGCTGACTTGCGCAGCATATCTGCCGCCAAGCTGAAACACGATATCGAGCAGCTGGAACATTTGAGCAGGCAAGGCAAACTTGGCCCAGATGATGAAGATCTTATCGACGGATTCCGATCGGTTCACGCGGAAATCGCGGCGGTATCCGAGGCCCGCGAAGTGCCTTTGTCGAACGATCAACTGCACCGGCTGGGAGGTGTATTTCAGAGAATTCTTTACCTGGACCCGGGTGAGCGGATTTCTGGCGGCGTAATACAACAGGGGCTGGACGCGGGTGAAATTGAAAAAACCTATTTAGACTCACGACCAAACCTTGCCGTCATTGACGATGTATTGGTCCCAGATGCGATTGAAGGCCTCCGCCGATTTCTAGCGGATAGTACAATTTGGCACCGGTGGCGGTTCGTCAACGACAACGGTTACATGGGCGCCATGATGGACGATGGCTTTGATTGCCCACTAATCCTTCAAATCTCCGAAGATCTGAGAAGCACATTTCCCCGCGTCTTTAAAGAGCACACATTGCGCAAGGTATGGGCCTTCAAATACGCCGAGACCATTGGCGGGGTTCCAGCCCATGCGGATTTCGCGGCGGTAAATCTCAACCTCTATATCACACCGGATGAAGCCAATCTCGAACCGAAAACCGGTGGGTTATTGGTCTGGGATGTTGTGGCGCCACTGGAATGGGGGTTCGAGCGCTATAATACAGATGAAGCTGCCTTGTCCAGATTGGTTGAGGAACGTGGCAAGCCGCCCCTCCGGCTGCCACATCGCCAGAACCGTATCGTGATGTTCGACAGTGACTTAGTGCACGCGACCGATCAGCTGCATTTCAAGCCCGGATATTTGAACCGGCGGATCAATGTCACGATGCTGTTCGGCAAGCGAGAGAACGACTGAGACCGGATTTCATCAAAACCTGACTCACGCGACCGAACTTCACTAGATTCTCTCTCTATACAAAAGAAAAGGGACCGGCCGAAGCCAGTCCCTTCCCGTAGTTCTTGCAGATCGATTAGATCAGAAGCTGACCTTAAGACCGGCAACCAGATAGGTACCCGAGTTATCGGAACCCGAGCTGGCTGCAGTATCGTCCTCGAACTCTGCACGGCCGAGGGTACCCGCGAGGGTCACGCCCGGGCCGAGAGCGTACTTGGCCGACAAGTGAACAGTCTTACCGGTGGCGGCAAGAGCCGACGTGTTACCGTTCCGCTCACCTTCGAAGTACGCAAGGCTGACGCCCCACGGACCGGAAGCATAAGCGACACCGATGTTCACACCGTTCATGTCACCAACCGAGGCATCGTCTTCGGCAGCAGCATAGGAAATACCGCCGCTAAAGCCGCCAACCGACATCTTGAAGCCGAGGTTATACACGTTCGGGTCAGCTGAACCGGAGGAGCTGCCGTTATCGATGGTGCCGTAACCACCGGAAACGCCGAGGCTCACGCTACCGAACTTACGCTGGTAGTTCGCACCAACCGAGTAACCATCAACGGTACCGGAATTGTGGTCGACCAGGCTGTTGCTGTCTTCGCCGTTGTTCGGCACGTAAGACAGACCGAGCTGGAAGCCCTCAATCCGCGGGGTGTAGTAGGTCAGACGGTTCGCATCGTTCGTGCGGCCGGCTTCGGTGTAGGTCGAACCAAACGGACCACGGAAGGTACCAGTGGTACCGCCGACGCCAGTGGTGCTCACCCAGTCAACCTGGTCACCAGAGTTCAATCCGATGCCATAATCGGAAGGCGCATAGTGCATCTTGTACTGCGCCGAGTTCTCCGAACCGATGTTGATTTCGCCGAAGGAACCCTTAACGATCATGTAGGATTCATCGATCATGTCGCCGCCGGTGTTGGCTTCCAGCTGAACGTTGATGCCTACGGACACGCCATTATCGAGCGTGGTTGAACCCTTAAAGTGGATTTCACCATCGGACTTTTGATCGAGACCGTCAAAGTCATTGCCGCTAACGGCGTCCTGAGATGTGTAACCGAGCCATTGCTCCATATACCCACCAACCTTGGCCTGAAGCTTTTCAGCGGCCTGGGCGGACGGAGCAGTAGCGATCAAGCCAGCAGCGACGATTGCCGTCGTGCCGAGAAGAACCTTTTTCATATTCCCCTTCTCCCGAGAGTCATAATTGCAAAAAAACGCGGTGTCCGGGGTCAAACCTTGAGGCTTTTGTTCCGAACGGGTGGTTGCGTCCAGACAATGACTATGACGGACAGCTGCGAGCGTCAACCGAGACCGACGGTCGGTCGATGTAAATGTGTCTCAATGTGACGAAAATATCACATTGTCTGGAATGGGTATACCGAGCGGGCTTTAGACAAGTTCTCGACGACGCATTGTCTCCGGCTCCTACAGGCGCTACAAGACGATAGGGACTAACCGCTTGCGTGGCGCGCATTATGAGTGAATGGAATTCTTACGGTGAGTTGGGCCGGATTGCCAAATTGAGTGCAGCGGCCCGGATGAGCGCGATCGCCTTGATCGTCGGTCTTGGCGCTTGTGCGTCGGATGTGGATGTCGAGTATAATTACCCGCATACCAATACGCCGGGCGGACTACCAAGCTACAAGACTACGGAAAGCGTTCTCGGGCCCTCCGGTGGATCCTTGTTCTCTAGCGGTGACGGCGAACAGGAAACCGGCGGTGGAAGTGGGATCGCGGTCAATACCTTTCTTTGGCGCGCGTCACTCGACACCGTATCCTTCATGCCGCTTGCTTCTGCTGATCCCTTCGGAGGCGTCATAATTACAGATTGGTATGAGCCACCGGAATCTCGGGGCGAGCGCTTTAAGGTCAATATTTTCATCCTTGATCGTGCGTTACGTTCGGATGGTGTTCGCGCCACTGTGTTTAAACAAATGCGGAC
Organism: Rhodospirillaceae bacterium; assembly: GCA_018699735.1. Classification (GTDB taxonomy): domain Bacteria; phylum Pseudomonadota; class Alphaproteobacteria; order Thalassobaculales; family Thalassobaculaceae; genus JABIRP01. The sequence continues at coordinate 37,364 of JABIRP010000106.1, read as the reverse complement.
CGCTGCCAGCACTTGGAAGGACGCCGCGTCCAACGAAGCGCTCGACCGGCAGCTGGAAGACGCGATATTGACGCGTGCCAGACAGCTTCGGATCACAACCAACCAAGGCAAGAGCAAATAGGCTGCACGGTGGGGATTTCGCATATTGCCCGAAGATGCCCGACATCGCCAAACCAGTGAACCCAGGGAAAATCGATCGCGATGGCTCGCTACAATTTCCGAGAAACCGAGACGAACTGGCAAAAACGTTGGGCCGAGGCTGCCAGCTTTGAGGTCGACGAGGACCCGAACCGGCCGAAATATTATGTGCTCGAGATGTTTCCCTATCCCTCGGGACGCATTCATATGGGCCACGTCCGCAACTATGCTCTGGGAGATCTGGTCGCGCGCTTCAAGAAAGCTCAGGGGTTTAACGTGTTACATCCCATGGGCTGGGACGCATTTGGATTGCCGGCCGAGAACGCCGCAATCGAGCGTGGCGTGCATCCAGCGAAATGGACGCGCGAAAATATCGATGCGATGCGCGAGCAGCTCAAACGCATGGGCCTGTCCTATGATTGGCGCCGAGAGCTCGCAACCTGCGATCCGGACTATTATCGTCACGAACAAAAGATGTTCCTGGACTTTCACAAACATGACCTAGCCTATCGTCGCGAAAGCTGGGTCAATTGGGATCCAGTGGAAAACACGGTTCTGGCGAACGAACAAGTCATTGATGGGCGTGGCTGGCGGTCCGGGGCACCGGTCGAAAAGCGACTGCTGTCTCAGTGGTTTCTGAAAATAACCGAATACGCCGACGAGCTTCTCACCGCACTCGACGGATTGGAGCGTTGGCCCGACCGTGTTCGGCTCATGCAGCGCAATTGGATTGGCAAATCCGAGGGCGCGCGTGTGTTCTTCGACATCAACGGACGTGATGATCGGTTGGAAGTGTTCACCACCCGGCATGACACGCTATTCGGTGCTTCATTTTGCGCAATTGCTGCCAACCATCCTCTGGCCAGCGAAATAGCTGCCAAAAACCCCGAACTTGCCGAGTTCGTAGCCAAGTGCAATCGCTTGAGCACCAGCGAAGCTGCGATCGAAACCGCTGAGAAAGAGGGGTTTGATACCGGCCTAACCGCTCAGCACCCCTTTATCCCGGATCTCAAACTTCCGATTTATGTCGCCAATTTTGTACTGATGGAATATGGCACTGGCGCCATTTTCGGCTGTCCCGCGCACGATCAGCGAGATCTGGATTTCGCCCGCAAATACGGGCTCCAAGTTTTACCGGTCGTTTTACCGTCGGACGCCGACGCCGCGACTTTCGAAGTCGGGAACGAAGCGTATATCGGCGATGGCCGGATCTTTAACTCCGAATTCCTTGATGGAATGGCCGTTGATGATGCCAAGGCCGAAATGGCCGCGCGCCTGGTCGAGGGGAACCACGGCGAGCGCACCACCAGCTTTCGGCTGCGCGATTGGGGCGTGTCACGCCAACGGTACTGGGGATGTCCGGTTCCATTCGTTCACTGCGAAGCCTGCGGCATCGTACCGGTAGCAGAGGCAGACCTTCCAGTAGAACTACCGCTGGACGTCGACTTTGACACGCCCGGCAATCCGCTGGACCGGCATCCGACTTGGAAACACACGGACTGCCCATCTTGCGGCAAACCCGCGCGCCGGGAAACCGACACCTTCGACACCTTTTTTGAGTCGTCTTGGTATTTCGCACGGTTTGCCGATGCCCATAGCGAGCAAGCATTTTCGCCTGAGGCAGCAAAATATTGGATGCCGGTAGATCAATATATCGGCGGTATCGAGCATGCGGTGCTCCACCTACTTTATTCTCGGTTCTTCACGCGTGCGCTCAAGAAATGTGGGTATCTTGATGTAGACGAGCCGTTCGCGGGCCTTATGACCCAGGGTATGGTCTGTCATGAAACCTACCGGGATATGGACGGAAATTGGGTTTACCCGAGTGATCTCGTGCGCGGATCGGATGGCAGTTGGACCGACGGCAAAGGCCGCCCGGTTACCACCGGTCGAATAGAGAAAATGAGCAAGTCGAAGCGCAACGTCGTCGATCCGGAAAACATCATCGATAACTACGGCGCGGATACGGCCCGCCTCTTCATGCTATCCGACTCGCCGCCCGAGCGTGACTTGGAATGGACTGAGGCCGGTGTCGAGGGCGCTTGGCGATATATCAACCGCCTGTGGCGTATGATCACCGAGCCGAACATCTCGCTGCCGAGTGAACTTGGCGACCGACCCAGCAGTCTGACGCCTGCGGCCGAGACCGCGCTAAAGGCTATACACAAAGCCATATTCTCCGTCACTGACAGTATCGATCGGTTTCGCTTCAACAGTGCGGTTGCTCAAATTCGCGAGCTGACCAACGCTCTCGGGGAGCTGGAGGGCAGCAAATCGGCCGACCCCGGAGAAGACAGTGCGGGTGACGGTGATGGTGACGCCTGGGTCCTGCGATTTGGTTTTGAGACACTAGTGCGTTTGATCGAACCGATGACACCGCATTTGGCCGAGGAGCTTTGGCATCGCCTTGGGCATCGAGAAATGCTGACGGAACAGCCTTGGCCGGTCGCAGATCCGGCGATGCTAGTCGATGACCGGGTCACTGTGGCGGTACAGGTCAACGGCAAGCTCCGAGGAACCATCGATGTCGCCCGGGATGCCAGCGAGGATATCGTCCGACCAGAGGCTTTGGCACTCGACACCGTACAAAAAATCCTGGAGGGCCGAGAACCTCGCCGGGTCATCGTGGTGCCAAACAAGATCGTCAATGTCGTGGCGTAGCGCCTTTTTGGTCGCGGGATTTGCCGCGTCGTTGCTCACCGGATGCGGTTTCGAGCCACTCTACGGTCACAGGTCCGGGCATTCCAGCGCTGCGGTGACGGAATTCGCACGGATTTCCATATCCCCGGTCGGCGATCGAAAAGGCCAAGTGTTGCGCAACGCGCTCCTAGAGAGGCTGACACCGCACGGTGGCCCGGCCAAGCCATCTTACCGTCTGGATATCCAGTTGTCCGAGAGCCGGTCTGATCTTGTTGTTCTAAAAGACGCTCGGGCGACCCTTGCTAAAATGCGTCTAGTCGCCAGCTTCGCGCTCAAGACTGCAGACAATGGTGCCCCGCTGTCCGCAGGTCGCGCTGAGAGTACTACAACTTTTAATATTGTCACATCGGAATTTGCCAACCTAAGCGCAGAGCGGGACGCGCGGCGGCGGGCCGTGATCGAAATCAGCGACGATATCCGACAGCGTCTGGCCCTCTATTTTCGTAGTCGTCGGTAGGGGTCTTTCGGATGAAAACGAAAGCCCATGAAGTTGACCGATTTATTGCCAATCCGCCGGCACAATTGCGTGCGGCCCTTGTCTATGGGCCAGATGTCGGGAAGGTGCGCGAGGTTTCGGACAAATTATCATTGACCGCCGTCGAAGATCCGAGCGATCCGTTCCGGGTCGCCGAAATAGTGGCAGACCAACTAAAGGACGATCCGGCCCGATTGGCCGATGAAATGGGTGCGATGGCCTTAACCGGTGGGCGCCGGGTTGTGCGCCTTAGAACAACCAACGAAGGGCTGGTCGACATCTTGCGGGCTGCGATCGAAGAGACCCCCGGCGACACCTTGCTGGTCGTCGAGAGCAGCATGCTCGATGGGCGCTCAAAAACCCGCAAACTGTTTGAAGATGGTGCCTCCACTGTCGCGTTGCCATGCTTTGCCGACGCCGCGCGTGATCTTGAGCGATTAATTCGTGAGGTGTTGCAGGCCGCCGACATCAAAGCCGACAACGAGGCGATCGCGTATCTTCGGGATAGCTTGGGCGGGGATCGACTGATGACCCGTTCAGAATTGGACAAACTTGTGCTTCTAGTCGGGATCGGCGGCCATCTGACCTATGAGGATGCGGTTGGCGCAGTTGGCGACAGTGGCGAGCTTATATTGGACGATATCGCCTTCGCGGTAGCCGACGGCGCGATCGGCGATCTCGATCGATCCCTCACAAGGGCTAACGCTCTCGGCATCAATGCGATTGCAATTTTGCGAGCCACGCTTGGGCATTTTCAGCGACTACATATCCTCGCGGCGGCTATTTCCGAAGGCCGGCCCGGCGAAAGCGCGGTTGGCTCGATCAGACCCCCAGTCTACGGGCCGAAGCGTGAACGGTTACTTCGTCAAGGCGGTCGCTGGTCAGAACGTGCGATAACCGACACATTCCGTCGGCTCGGTGAGGGCGAAGTCACCTGCAAGTCAACCGGTGCGCCGATGGCCGCTATCTGCGGACAATTACTTCTGGGGATCGCGGTGCGCGCCGGGCGGAATCGCAATCGGGCGTAAATCCAATCGGGAACCAGTTCATCGATACCGGTTAGGACGGGTCCTCGCCCTTCAGTTCTACCGGTTCCTCTTCCTCGTTGTCGTCGTTGTCATCGGATTCTAAATCGATGTCATCTAACTCAAAATCGAGGGCCGCGAGGCGCGTCTCCAAATCATCATCATCACCGTCTTCCGCCTTTGATTCTGCTTTTGGTGCCGGCTCCTCAGGATCATCGTCTTCGGCGGCCACCACGACCTCAACATCCTGGTCATCATCCAAATCCAACACTGCGATCTCCACAGCGTCAGGGTCATCAAGGTCGGGGTCATCAAGGTCGGGGTCATCAAGGTCGGGGTCAACATCCGGATCATCCAAGCTTGGATCTTCTACTAAATCAGGCTCTTCGGACACTGCCGCCGAGGTTTCCAGCTCCTCTGCCTCTTCGAGTTCTTGCTCTGTTTCGAATGCCTCCAAGTCGATAGATTCTTCGGTTTCAAGTTTTGAATCCAAACCATCTTCGGCTAGGTGATCAACCAGGTCAGTTTGAGTTTCCTCTGTTATATCTGTGGTTTCTGATTCCGATTCAGAAATCGGGTCATCAATTAACAAGGCCTCGGTTTCAGCCAATAATTTCTCGAAATTAAGCGGGCTTACTTCAAGCTCCGTGCCATCCTGTCCTGGAATATCGGCGTCATCGTCGGTCAAAACCTCCGGATGGATATCCATTTCCGGCGGCGCAAACGGTGAGACCGGTTCGCCCATCAGCTGCGCCAACACGCCGTCCAATTGCTCAAGGCTTTGATAATGGATGGATACGGTGCCGGCTTCATCGCCCGGTTGATGAGCAAACTCGACCTTGAGACCGAGAGAATCGGACAGACTGCGCTCAAGCGCCAGGATATCGGCGTCCTTTTCCCCAACGCTAGGCCGACTGGATGCCGGTCCAGCCTTTCGCCGCGTAGCCCCGCCGCCCTCCGCGTCCCGAACCAACCGTTCGGTCGCGCGAACGTTTAAGCCGCGCCGAACCACCTCGGCCGCCAAACCGTCTGCGTCCGGAGCGCCAATCAAAGCGCGTGCATGGCCAGCAGATATGTCGCCTGCGGCCAGAAGCTCACGCACGCCTTCACTGGCAGTGAGTAAGCGCATCGTGTTGGCAACATGGCTGCGACTACGGCCAATCGCCTGCGCTACATCCTCTTGGGTGTGATCAAAGTCATCGACGAGTTTTCTGAAGCCCTCGGCCTCCTCAAGCGGGGACAGATCCTGACGTTGGATATTCTCGATCAGGGCAATTTCCAGGACTTCGCGATCATCGAATTCGCGCACCAAGATCGGGACTTCGTGGAGCTGCGCCAACTGGGCGGCGCGCCACCGCCGTTCGCCGGCTATTATCTCGTATTCGGCATCGTCGTCAGGGTCACGCCGGACCAGAATTGGCTGGAGGATGCCCTTCTCACGGACGCTTTGGGCGAGCGCCTGCAATTCATCGACATCGAAATCTGTACGGGGCTGCAGACTGCCGGGGCGCAATTGTTCGGTCGGAACGGCACGCGCCTGGCGCGACCGATCAAGCCTTGCCTGATCTTCGCCATCATCTCCCAGCAGGGCGTTTAGGCCGCGGCCGAGCCCTCGTCTACGGCCACCGCCGCCACCAGCGGCTTTGCCGGCGGTTCCGCCGGTATCCGCAACCGCGTCCTCGTCGCCGCCTTCCCTTGCGTCGTCCTCACTGCTCACGCGGCCAAGCTCCGTTCGCGTTTCAACATTTCCCCGGCGAGGCTGATATAGGCCTGTGCGCCGGCACATTTCATATCATAAAGCAAAACTGGCAGACCATGCGATGGCGCCTCTGAAACGCGCACGTTTCGGGGAATTACCGTGTGATAAACCTTGTCCCCGAAATGGCTGCGCACATCATCCGCGACCATTTCAGAAAGATTGTTGCGACGATCAAACATGGTCAACACGACGCCTTGGATATCGAGATCCGGATTGAATGTCTTGCGCACTCTCTCAACAGTCCGAATTAACTGGCTCAAGCCTTCGAGCGCGTAAAACTCGCACTGCAGCGGCACCAGGACCGCATCGGCGGCTATAAAGGCGTTCAACGTCAACAGGCCAAGTGATGGCGGGCAATCTATCAGGACGAAATCGTGGCGCCAGGCGCCGGCAAGCACCTGCCTTGCGACCGCATCGCGCAATCGATACTCGCGCGCCTCAAGGTTTACCAACTCAAGCTCAGCGCCCGAAAGATCGAGCGAGGAGGGAACGATCGACAGTCCTGGAATTTCAGTTGCGACCGTCGCTTCGGGCAAAGACACATCACCGATTAGAAGCGCGTAGGAGTCTTTGTCGCGCGCACCCCTGGGAACACCAAGCCCGGTGCTGGCGTTGCCTTGAGGATCCAAATCGATGACCAGAACCTTTTTGCCGCACGCCGCTAGGGCCGTTGCGAGATTTACAGCGGTCGTCGTCTTCCCCACGCCGCCTTTTTGATTGGCGATCGCCAAAATGCGTGGCGCTACTGTCGATATCGCTGAATTATGCCTCGTCTCGACCATGGGTTATACCCTCCAAACGGACCAACCATCCCGTATCGCCCGATCTGCTGGGGATAAGGGTTTCCCTGAATATCCAGCGTTTTTTCGCGGTAGTCAATTCATCTTCGACAGCTTGCCCTTTTAGGAATAGGCATATCCCGGAATTATCAAGGTATTCAGTCGCGTATGAAAGTAATACACAGGTCGACGCGAGGGCCCTTGCGGTCACAACGCGAGCTTGTAGCGCCGGTAGCTCCTCGATTCGCCGGTTATGGATTGTCACATTTGCCCCTACAACACGTGCCGCTTCACGCAAGAAGGCGCATTTTCGAGCATCTGACTCCACCAGGTGAACATCTGGAGTTCCAAGCACCGCCAAAACCAGGCCGGGGAACCCGGCGCCGCTGCCCAAATCGAGCACCGGGCCCTCACCGGCCGGAATGTGGGTCAGAATTTGTGCCGAATCGAGCATATGTCGGCGCCAAAGATCGTTGAGACTCTTTCGGGAAACCAAATTGATCGATCCTTGCCATTTTTCCAGCAAGGCGGCATAGGCGATCAGCCGATCCAACGTTTCACGTGAAACGTTGGTATCCTGAGCAAATGCCTCGGGGCCATACGTCATGCCGGTCTCGATCAATCAGGCCGCAACGCCGCCAGTTGCTTGACTGGCGCCGCGCTTTACGTATCGGAGCAGTTCGACGATTGCCGCCGAAGTAACGCCACTGATCCGTGATGCCTGACCAATGGTCTCGGGCCGGGCGACCGAGAGTTTCTCGCGGACTTCATTTGAAAGGCTGCCAATTTGAGAGTAGTCAAGGTCGACCGGGAGGCGCAGGGTTTCATCCCGACGCAAGGCGGCAATATCGGCATCCTGGCGCGTCAGGTACCCGGCGTAGCGCGCATCGCTTTCTAATTGTTGGGCGACGCCTGGATCGACCGCCACAAGCTCTGGCCACAAAGCGCTCAAGCGGACCCAGTCGATTTCAGGGTAGGCCAACAAATCAAAGGCCGAGCGCTTGGATCCATCTTGATTGACCGCCATGCCTTGTTTGGCGAGCCAACCAGGCGAAGCTGTGAGGCCAACAACGAGGCTCCGAGCCGCTTCTAGCCGGTGCATTTTCTCTTTATGGAATGAACCTCGCGCTAAGCCGACACAACCGATGTCAACGCCGCGACCTGTAAGTCGCTGGTCCGCGTTATCGGCGCGAAGTCTCAGTCGATATTCCGCGCGCGAGGTAAACATCCGATACGGCTCACTGATCCCGAGGGTTGTCAGATCGTCGATCATAACGCCGATATAACCCTCGGCCCGGTCAACCTCAAATCTCTCGGCGCCGCCGCCAGCACGAATAGCGGCATTCACGCCCGCAATTAGGCCTTGAGCGGCGGCCTCTTCATAACCCGTCGTTCCGTTGATCTGGCCAGCGAGAAACAACCCCGGCACCCGCCTCGTCTCGAGCGTTCGGGAAAGCTCACGCGGATCTATATAGTCATACTCGATTGCGTAGCCGTATTGCCGAACCTTAGCCGCTTCAAGCCCAGGAATTGTCCGTAACAACGCGTCCTGCACATCAATCGGTAGGGATGTAGAAATACCGTTTGGGTAGACAGTAGGATCGTCCAAACCCTCCGGTTCCAAGAAGATCTGATGGCTCTCGCGGTCAGAGAATCGGACAACCTTATCCTCGATCGATGGGCAATAGCGTGGACCGACGCCTTCGATCTGCCCGCTGTGAATTGGCGCGCGGTGCAAATTATCTCGGATGATGGCGTGGGTTTCCGGCGTCGTCGTGGTGATGTGACAGTCGACCTGAGATTGCGTGATAGAGTCCGTTAAATAAGAAAACGGCGTGGGAATATCATCGCCCTCTTGTCTCGCCAATCCGGCAAAATCGATTGTCCGGCCATCCAATCGGGCCGGAGTTCCCGTCTTCAAGCGGCCGAGACGAAATCCCAGCCGATCAAAGGTCTGCGCAAGGCCGATTGCCGGCGGGTCACCGACCCGGCCGGCTGGGCTGCGATCCGCGCCGCGATGGATCTCTCCGCGCAGGAATGTCCCCGTTGTCACCACAACAGATCCAGCCGTTAACCGCTCCCCGGCCCCAGTGACAACTCCGAGCGCTCGGCCGTCCTTGCCAAGAATCAGGTCCTCGACCCCGCCTTCGACCAGATCTAGCTCTGGCTGATTTCGTAGAAGATCCTGTACCGCCGCCGCATAAAGTGCTCGGTCCGCCTGCGCGCGCGGGCCGCGCACGGCCGGACCCTTGCTGCGATTGAGAATTCGGAATTGGATGCCGCCACGATCGATTGCGCGCGCCATGATGCCATCAAGCGCATCGATCTCGCGCACCAAATGGCCCTTGCCCAACCCGCCGATTGCCGGATTGCATGACATGGCGCCGACAGTCTCGATCTTATGGGTAACGAGCGCCGTCTTCGCCCCCATGCGCGCGGCGGCGGCGGCGGCCTCAGTTCCCGCATGCCCGCCACCAATCACGATGACATCATATTGTTGCGCCATGATTACCCACCCAAACAAACCACTCTGTCTGCAAGATAGGAAGCGGCTGCAGCAGAGTCAAAAGTCCCGATCATGTTTCACGTGAAACATCACTTGCCGATACAGAAATCCCGAAAAATCACGTCCAACAACTCCTCAACGTCGGTTTTCCCTGTGATCCGACCAAGCGCATCCGCTGCTCGGCGCAAATCCTCGACAGCCAATTCCAGCCGTTCTTCGCCCCCGCTCCATCCATGAAACCGAGTCAAAGCCCCGACGCAATCTGACAATGCCGCCCGATGTCGTTCGCGGGTTAACGCCGGCGCCTCACCAACGCCCATGGATGCGACAGCCTCATCCTTGAGGCGATCAAGTAATTCCAGCACCCCGGCGCCCGTTGTGGCCGAAACCAAAATCATCCCCTCAAGCGCTCTAGGGTGGTCTTCAACATTCATCTGAGCGTCGATCTTATTCCCCACCACCAAGTGATGGCCGGCGCCAAACTCTAGGATCGTCCGGTTGGCTTCAACCGGTGACCCGATATCGACCACAATCAGCCTCAAATCAGCCTCTCCGGCCCAAGCGCGGGCGCGGGCAACGCCTTCTTCCTCAATTTCGTCCAGAGCATCTCGGATTCCCGCTGTGTCGGCGAGGATTACCGGATATCCGGCCAGACTTAGGCGGACTTCTATGACATCCCTGGTCGTACCAGCCCGCTCAGAGACGATCGCTACGTCCCGACCCGCGATGCAATTCAGCAGTGATGATTTGCCGGCATTTGGCGGCCCGACGATTGCCACCCGATACCCGTCCCGCAACAATTCACCGCGTCGTCGATCAGCGAGATGCGTCGACATTTCTTCAGAGATCCCAGCGAGATCCGCCTTACAGTCCCGCACAAGATCGATTGGAAGCTCTTCTTCAGGAAAATCGATATATGCTTCCAGATGGGCCAGCCGTGCGATCAGGCCGTGGCGCCAGCTCTCATACATTCGACCAAGCGCGCCTCCCATTTGCCGTACCGCTTGCTGGCGCTGCGCCTCGGTTTCCGCATCTATGAGGTCGATCAGTCCCTCGGCTTCGGTCAAATCCAAACGGCCATTCAAAACGGCCCGCCGCGTAAACTCGCCAGGTTCCGCCGCTCGCACATCGTCCATTCGTGACAGAACTGCCGCGATCGCCGCAACCACCGTTCGTCCTCCGTGTACTTGGAGTTCCGCAACATCCTCGCCGGTAAAACTGGCGGGTGCCGGAAACCACAACACCAAAGCCTGGTCCAAATCCAATCCTAAACCCGGGTCTCGCAGACGCCGCAAAGCGGCACTTCTTGGCGTGAGGGCCTGAGTAATTCCAAGTCCTACAAGGCACTCCCACGTGTTTCTTCCGGAAATGCGAACGACTGCCACTGCCGCCCGTCCTGGGGCTGTGGATTCAGCATAAATTGTGTCACCCGCCGACATTTCTTCGCTCCCGGCAATCAGAAATTGGCTGCACAGCCCTTGGCTTGTCTGAACTGCGCCCTATGATCCCAAAGACCTCGCTGCTGCAAATTGTTTCACGTGGAACATTCAAATGTCCTCTCACGCCGAGTCGCTTGTCAATCAGCTGCGCCATGAAACCAGCCCCTATCTTTTGCAACACCAAGACAATCCGGTTCATTGGCACTCCTGGTCCGAGGAAACCCTCGCACTCGCCAAGGCGCACCAGAAGCCGATTTTGCTCTCCGTCGGTTATGCTGCCTGTCATTGGTGCCATGTCATGGCCCATGAAAGTTTTGAGAACGAAGATATCGCCCAGGTCATGAACGCCCTTTTCATCAACGTCAAGGTCGACCGTGAGGAGCGCCCGGATCTTGACCTAATATATCAATCGGCCCTGGCCCTCATGGGTGAGCAAGGGGGTTGGCCTCTCACAATGTTTCTGACACCCGATGGCGAGCCATTTTGGGGCGGAACCTACTTCCCCTCGACACCGCGCTATGGCCGCCCCGGCTTTACTCAGGTTCTGCAGCATATCTCCAGCACATATAATAGTGCTCCGGGCCGTGTCCGCCAGAACGTCGAAAGTTTGCGTGAGGCTCTGACCCAACTCTCTAAACCCGAAGCCGGCGAGAGCCTTGATGCGGAAGAAATTGATCTAATCTCACTTGGTATTACCCGACATTTCGATACGACTTTCGGCGGGTTAGCCGGCGCGCCAAAATTTCCGCACTTCCCAACGCTTCTGCGCCTTTGGGGCTCTCATAAGCGAACAGCCAATCCGATTCTGATGTCAACCGTGACCACGACCTTAGATGCAATGTGTGAGGGCGGAATTTATGATCATCTTGGCGGTGGCCTTTCGCGCTACTCGACGGACGAAGAATGGCTGGCGCCGCATTTCGAAAAGATGCTGTATGACAATGCCGCCTTTATCGAGTGTCTAACCCAAATCTGGACCGAGACCGGCAACCCGCTCTACGAGCAACGAGCAGCCGAAACCGTCGCGTGGCTTCTCCGAGAGATGGTCGTCGGCGACGCGCATGGTGAAGGCGGCTTCGCCGGCACCTTGGACGCCGACAGCGAGGGAGAGGAAGGTCGTTTCTACGTCTGGTCGGAACCAGAGATCGATAGCCACCTTGCTGAAATGGATCCTGAAATAATCAATGGTTTCAAGACTGTATATGACGTGACTTCGGGCGGAAATTGGGAGGGGAACACAATCCTCAATCGCAGGCGAATGCGCGGACCTTACAGCGCCGAGCGAGAGGCTGACTTCGGAAAAATTAGAGCACTACTCCTTTGCGCTCGTGCATCACGCCCTCGCCCCACGCTCGACGACAAAGTTTTGGCGGATTGGAATGGCATGATGATCGCCGCCCTTTCGCGCGCAGCAAGGACTTTCGATCGTCCGGATTGGTTAGATGCAGCCCTGCAGGCGCATGCTTTCGTCATCAAGTCTCTCGAACGAGACGGCCGGTTTTTGCACTCCTGGTGCCGCGGCGAAGCCCGTCATCCCGGCACTCTCGACGATCACGCCCAAATGGCCTTGGCCTCGATCGCCCTATTCGAGGCCACGGGGAAGCGCGTCTTCCTTGAACGAGCAATCGATGCCGCCGAAATAATCGAAGCCAATTTTGCGGACACAGCGGGAGGCGGGTACTACCTCAGCGCTGCAGACACATTAGACGTTATCACCCGCCCCAAGACCGCATCGGATAACGCAACGCCATCCGGCAATGCCGTCACAGCCGAGATCTTGGCGCGTCTATTTCACCTAACAGGCAATGACACGTACCGCCGGCGCGCCGATACGCTTTTCAAAACTTTCTCCGGTGATATTGCAAAAAGCCCAATTGCCTTGGTGAGCCTGATCAACGCGAAGGATCTTTTAGACCATGCGCAGGTGATCGTTTTGACCGGCCCAGAAGGCGACCATGAATTGACCCAAATGACCAATATTGCTTGGAAATCCGCCATACCAAACCGGATTATTCACCCGCTATTGGCTTCGGACTCTCTGCCAGAAAATCATCTCGCCGCTGGCGCCTTACTCACCATCAAACAGGCAACCGCCGTTATCTGTCATGGACAAACCTGCTCACTTCCGGTCCACTCAGGTGACGAGCTCAGGGCGATAGTGGAACAATAGACAATGGCAACGGCGAGTATCGCTACTCCAATTGGCCTCCTGGCTGTGGAAACCAACGGCGAGGCCGTTAAGCGTGTCGAATGGATCGCCGAAGATGCTGTCGGCAACAGCACTACCAACTCGGATAACCTTGCCCTTGAAGCCTGCCAACAGCTTGACGCTTATTTCGCCGGACGGCTTCACGATTTCGACTTACCACTCGCCTTTCCAGATCAAGCTTTCGTGGCTTCAGTTATGGCAGCAATGCTCGATATTGGCTTTGGTGAAACCAAAACCTACGGCGAGCTTGCCACTCTCCTCGGCTCTGCCGCGCGGGCGGTCGGAACGGCATGCGGACGGAACCCCATCCCAATCATCGTTCCCTGCCACCGGGTCCTGGGTGGCGGTGGAAAACTTACAGGGTATTCCGGTCAAGGTGGCATCATAACTAAGGAATTCCTACTGCGTTTGGAAGCCAATCAGACCGATTTGTTCGCAGACCCTTGAAGCCCATGGACAGGCCCAACCGGGCCGCGATACCTTGCCCTAACTCAACCACAAGCCGGCTCACGGGGAGACCGCTCATGTCATCTGTCACAGTATCTGCCGCCGATGGCGGCTCGTTCCAGGCATATCATGCAGCGCCGCCCGGTGGCGGTTCCGCCCCTGGCCTAGTGGTCATTCAGGAAATATTCGGCGTAAACCAAGTTATGCGGGAGATATCCGATGCCTATGCGGCGCTCGGCTATCATGTGCTTTGCCCGGATATCTTCTGGCGCATCGAGCCTGGCATCGAAATCACCGACAAAACCCAGGAAGAGTGGAATCAGGCCTTTGACCTTTTTGGAAAATTCGATGCCGAAAAAGGTGTCTCAGATCTCATTTCGACAATTGCCCATCTTCGATCCATGACCAACTGCACCGGAAAAATCGGCACGGTCGGTTACTGTCTGGGCGGAAAGATGGCCTATCTCATGGCCGCCCGTTCTGATGCTGAATGCTCTGTCAGTTACTATGGGGTCGGCCTGGAAGGCATGCTCGACGAGAAATCCGAGATCACAAACCCCTATATGTCCCACATCGCCTCAAAGGACCAATTTGTCCCGCCCGAGGCACAAGCTCAAATCACAACCGCGCTCGGCGAGCACCCCATGGCAACGCTGCATATTTACGATGGCCAGGACCATGCATTCGCTCGTCACGGCGGCCAGCACTACGACGAAGCTGCGGCAAAACTCGCGAACGATCGCACCGCCGCGTTTTTCCATTCGCACCTTTCATAAGACACCCAAATTCCAAGGAACAAAACCATGACAAAGGCTATTCGCATCCATGAAACCGGCGGCCCAGAGGTTCTACGCTGGGAAGACGTAGAGGTTGGCGATCCAGGAGACGGTGAGATCCGCGTTCGCCACACCGCGATCGGATTGAATTACATCGACACCTATCAACGCAGCGGTCTCTATCCGCTAGCACTACCGCTCACGCTCGGCATGGAGGGGGCCGGTGTCGTTGAAGCGACCGGAGCCAACGTGAGCGATCTAAAGCAAGGTGACCGGGTCGCCTATGCCTCACCACCACCAGGCTCCTACTCGGAAGCACGGATCATCGGCGCCGACCGGGTCGTCAAAGTTCCCGACGGGGTCGATGACAACACAGCTGCCGCCATGATGTTGCAGGGTATGACCGCGCAATATCTAATCCGCCAAATCCATAAGGTTAGCGCCGACGACACGATCCTAATTCACGCCGCCGCCGGCGGTGTCGGCCTGATTGTTTGCCAATGGGCCAAAGCCCTCGGCGCTACCGTAATCGGGACGGTCGGAAACGATGAGAAAGCAGCGCTGGCTAAGGCGCATGGATGCGACCATCCAATCGTCTACACCCGTGAGGACTTCGTTGAGCGGGTGAATGAGATCACCGACGGCAAGAAACTGCCGGTGGTGTACGATTCGGTCGGCAAAGACACCTTGATGAAGTCGCTCGATTGCCTCCGGCCACGCGGAATGCTGGTCAGCTTTGGTCAAGCATCAGGCGCCGTTCCGCCGGTCGACCTGGGTGTATTCGCCCAAAAAGGCTCGCTTTTCTTTACCCGGCCGACACTGTTCAATTATGTCGGAACCAAGCCAGAGCTGGATGCTGTCGCAGGCGATCTTTTCGGCGCGGTTAGCAGCGGTCAAGTTAAGATCGAGATCAACCAGACCTTCGCGCTCTCCGAAACTCGGGCGGCCCACGAAGCGCTGGAGGGTCGCAAAACCACCGGCTCGACCATTTTGATTCCGTAATTCGAGTGAAATTCAGACATGAGAACGGGGCCTCAATGGCCCCGTTTTACATGATATATCAATAAGTTATCTGGTAGTGCCGATTAGGAGTTCATCGCGTCGAAGAAATCACTGTTGCTCTTCGAATGCTTCAGCTTCTCCAACAGGAACTCCATCGCATCGACCGTGCCCATTTGCGTGAGGATGCGGCGCAGCACCCACATTTTTGAGAGCATAGCCTTGTCGACCAGAAGCTCTTCCTTACGGGTCCCGGAGCGTGTGATATCGATCGCCGGGAATGTCCGTTTGTCGGTCAGCTTACGGTCAAGAATGATCTCAGAGTTACCAGTACCCTTGAACTCCTCGAAAATCACTTCGTCCATCCGTGAGCCGGTATCGATCAGAGCCGTGGCGACGATCGTCAGCGAGCCGCCCTCCTCGATGTTCCGGGCCGCGCCGAAGAAGCGCTTGGGGCGCTGCAAGGCGTTGGCGTCGACACCACCGGTCAGCACCTTGCCCGAGGACGGCACAACGGTGTTATAGGCGCGTGCGAGACGTGTGATCGAATCGAGCAAAATTACGACGTCGCGCTTGTGCTCAACCAGGCGTTTGGCCTTTTCAATCACCATCTCCGCAACCTGAACGTGACGCGCCGCCGGTTCATCAAAGGTCGAGGAAATCACCTCGCCTTTGACCGAACGATCCATATCGGTCACTTCTTCCGGCCGCTCGTCGATTAGCAGCACGATCAGGTAGACCTCGGGATGGTTCTCAGCGATCGACTGCGCGATATTCTGCAGCATCACCGTTTTACCGGTGCGCGGTGGCGCCACGATCAAACCGCGCTGACCTTTGCCTTGCGGCGAGATCAGATCGATAACCCGGGTCGTATGATCACGAACTTTATCGGCTGTCTGCTCTTGCTCGAGGCGCAAGCGCTCATCTGGATAAAGTGGTGTCAGATTATCGAAATTGATGCGGTGGCGGACCGCTTCCGGATCCTCGAAGTTGATCGCATTGACCTTGAGAAGTGCGAAATAACGCTCGCCGTCCTTCGGGGAGCGGATCTGACCCTCGACGGTGTCACCCGTGCGCAATCCAAACCGCCGCACCTGGCTTGGCGAGACATAAATGTCATCTGGGCCAGGCAGGTAGTTTGATTCCGGTGACCTTAAGAAGCCAAATCCATCGGAAAGCGTTTCAAGAACGCCCATGCCGTAGATCGCAACATCGTTTTCGGCTAGCTGTTTCAGAATGGCGAACATCATATCCTGTTTGCGCAGGGTGCTCGCATTTTCGATCTCGAGCTCCTCGGCATAGGTGAGGAGGTCGGCCGGTGACTTTTGTTTAAGCTCTTGAAGATGCATGATTTTTGATAACGTAAAATGACGGGAAATTTTAGCCCGGTTCCCGTTAGCCCCTAGATCGGCGACGTTTTATCGGTTGTCGCTCATTTTAGCTTGTCGGGAAGTTCGGATGGAGGGATGGCCGGTTGGGCCATCTACGCGTCGTTTATAGAAACACTGACGTAAAGTCAATTCATGATGTGGGCAGCCATAGCGCATCAAACAAACGGTCGAACAATAACCATGATAACAACAATAACCATAATGACTGTCGGTATTTCGTTCACGGCCCGAAAAAACCCAGCGGATTTTCGATTTCGATCAGCCTCAAAGTCACGACGCCAGATTGATAAATACCCATGCAAACCTGACAGGACCAAAACCGAGGCCAATTTTACTTGCATCCACGGCTGAGACAGCAGGTCTGGATCTAGTACGATCATCCAAATCCCAAAACCGAACGCAGCGATCATCGCCGGGTTGATGATGGCGCGAAGCAGCCGGCGCTCCATGATTTTGAAAGTTTCCGAGGTCGCTGAACCTGGCTCGGCTCCGGCATGATACACGTACAGCCGGGGCAAATAGAGCATCCCCGCCATCCAAGAAATTACGCTGATAACATGTAACGCCTTGATCCAAAGATACGCTTCCATCTAAACGCCTCCCGAGACGCCCGAGGCACGACAGGGACATCGCCCAAACATATTCGGGCAAATCCTGCTGCCCTTTCCTTCCGGCGCTAAATGTTCATCTTCACTCACCGCAGTCCGGACCATGGCCGCCAAACCCTCGATAAATGCATCAGCGGTACCGACCGTGGGTACTCGCACAAACCCCGGTACGCCTAATTTTTCCGCCAGTTCACGGTATTCGATCTCAATTTCCACCAAAGTTTCCGAATGCTCCGACACAAAGGCTATCGGCACGACGACGACTGGTTTGTTGTCATCGGCTGCCCGCTTCAGCTCATCATCCGTCGAGGGCCCGATCCACTCCAGACGTCCAACGCGGCTTTGATAACAAATTACCCAGTCCGTAAGCTCTGGTTCGAGTGTTTCGACGACCTTGGCCGCACTTTGCTCAATTTGCCACTGATAAGGGTCTCCGGCAGTGACAATCTTTTTTGGCAGCCCATGAGCCGAAAATAAGACCCGCACGCCCGACAGATCAAAACCTGAAGCCTTGACCGATTGACGAATGGTGTCACCAACGGCCGTAATAAATCCGCTATTTATCGGATAACAACAGATCGTCGCCGTCGGTACTTCGATACCAGCTACACTCGCTTGACGGCTCCATTCCTTCAAAGATGAGCCCACAGTTGTTCCTGAGTATTGCGGATAGAGTGGTAGGAGAATGATCCGATCCGGCGCGAACTCTTTAACTGCGCGCGCGGTCTCACTGGTAAACGGGTGCCAATACCGCATAGCAACAAAGCACTCCACGGTCCCCAAGTCACCCAGGGCTTCCGTCAGAGCCTCAGCCTGCGCCTCAGTGTTTGCTTTTAGCGGTGATTTTCCACCGATCTGCTCATAGATCGCGCGCGCCACTGGCGCACGCCGGCGAGAGATCAGTTGAGCTAGCAGCCACCGAGCAGGGTTCGCTAGGGATATGATTGCGGGATCATTGAACAGATTAAAAAGAAACGGACGAACAGCATCCGGGCTGTCGGGACCGCCAAGATTAAACAAAACCACCGCGATCCGTTCACCCATTACGCGCTAATCCCGGCTCAAGACCGATGATCACGAATTCGCCGGACAAGCCTCTCAACATTTTCAAGCGGCGTTGATGGCAAGATTCCGTGACCGAGATTGAAAATATGTGGCCCATTCGCCAAACCTTCCAAGATCCGGTCAACCTCTGTGTCGAGGGCGTCACCGCCGGCGATCAATGCGATCGGGTCAAGGTTACCTTGAAGCGGCAACCGGGTCTGAAGATGCTCCGATGCCCATGCCAAAGGCACATTCGTATCGATGGCAACAGCATCAACTCCCGTTCTTGCAACGAATTCCGTGTAGTTGGCGCCAGCACCACGCGGAAACCCGATCACCGGCACATCAGGGTATTTTTCACGCAGCATCGTAACCAAACGACGCGTTGGCTCGATCACTATGCTTTCAAAATGACTTTCCGATAACGCGCCAGCCCAACTGTCGAATAATTTCACACAATCAGCACCAGCCTCGATCTGACCAAACAGATACTGTCCGGTCGCCTCAACCAGGATGTCGATGAGCTGTGAAAATCCCGCTGGATCACGATAAGCAAAGGCCTTTGTTTTCGCAAAATCCTTACTGGATCCACCCTCGATCATATAGGTCGCAACCGTCCAGGGCGCGCCAGCGAACCCAATCAGCGTGGTCTCTTGCGGTAAGCTGGATCGCACCCGCCGAACAGTTTCATAGATCCCGCTAACCTTGAGCTCAAAGCTCTCAAAATCCAATCGCGAGAGCCCACTCGCATCTTCAATTGGCTCCAGTATGGGGCCTTTGCCTTCCTCGAAACGGACGGGTTGGCCAAGTCCAAAAGGCACGATCAAAATGTCAGAAAACAGGATTGCGCCGTCAAACCCATACCGCCGGATCGGCTGCAAAGTAACTTCTTCGGCAAGCTCAGGATTAAAACAAAGATCCAAAAAACTTCCGGCTTGGCTTCGGGTCGCACGATATTCCGGCAAATACCGTCCGGCCTGTCTCATAAGCCAAACAGGCACCCGGGTTACGGGTTCGCCCTGCAAGACACGCAAGAGAAGTTTCTCGGTCATTTGATATCCTGGTCGGTTCGATAAGCTGCTCACCCATACCTTCTAAAGAGTTTTTAATAAAGAAGTTGGTAGTAGTTGTTATGCGGTGAATCTCGGGGATTAAATTTCATCCACCGAATATCCTCAGCCGGCTAACTGGAATAAGAATTCCCGGATCTAAGGGATAGATCTGGGCAAAAGTCGGAAGAACAAACCCGTATCCTTAAATGGGAGTAGCGTGAATAACGGGGACAAAACAGCGCTTGCCACGTCTGTCCCCGAATTCGACAATCGTGTATGAGATATCCACAGGCCGGACAGGTCGGGGAGAAGACTCCTTGGAACGTGCAGTCTTTTTCAAAGTTTGGATCTCGTGTCGGCTTATCCCAAAACAACCCAGAACTTTTCCCCAGGAGCGATCCGATCGTAACACCAAGTGAGATCCACCTGCATCTGGTCTCAGACGCAACCGGTGAGACCAATCACCAGGTTGTACGGGCTTGCCTGGTGCAGTTCGAAGGGGTTCGCGCTAATGAGCACGTCTGGTCGCTGGTTCGAACCGAAGGTCATATCGAGAAAATATTAACGGCTGTCGACAGCTATCGTGGGCCAGTTTTGTTCACGATCGTTGATGATGATCTTCGCCAACGCCTGGAAGACGGGTGCCGTCGTCTCGGAGTGCCTTGTATCTCGGTCTTGGACCCGGTGGTTGCCACTTTAGGAAAATTTCTCGGGCGTGAAAGTCGCGGCCGTCCGGGCCTACAGCATGAGCTTGATTCTGCCTATTTCGGCCGCATTGAGGCCATGGATTTCACCCTTGCCCATGATGATGGGCAGATGACCCATGACTTGGATCAGGCGGATATCATTATTCTGGGCGTCTCTCGAACATCGAAAACACCAACCTCACTCTATCTCGCAAATCGAGGCTACAAGACCGCCAATATTCCGCTGGTACCGGGTGTCCCGGTTCCTGAGGAAATCGCGCGCACCACCACCGCCTTCATCATCGGGCTTACCAATGACCCGGCACGCCTCACGCAAATCCGACGAAATCGGATGCTAATGCTGAAACAAGAAGAAGAAACCGACTATGTCGATATCGAGCGGGTTAAGGAGGAAGTAACCGAGGCCCGGCGGTTGTTCAGCAAAAATGGCTGGCCGGTGATCAACGTAACTCGACGATCGATCGAAGAGACCGCTGCCGCCGTCTTGCAACGCTATGAGCGGTTTCATGGCCGGGAAAGCTGAATGACCAATCCGCTGCTGTTGGGACCCCGTGCGGGTGAAGTCTCGGTAATCCTGGCGTCAGGTAGTGTTCATAGGGCGAGCATCCTTCGAGCAGCGGGCCTCGACTTCGAAGTTATACCGGCGGACGTAGATGAGGCCCCGGTTCGTGACAGTGCCCGCGCCGCCGGATCATCGCCGGAGCAGGCGGCCGTACAACTGGCCGAGTTGAAAGCACTGCACGTATCCAGGCTTCACCCGAAGGCGCTGGTAATTGGCTCCGATCAAATTCTCGAATGCGATGGGGATTGGTTCGAAAAGCCGGCTGATCGTGCGGCCGCTGTTCGCCAATTAAAGCAATTGTCCGGGCGGCGTCACCGGTTGCTGGCAGCAGTGACCGTCTACCAGGCCGGTGAACAGCTTTGGCGTCATGTCTCAGTTCCAGTGCTGACTATGCGGGACTTAGACGAAAGTTTCATTGAGGCGTACCTTGATGCCGCCGGTCCAGAGGTGTTCGGCTCGGTCGGCGTCTATCATCTGGAGGGTTTGGGAGCACAGCTATTTGCCCGCATAGAAGGCGATTATTTCTCCATTCTCGGCTTACCGCTGTTGGAATTGTTGATATTCCTTCGGCGGCGCGAAATCGTGCCGGGGTAAGACAATGATCGTATTAGGGCTCACAGGATCAATCGGGATGGGTAAATCGACCACCGCCAGCATGCTGCGTCGGTTGGGTGTGCCGGTGCATGACGCTGATGCTTGTGTCCATCGTCTGTTTTCATCCGGTGGCGCCGCGGTTGAACCGGTTGGTGCCGCGTTTCCCGACGCAGTGGTCGATGGAGCTGTCGACCGAACGGTGCTTTCATCGTGTGTAGTTGGAAAGCCGGAAGCGCTAACTCGCCTTGAGCGGATCGTACATCCGCTGGTCGGCCGAGATCGGGACGCCTTCCTGAAACGGCATAGTCGTGCAGGGCATCCCTTGGCAGTTCTTGATGTGCCGTTGTTGTTTGAGACCGGTGGAGATGCGCGGTGTGATGGGGTGATTGTGGTCAGTGCCCCGACCTTCCTGCAACGTCAGAGAGTTTTGCGTCGCCCTGGCATGACCCAAGAAAAGCTCGACGCTATTTTGGCGCGCCAAACACCCGACTACGAGAAACGCCGCCGTGCCGATTGGGTAATTGAAACCGGGTTGGGGTATGCTTTCACTTATCGACGATTGCGGCAGGTTTTACGGCAGGCTTCACGGCAAACCCGGGACCTTTCCGGTTCACGCAAAAGGATCAGGCGATGATCAGAGAAATCGTTCTGGATACCGAAACAACGGGCCTAGATCCGCTTCATGGTCATCGCGTAATCGAAATTGGTGCGCTTGAACTCTTGAACCATCTTCCGACGGGCGAGAGTTTCCATGTCTACATCAACCCTGAACGCGCGGTGGATGTCGGTGCGTTTGAAGTGCACGGATTGTCAGATGAATTTCTCGAATCAAAACCAAAATTTGAAGAAATTGCCGAAAGCTTCCTCACCTTTATAGCCAACGACGCGCTGATCATTCACAACGCTCGCTTTGATATTGGTTTCCTGAATGCTGAGTTGCGTCGCCTGGAAATGGATGAGCTTCCCATTGAACGGGCAATCGATACGCTGCAGATGGCCCGGCGGAAATATCCGGGCGCCCAAGCCAGTCTGGATGCTCTTTGTCGCCGGTTCGAGATCGACAATTCCGGCCGCGATCTACACGGTGCCCTGATTGATTCTGATCTTTTGGCGTCAGTCTATCTGGAACTTATCGGGGGTCGGCAACCGGGCTTTGAGTTGAAACGGGACGCAATTGTTTCAGAGTCGAAGGAAATAGCAGAGACCCGCGCACGCGAGCCACGTCCACATGCGCCCGATCCAGCAGAGCTGGAGGCTCATCAAGCCTTGTTAAATGAAATCAAAGACCCGATCTGGACGCGTGAGTAACGCCGCTTGAATGGGTTAGGCGTTGCCTTGCGGGTCGCCAGCCAAGGCATCGCCAGCCGGGGCGTCACCAGCCGGGGTGTCGCCAGCCGGGGCATTTTCAACGGGGGCTTCCTGTGGTGGCTGTTGCGAGCGCCGATACATTTCGGCGAAATCGACGGGCTGGATCATCAGCGGCGCGAAACCGCCATCACGGGTCATATCCGCGATAACCGCCCGTGCGAACGGGAAGAGCAACCGCGGGCACTCGATTAGCAAAACCGGCTGGATGTGTTCCTCTGGGATCCCACCCAAAGTGAACAGGCCGCCATAGCTAAGCTCGACCAGAAATACTTTGTCATCGCCGCTATTCGCTGTGGCTGTCAGCGCCAGGATGACCTCATAGTTGGTTTCGCCGAGCCGGGTGGCTTGCACATCCACATTGACATCAATGCGCGGCGCCTCTTCGCTCTGCTGTAGGCTCATCGGAGCCCTCGGGTTCTCGAACGACAGATCCTTGACGTATTGGGCGTTCACCACCAACGGCAGAACCGCTGCTTCATTCTGGCCGCCACCGTCACCTGAAGTCTCTTCGCTCATATCCGCGTCTCGTTGGTCATTGAAATGGGAATACTCACCCGGTGCCTAGCATGGAAGTGGGGAGTGGACAACTACCGCGCCGCCGCTGGCGTCGATACGTACAGCCGTGCAATTGATCACGCGTAGACCGGTCATTCCGCGAATGAAGCCCCAATGCGTGATTGCGGCCACGTGGCGCCACTCGGATATCTGTTCGATGTCAGCCAGAAAGTCTCCGGCGCGACTGCGCACGTCTTCGTCCGTCTCGCTGTCTTCCGGCCACCATTGTTCGGCCAGGGCATCGAACCGCCAGTCCGGCCAGTTTGCCGCGAGCTGACTTGTCGGTGTTCCGGTGTCGCATATGAAATGTTTGTGCTCGCGGACCCGGGGCTCGATATCCACCGGCACCCCTAAGGTTCTAGCGACGATCTCGGCGGTTTGCAGTGTCCGGCTATATGGGCTCGCTAGGATGCGTCTGATATCGTGATTTCGCAAAACATCAGCGGCGGCTTGAGCCTGCTGGCGCCCAAGTTCGGTCAAGCTCGGGTCTTCAATCCCCGGGTCGACCCGGGTGCGGGAGAAAATGACATTGAACTCGGACTCACCATGGCGCAACAGGATCATTCTGGCTTCCTTGGTTGTTGGTCGTTTTGGTTCTCGGGTGATTGGCCGTCTTCCTTATGTACCAACGTGCCGCGTTCCGGCTCGCCCAGGTCAACAAAATCACCATCTATGATCGGGCCAGAAGAGTTGTTCGGCTGATGCGCGTTGAAGCCCCCGGTATCGGCACTCATGTGAACATGGGCCTGCCCAGAGCGCATGACGCGCTTAATGAGGCCGGCAACTGCGAGGATCCGAATCGGTGGCACGAAGAGCAGAAACCCAAGCGCATCGGTGACAAATCCCGGGATGAGCAGCAAAATGCCAGCAATCAGCAGACCCAAGCCGTCAACAACCTCGCGAAGGGGCATCTGGCCTGCTTCCAGATTGGATCGTGCGCGGGCGATGAGGCCTAGCCCTTGATGTCGAAACAAAGCCGTGCCGATAATCGCGGTTAGGATCACGCCGCCAACCGTTGGCCAGACCCCAACACGGTTGCCGGCTTCGATAAATACGGCGATTTCGACGACTGGAACCGAAAGGATTGTGGCGAGGATGATTAGACCCATTCTTGCTCTTTCAAAAGTGACAGCCTATCTATGGTGCTGTACCGTTTAATTGCACGTGCGGATACCGGGATGGCAGAGCTATAATTAGCGACGCAAAAGACTAACCGGGTTCATGATAATTAGTGCATGGTTGACCAAGGGTCCAGCCGGGGCCGTTCAGTGAGTATATGATGGGCGAAGGCTTCGCATTTCTCGACATAATCGTCTTCGCGATGATCGCGGGATTCCTGATTCTGCGACTGCGCGGTGTGCTTGGGCGTCGGACCGGGCATGAGCCGCGCCGAGGAGACCCGTTTCAGCAGGAAGCCGATGACGATGCAGAGAATGACAATGTCATCGCTCTGCCCGATCGCGATGATGACCAACAAGCGAATGGCGAAGATGCGGAAAACGATGATTCGCTCAGCGGTATGATGCAGCTGAAAACTGCCGACCCTTCCTTTGACGAGCGCGAATTTCTCGGCGGCGCCAAGAGCGCGTTTGAGATGATCGTATTTAGCTTTGCGGCTGGCGATCGCGACACGCTGCTCCCACTTCTTGGTGATGACCTTGGGGCCGGTTTCGAGGCGGCGATCGATGAAAGAGAGGCGGCGGGCGAAACCCAAGAAACCCGCGTTGCCTTCGTCAAGTCGGCCGACGTTATGGACGTGACCATGAAGGGCAGCCAGGCCCACGTAACGGTCGAATTCGTCAGTGATCAGGTCAAAGCAACCCGGGATGCGGCGGGTGAGCTTATAGACGGCGACCCTGATCGGATCGAGACCATTACAGACCTTTGGACATTCGCCCGCGATACCCACTCTGGTGATCCGAACTGGCAGTTGGTCGCCACACGCTCGCCAGAGGAATGATCCCGAGAGCGATCTCGACCGCACCCTGGCGCGGGACAATGGCGCGCGGATGGCTGTGTGCCGCTTTAATCCTGGTATCTGCGTGTACCTCGCCGGTTGGTGAAATACCGGGTTCCGACAAGACTGCCACTGATGCGCCAGTTCGGTTATCAGCGGTCAAATTCTCAGACTTACCTGGATGGACCCAAGACAGTGTCGCCAAAGCGTTGCCAGCACTGGCGCGAAGTTGTGCGCTCTTGGCGAAGCGCGATGCATCGACGGCCGTGACGCCTGCGCCGATCGGCGGGCGTGTTGGCGACTGGTTACCGTCCTGTAATGCCTTGCCGACAGGCAGCCCCACCGAGGGAAGTGCTCGTGCCTACCTTGAGGCTTGGTTCCAACCCTACCTGGTGCGGGTAGGGACGACTGAAAAGGGTCTGTTCACGGGCTATTATGAACCTGAGATCGCCGGCTCGATCCGCAGAGAAGGCGGATTTGAGGTGCCACTTTATCGCCGCCCAGCTGATCTCGTTCAGGTCGAGCTCGGGAAATGGCGAAAGGGGCTGCGCGGAAAACGGATTGCTGGCCGGGTTAAGGGCGGGCGGTTGGTGCCCTATGACAGCCGTGCGGAAATTGCCGCCGGATCACTGGTCGGCCGAGCTGAACCGCTGGCATGGCTCGCCGATCCGATCGATGCGTTCTTCCTTCATATTCAAGGTTCCGGCCGGGTACGACTGGCCGATGGCCGGGTTCTCAGGGTCGGATATGATGGGCAGAACGGACATGCGTATTTTGCAATCGGCCGGCATCTGATTGAAAAGGGCCATGTTCGCCGTGAAGACATGTCGATGGCCGCGATCCGGACCTGGTTGGCAGACCATCCGGAACAGATGCGGGCCGTGATGAACCGTAATCCGTCATTTATCTTTTTCCGAGAAAACCAGGGTGAAGGCCCGCTCGGTGCGCAAGGTGTGCCTTTGACTCCGGGGCGAAGCCTTGCGGTTGATCGCACACAGTTGCCGCTTGGTGCCCCGATCTGGCTTGTTGCCGATCATGGGGATGAAACCGGCCGCAAACTTGCACGGCTTATGGTCGCTCAAGATACCGGGGGCGCGATCCAGGGCGCGATCCGGGGTGATGTTTTTTGGGGCCACGGGCCGCAGGCGGCAGATCTGGCCGGTGGAATGGCGGCCGAGGGGTCATTGTATTTGATTTTGCCCCGCAGTCTTTCGGTGGCGCTGGCGAATTAGCGCATTTGTCGACATGGGCTCAGGCCTGGCTTGCCAAGCAGGGCATCAAACAGCATGTTAGCGCCGCCCGCTCCCAATCGAGGAAGGATCTTGCCTGTGCGCGAGACCGGCTCCCATCCCCAACCAACTGTTGGCTTGTTTGTCACTTGCCTCGCCGATTTGTTTCGTCCGAGTGTCGGATTTGCAGCCATCAAGCTGCTGGAGGCGGCGGGGTGTGTCGTCGAGGCCCCGGAGGCCCAGACCTGCTGCGGCCAGCCGGGCTATAATTCAGGCGACACCGAAAGCGCCAGAGCGCTTGCACGGCGGACGATCGAGATTTTTGAGGGCTATGACCATGTGGTGGCACCATCCGGGTCGTGCGCCGGGATGCTCAAGGAGCACTATCCACATCTGTTTTCGGATGAGCCAGAAATGGCCCGGCGGGCTGAGACTTTGGCCGGGCGAACTCACGAGCTAACGAGTTTTCTGGTCGATGTGCTCGGGGTCAAAGCGGTATCCGCGCAATTCGAGGGCCAGGTGACTTATCACGATTCGTGCTCGGGGCTTCGTGAGCTTGGCATCAAAGAGCAACCCCGCGAACTGCTTGGTTCAGTCGAAGGCCTGGAATTGGTCGAGATGGAGGATAGCGAGGTTTGTTGCGGCTTTGGCGGCACCTTCTGTATCAAATACCCGGAAATTTCTGATCATATGGTGACCGACAAGGTTACCAGGGCGGGCGAGAGCGGAGCCGGGATGGTATTGGCTGGTGATCTCGGGTGCCTACTCAACATTGCGGGTAAGTTGAAACGCCAGGGCTCGCCGGTCCAAGTCCGCCACGTTGCAGAGGTGCTGGCTGGCATGGTTGATGAGCCGGCTATCGGGGAGCCAGGTTTCGGGGAGGCGGAGGTCTGATGCGCGCAACATCCCACCAATTCCCCGAAAATGTGCACGAAGCGCTCGCCAACCCAACACTCAGGCAAGCGCTGTCCAAGATGCGCGGCGGGTTTCCAGTCAACCGGGCCCAGGCGATCTCGCGGTTGCCCGAGTTTGATGCCTTACGAGACACCGCGCGCGACATCAAGAACCACACGCTCGAGCATCTCGATTTCTATCTTGAGCGCTTCGAGGAGCGGGTTGTGGCCAATGGCGGTCAGGTGCATTGGTGCGAAACGCCGCAAGACGCGCGACAGACGATCCTGGAAATTTGTCAACGACTGAACGCAAGGTCGGTAACCAAGGGCAAATCCATGATCGCTGAGGAAATCGCCCTCAATGATTACTTGGAAGAGCACGACATTCGGCCTGTCGAGACCGATCTTGGCGAATATATCATTCAACTGCGCAAGGAGCCGCCGAGCCACATAATTGCGCCAGCAATTCATGTGACCAAGGATCAGGTTATCGAGGCGTTTCGTGAGGCCCACACTGAGTTGCCGGCGGACCGCCCGCTTGATGAGCCGCGTGATTTGACCGATGAGGCGCGTACCATGCTGCGCCAAGAGTATTTTGACGCCGATGTTGGCATCACGGGCGCCAATTTCCTAGTCGCCGAAACCGGAACCAGTACAATCGTTACCAACGAAGGCAATGGCGATCTGACGCAAACTCTTGCCAAAGCCCATGTCGTCATCGCCAGCCTGGAAAAAATCGTGCCGACGATGGAGGATATGGCGACAATCCTGCGCCTGCTTGCCAGATCGGCGACCGGTCAGGAGTTTTCGGTTTACACTACCTTGTCCTCGGGCCCTAAGCGCAAAGAGGATCTGGATGGACCAGAGGAATACCACGTCGTTCTTCTGGACAATGGCCGAAGCGATCTGCTTGGAACCGAATTTCGCGAGATCTTGCGTTGCATCCGATGTTCGGCCTGTATGAATCATTGTCCGGTTTATGGTGCTGTCGGTGGCCACGCCTATGGCTGGGTTTATCCTGGCCCGATGGGGGCGATCTTGACGCCGACCTTGATCGGCATCGATCAGGCGGGCCACCTACCAAACGCCTCGACATTTTGTGGAAAATGCGAAGAAGTCTGCCCGATGCGTATTCCCTTGCCGCAGCTAATGCGAGCCTATCGGACCCGAGAACATGAACGGGGCATCTCTCCCAAAGCGACCCGATGGGGACTGCGATTGTGGCGGTTTCTGGCCACGCGGCCGAGGCTTTATGGCGCGGTTACCGGTCTGGTAGCGCGGGCGATTGCAAATCTCGGGTGGGGTCAGGGAGTCGTGACGTCACTACCTTTGGCGGGGGGCTGGACATCGGTGCGCGATCTCCCGGTTACTCAAGGTAGGACCTTTCGGTCGCTCTATAAGCAGACTAAGTCATACCCAGCGAGCTCCACCAAATGAGCGCCCGGGAAGCGATACTTGGTCGTGTGCGAGCCTCTTTGGGAAGGGGTCGGCTTGATGTGGATAAATCGGCGGAACTGGACGCGCGTCTGAACGCGCCGATCGCCAATCTTGTGCCGGCTCGAGGCCAAGTTTCAGGTGCCGCGGCTGTTGAAGACTTCATCCAAATGACCCTTGGTGCGGCGGCGACCTTGGAAGAGGTAGCGACGGATCTGGAGATTCCGGCGGCGATCGCCCGCTATTTGGCGAGCGAGAACCTGCCTGCAAGGTTGGTTCAGACACAGGAAATTGCTGACAGACTGGACTGGGACGCCGTACCGCAGGTCGAAACCAGGTCTGGTCCGGCGGTTTCGGAGGATGAAGTCGGTCTGGCGATGGCACTGGCTGGCGTAGCGGAGACCGGAACCTTAATCCTGCGATCCGGCGTGCAGGCACCGACCACCGTCAATTTCCTGCCTGACACCCATATTGTCGTATTGCGGCGTGACGATGTGGTTGGCGGCTACGAAGAGGCCTGGGCGCGTCTGCGCGAGACCTGTCTCGACGCAGACGGCCGCTTGCCCCGCACGGTCAATATGATTACCGGGCCATCGCGCACCGGCGACATAGAGCAGACATTACAACTCGGCGCGCATGGGCCCAGGCGGCTGCACGTGGTTCTTGTTGGCTGATGAAGAAGCCAAAAAATACCCACACCCGTCCAGCCCGACTTACCGAATTGGACCGGTCGGATATGGCGTTGTTCGACCGGGTTGTTGCTGATGCCAAGCCGCTGAAAAACAATCGTTTGCCAGCGGTTGAAGTCGAGTTCGCCGTGGCGGTGCCAGACCCGGAAAACACCAAGACACCCCGCAAGGACAGCAAGCCCAAAGCAAAGCAAATTCTGACACGGCATCAACTGGCCAGCGAGGCAGCAAGTTTTCCGGCTGCGCTTGACGATCATGGCCCGGGACGGACCCCTGGTCTTGATCGCAGGACCGAGCTCCGGTTGCGCCGAGGCCAGATTGCAATCGAGGGCCGAGTGGATCTTCATGGCATGCGCCAGGTCGAGGCGCATATCGCTTTGAATGCGTTCATTCAGGGCAGCTATCGCGGCGGTCGCCGCTGCGTTCTGGTAATCACCGGCAAGGGTGCCAGAGGGAGCACCCGTGGAGATGCCCGTGGAGATGCCCGTGGAGATGCCCGTGGAGATGTGGGCGGTGGCGGGCGAGGGGACAGTGAAGCCGGCGTGTTGCGGCGGATGACCCCGGCTTGGCTGAAAGACGGACCGAACCGTAGCATTGTTCTCGCCTATGCACCGGCACAGCCACGCGATGGCGGCGCGGGCGCCATATACGTGCTTCTGCGGCGCCAGCGAGCCGGGCAATGACCCCGTTTGGTGCCCGGATGCGCGAGCTACGGTCCGACAAAGCGGTTACAATGAAAGTGATGGCCGAGGCTCTGCATGTCTCTCCGGCCTATCTCTCGGCGTTGGAGCATGGCAAGCGCGGTCGCCCGACGGTCGGGCTCATTCATCAAATCTGCCAATATTTCGGTTTGATCTGGGATGATGCAGAAGCTCTAAAGCGTTTGGCCCAAATCTCACATCCACGGATCGTAATCGACACTGCTGGCCTCAGCCCACGAGCGACAGAACTGGCCAACGTCTTATCGGAAAAAATTCGCGATCTTGATGATCCTCGCATCGAGGCAATGCTGGCCGAACTTACCCAACTGGGGGGAAGTGACGCCGGGCCAAAGTACTGATGTACTATGCGCGAATTACTCAGCTGCGTTGGAATCGTTGAAGCCGAGCGAGTCTTCGAAAGAACAAAGCTTAGTGGCCACGTCAGCGAAAGAAGCATGAGTAACGTCAGCCTGATCGAACCGGGTCTTGTCGACCAATGCGCCAGTCAAATCCGCTTTCTGCAATTTAGCACCAACCAGAGTGGCACCGCGTAGATCGGTTGGCCACTCACGCAAAACCTCAAGCGTCCCCGGACGCAAGACCGAGATCCGGGACAGTCTGGCCGAAGTCAAAGTGGCACCGGTCAAATCGGCATCCCGCAAATTGGTGCCCCGCATATCGCAGCGGGTCAGATTGGTTTGCTGAAGGTTGGCGCCCATCAGGCTTGAGAACCGGAAAGAACAAAGCCTCAGATTGCACCCAGCAAGATTAGCACCGGAGAGATCCGCGGCCGAAAGATCGGTGCCGGATAAATCCAGCCCGCGCAAATCCAGTCCAGCGAGCTTGGCGCGGTCACCCTTGCGCCCGCCTGAGCTGATCCAGATGAAGTGCTGGTAAATCTGATCCCGCACATCGTCAGGGAGGGATTCCATGCCGCTGGCGATACGGCAACCGGTAAGGTCAGCGTCTTCAAGATTAGCGCCGTCGAAATTACAAGACCGCAAATCTGCGCCGCTGAGGTCGCAATCGCGCAAAGTCGCCATGGTGAAATTAGCGCCCTGCAAATTGGCACCGTTCATATTGGCGTTTTTGAAGATGCTCTTGGTAAAGTCGGCATGATGCAGGTTGGCGTTTTCCATGGTGGCGCCCTCAAACAACGCACCGACAGCAACCGCCCCCGACAGGTTGGCGCCGCTCAGGTCGGTGGCAACAACCTGGGCCTCGCTGAGGTTTGCGTTTTGTAGGTCGGCGGCCTGCTCGATTTGATGGTCAACGTCGCGAAGCCGCATTGGTCGCAAATCAGCGTTGGTTAAATCGGCGGCCATCATCTTGCAGTTCGCCAAGGAGGCGCCGCGCAAATTGGCGCCAACAAGAATACAACCTGAAAGATCCGCGCTGCCAAGCCGAACGGTCAACATTTGGGCGTCGGTCAAATCGGAACCGGACAGGGTCGAGCGTTGCAGATTGCTGCCTGCCAGCAAAGCCTGGCGCAAATTCACACCCGGCGCATGCAGACCCCGCAAATCCTGATTTCTCAGATCCGCGATCTCGCCACCCGGAAAGCGCCGCAGATAAGCGTCGTGCTTTTTCAGGATGGATTCAAACTGATCGTATACGTCGTCGCCAGTCATCCCCGCCTCGTAGTTTTTAGGGCCTGGCAAACTAGGTAGCCAAGCCAAATTCCCGGGTCAGAATAATCACGAATCAATATGTAAAAACCCGAATCAGTTACACATATTGCGAAACAAATACATGCAGTAACTAGATGTAGTACTTACGTCGGCCTTACTTAGAATCTTCTTATCAAAATAGATTTATGTCAAGAGATTCAAAAGGATGAGACGGGAAACAACAGAGATTGGATTAACAAAGCAACATAATATTAATAAGAATTATGATAAGACCCGGCGCCCCACGAGTGGATATTTATCAAAGTCTCAAAGGTCAAAAACTTGGGCTTAGCCGATCAACAAATACATACTGTAATCGGACCGCCTTAGTCCTCAGACGGCTGCAGCATACGACGGAGGCGTCGACCGCCAGCAATGTGCACATGCAGATGGGGCACATCCTGCTCGCCATTTTTGCCGGTGTTCGAAATCAAACGGTACCCGTCGTCCTCAACCCCGAGCAGGTTGGCAATCTTGGCAAGCGCCCGAAAATAAGCCGTCAATTCTGCATCGCTGGCATTGGCGCTGAAGTCTGTCATATCAACATACGCGCCTTTGGGAATAACCAGCACATGAACCGGCGCCTGGGGATTTATGTCGCGGAAAGCGAGCACGTGGTCGTCTTCATAGACCGTATCGTTCGGAATTTCTCCGCGAAGAATTTTGGCGAAGATGTTGTTGTCATCATAGGTCTTCATTCCCCACTCTCCCGAAATGCCTTTTTCGCTAGTTTTCGCGCCTTCTTCTCGGCGATGCCGGAGATACCCTGGCGCCCTTGGAGTTCTCGCCAAACATCGTCCGGATGAACGCCGGCGTCTGACCAAAGGACCAGCATGTGATACAGCAGATCGGCGCTTTCCGACGCAATTTTCGCTCGCTCGTTCCGGATGGCCTCTATGACCAGCTCGGTCGCTTCCTCGCCCACTTTTTGGGCGATCTTGGCCCGGCCACGGTGGAAAAGCCGGGCAGTGTGTGAGCTATCAGGATCACCGCCTCGGCGGCTTTCGATCACGTCGAAAAGTTCCTGCAAGATGTCACTCATGGCGTCATACGGACCGGAAGACCGGCCGCCTCCATGTGTTGTTTCGCTTCGGCGATGGTAAATTCGCCGAAATGGAAGATCGAGGCTGCGAGGACGGCCGACGCGTGGCCATCGCGAACTCCTTCAACCAAATGATCGAGTGTTCCGACACCTCCGGACGCAATCACCGGTACCGATACGGCATCGGATACAGCCCGGGTCAAGGGTAGATTAAAGCCGGATTTGGTGCCGTCGCGATCCATTGACGTCAAAAGAAGCTCTCCGGCGCCTAAGGATACCATTCGCTGGGCCCACGCAACTGCGTCAATCCCGGTTGGCTCTCTGCCGCCATGGGTAAAAATTTCAAAGCGATCAGGCGCCACCTGCTTTGCGTCGATCGCAACGACTGTGCATTGGCTGCCAAATTTACGGGCCGCCTCGCCGACAAACTCCGGGCGATGTACGGCGGCCGTGTTGATGGAGATCTTGTCGGCTCCGGCAAGCAGAAGCCGGCGTATATCCTCGAGTACCCGAACACCACCGCCGACCGTCAGCGGCATGAAACACTGGTCGGCCGTGCGTGATACCACATCCAGGATGGTGTCTCTGTTCTCGTGGCTGGCGGTAATATCCAGGAAACAAAGCTCGTCGGCGCCCTCGCGATCGTATAACCGCGCCTGCTCAACCGGGTCGCCAGCGTCGACCAGATCGATGAAATTTACACCCTTGACCACCCTCCCGTCCTTAACGTCGAGGCAGGGAATGACCCTCACGCCAAGCATCAGTCGTCGATGCCCATCAGAACCGCCAGGGCATCCATGAGATCCATGCGGCCGTCATACAGGGCTGTACCAGAAATTACACCGGCGATCCCAGAGTCGCGGCGGGCTTTGAGCGCGCGCAAGTCGTCAAGCGAGGATACGCCGCCGGATGCTATCACGGGGATCGAAATGGCTTCTGCGAGCGCAGCGGTTGCTTCCACGTTGGCACCTTGCAAGAGCCCGTCGCGATCAATATCGGTAAAGACAATTGCGGCGACGCCGGAATCCTCGAACCTTTGCGCCAATTCGATGGCTCCAAGCTCGCTGGTCTCAGCCCAACCCTCGACCGCCACCTTGCCGCTTTTGGCATCGATACCGACGACGATGCGGTCTGGAAAATTTCGGCACGCGGCTTTAACGAAATCTGGGTCACGCACCGCCGCAGTCCCTAAGATTACCCGGGTGACCCCCGCTTCGAGCCAGGACTCAACCCCATGCATATCGCGCACTCCGCCACCGAGCTGAACTGGCACCGCGACCGCGCTCAAAACGGCGCGCGCCGCCTCTCCATTGACAGAATGGCCCGCGAACGCGCCATCGAGGTCGACGACATGAATCCATTCACATCCGGCACCGACAAACTGACGCGCCTGGGCGGCCGGGTCGTCGTTATAAACCGTGGCGCTGCCGATCTCACCCCGCAACAGACGCACGCATTGACCGTCTTTCAAGTCAATTGCTGGAAACAAGATCATGGAAGCGACCCTCTCTAATCCCTCAAACTCTTGAAGTAAAAATGCCCGGTAACATATTGCCCATCGACCGACGCATATCTCGGATGGCTACCGAAGCGCTGAAACCCAAGGGCCTCATACAGGTGTATCGCCGCTTCCTGTGTTTCGCGCACATCCAGATTGAGAACGCGAAACCCTTTCGAGCGGGTATGCGCCTCTGCCGCTTCGACGAGCAGGCGTGATAACCCGTGCCCGCGCGCCCAAGGGGCCACGAAAGTGGTGTTCAAATTGCAAGCGAAACCCTGCGCCTCGTTGTTGCGCGCCGGGCGCAAGACTTGGCAGGATCCGGCGATAACCCCATCTAACCGGCCAACAAACAAGTCGCGTTCCGGGACCAATAGCGCGCCATTCCAGAACGCTTCAAGCGTTTGGCGAGGCGGCGGCGTTAGCCAACCGACCCCGCCGCCAGCCAGGATCGCCGCCTCGGCGGCGTCGCAAAGATCGTTCAGATCCCCGGGCGTCAATTCATCGAGGAGCTCGACCGCGACCAGTGAGTTGGTCTCATTTCGTCCGTCCATGTCACTTCCCTTGATCATGGTCGCCAGGCAAGAAAATTGGCGATCAGTCTTAGTCCCGCTGTTTGGCTTTTCTCCGGGTGAAACTGGGTTCCAGCCAGATTATCGCGTCCGATCATTGCGGTTATCGATCCGCCATAATCGGTTTCCGCCAGTGTTTCGTCCGGATTTCGCAACTGCATGTGATAGCCGTGAACGAAATAGACATAAGGCTCAGAACCCATTGCGTCCAATAAGGGATGGCCCGGATGGGGAAAACCAAGTCTATTCCAGCCCATGTGCGGAACCTTGAGGGGCCTACCGTCCGGGTTTGGCGCTGGCTTAAGTGCCCTGACCTCACCTTTGATCCATCCCAGACCGTCAGTTCGCCCATGCTCGAAACCGGCTTCCGCCATCAGTTGCATGCCGACGCAAATGCCAAGAAACGGTCTAGCCTTTTGGATCGCATGTTCTGCCAACGCCTCGATCATGCCGGGGATCGCTCCAAGACCGGCTCGACAATCGGCATAGGCGCCAACACCTGGCAATACGACATGGCTCGCCTGGGCTATGTCCTTGGGCGCAGCTGTTACCTTGATCGGCATATTAAGACTGCTCTCGCTCGCCGCGCGCTCGAAAGCCTTGGCAGCGGAACGCAGGTTGCCCGAACCGTAATCGACGATAACGACAGACATGCGCCTTAAAGGCTCCCGCTCAGCGTGCCTTTGGTTGACGGCACGGCCTTTTCGGCTCTGGGATCAATCGTGATCGCTTGCCGTAGTGACCGCGCCAGACCCTTGAAGCAGGACTCGACGATATGATGGGTGTTTTCGCCATAAAGCGTTTCGACATGCAGGGTCATTCCGGCCGACTGCGCGAAGGCCTGGAAGAACTCCTTGAACAACTCGGTATCCATGTCGCCGAGCTTTGGTGTCGGCATCTCGACCTTCCAGACTAGATATGGCCGGTTCGAGAGATCCAGTGCCACCCGGGTCAGGGTTTCGTCCATTGGCACATAGGCCGAGCCGTAACGCGTGATGCCGCGCCTGTCGCCGAGTGCCGTGGCAATCGCCTCGCCGACGACGTAGCCGCAATCCTCGGTCATGTGGTGAAAATCAATATGCAGGTCGCCCTTACCGGCGATCTCGATGTCGATCAACGAGTGGCGCGAGAGTTGCTCCAGCATATGATCGAGAAACCCGATGCCTGTGGCGATTTCGTAGTGTCCGGTGCCGTCGAGGGCCACGGTGGCGGTGATCTGGGTCTCACGTGTGTCACGTTTGACGCTGGCGCCCCGGGGGGCGCTCCGGGGGGCGCCCCGGGGGTTGCTGCGGGTTGCGGTCATGACGTGGGTCCTCGCCCAAAATGCCCGAAGGCCTGGAAATTCGGTGGCCGGCTTGTAACAGGAACCGCCGTCGGTTGCCAGTCCAGTAGGGCAATCCCGGTGCAATCCGGACGCACGCTTTGACCCGGGCCTTGACCCGGGTAGGGCGTCTGCCCCATATGCCTGCGATACAACGTAAGTCTTGAACGTTCAGGAGAGCACCGGCAATGACGGAGCAATGGCACGGAACCACCATCCTGGCGGTACGCAAGGGCGGCACCGTCGTGATCGCCGGCGACGGTCAGGTGACGCTTGGCAACACGGTCTTGAAGGCCCAGGCCCGCAAGGTGCGCAGGTTGGCCGGCGGTGATGTGATTGCGGGTTTTGCCGGTGCCACCGCTGATGCCTTCACATTGTTCGAGCGTCTGGAAGAGAAGCTGGACAAGCATCCGGGCCAGCTGACCCGGGCCTGTGTGGAGTTGGCAAAGGACTGGCGCACCGATCGGTATTTGCGCCGTCTGGAAGCAATGATGGCGGTCGCCGATGGCGAGACCAGCCTGCTTTTGTCCGGCACTGGCGACGTGCTGGATCCAGAGGACGGTCTGATCGGCATCGGCTCTGGCGGCGCTTTCGCGCTCGCAGCCGCTCGCGCCCTGATCGACCGGGACGACATGGCGGCCGAAGACATCGCGCGTCGGGCGCTTGAGATCGCCGCCGATATCTGCATCTACACCAATCGTAATATCACCATTGAATCACTTTAAATTCCGGGACCGACAATGACTTCATTCAGCCCTCGCGAGATCGTATCTGAGCTCGACCGTTTCATTATCGGCCAGGACGATGCAAAGCGCGCCGTCGCCATCGCCCTACGCAATCGCTGGCGCCGTCGTCAGCTGCCGGACAGCATCCGCGAGGAGGTGCAGCCGAAAAACATCCTGATGATCGGCCCGACCGGTGTCGGCAAGACCGAGATCGCCCGACGCCTGGCCCGCCTCGCTGAGGCGCCCTTCATTAAGGTCGAGGCGACAAAGTTCACGGAAGTGGGTTATGTCGGCCGTGACGTCGAGCAGATCATTCGCGATCTGGTCGAAATCGCCATCTCCATGGTGCGCGAAAAAATGCGCAAGGAGGTCAACGCCAAGGCCGAGATCGCCGCCGAGGAGCGGGTGATCGACGTGCTGGTCGGTGAGACCGCCAACAAAGACACGCGCCAGAAATTCCGCGTCATGCTGCGCGAGGGCCAACTCGACGACAAGGAAAT
>JABIRP010000105.1 GCA_018699735.1 Rhodospirillaceae bacterium | reverse complement strand
GGTGTCGCCCGGGCAACCGCGCATCGGCGCTGGCAGTACGGCCTTGCTGTGATTGCCCTCAGGCTCAATGGTCGACCGGCCCCGGCCAAACGGTCACGGACATTTTTGATCAAACAGGCTAACCGGCTGTCAAACCAATAATGCCGTGTGAGACATTTATCGGTGAGACACCGTAAGGCGAGACAGGATCGCCGTCTGAGTGCTATTTTACCTTCACACTAGGATTTATGCGCTCGGGGGCGCCAAGGAGTTCTGACCATGGCCAGAGGACGAGGAGTTCGAATTGGAGAACGCTTCAAGCCGACCGGCGGCTCCGTGTTTGGCCGTTCGGGTGGAGAGGTGTTCGAGGTTCGCGATGTCCTCGGTGAAACCGGCACGCTACCTCATGCCAAGCTGTTCAGCGTTGCGCATCCGACGGAGCACAAACTGATCGCCGTAAATGCCCTTCTGGACCCCAAACTCTATCTTCCGGTAGAAATCCGGCTCATCGAGCCGGATGAACGGGCGCTCGACTAGGCAAGCGGGCCTGGGTGGCCCACAGGAATAATCCATGGCACATCTGATAACCAGAACGATCCTGGCGTTGGTCGCCATCGTAGCGCTGGTACAGATCCCTGTGCCAGTGGCTGCCGAGATCGCCGGGCCGGCCAAGGTCATCGATGGGGACACGATCAAGATCCATGGAGCCAGAATTCGC
This sequence comes from Rhodospirillaceae bacterium, assembly GCA_018699735.1. GTDB lineage: Bacteria > Pseudomonadota > Alphaproteobacteria > Thalassobaculales > Thalassobaculaceae > JABIRP01. Next base: position 2,233 of record JABIRP010000105.1, on the reverse strand, counting down.
CTCCATGGTATTGATGCTCCGGAGAGCGCCCAGGTTTGCAAGGCGGAAGGTAAATCCTATCGCTGCGGAACGTCGGCGACCCTGGCCCTTACCCGGCGCATTGCCGGCAAACCGGTTTCCTGCGACGAACGAGACAAGGATAGATACGGCCGTATCGTCGCCGTCTGCCATGCCGGCGGTGGGGACCTGAATGCGTGGCTAGTGTCCGAAGGACTGGCCCTGGCCTACCGGCGCTACAGCACCGACTATGTTAATCAGGAACAGGCCGCACAGGAGGCCAAGCGCGGCCTATGGCGGGGAGAGTTCATAAAACCCTGGCATTGGCGCAAGGGAAAGCGAATGGCCGGCGAGAAGACCGCAAACGTCGCACCAGGGACATGCCGCATCAAGGGAAACATCAGCCGGAAGGGCAAACGGATCTACCATCTACCAAACGGCCGATACTATGCGGCGACCAAGATCAATGAAGGCAAGGGCGAGCGGTGGTTTTGCTCTGAGAGCGAGGCAAAGGATGCTGGTTGGCGACGGTCGAGCCAGTGATTTTGCCTTCCATGCGAACCTTTTCTAAATCAACCATGAGTATGCAAAAACACGCGATTATGGCGGTTGTAGCGGCGATTATGATGGGCGACGGGGATTTCAAACTGAAGTACGCGCCCGCTAAGTCGTTGTTTTTATGGGTCCTTCTTGGCCACAACCTATGCGAGGGTGCTCAGCGCGGAACGTCGCTAGCGTTAGGGTCAAAAACAAGGTGTACGGTGAACGGTGAACACCACAACACGATCAGGCGAACTGAACGACCAGATCAGCCAGTCGTCGTCCTCTGAACGCATCAGCCAGCGGGAGTATGCCCGTCGCAAGGGCTGGCAGCCAAGCTACATCAACAAACTTGTCAAACAGGGGATCGTTCCGCTCTGCGAAGGTCGGGTCGATCCCGCCGAGGCCGACGCGGCCATCGTGCGTCACCGGGATCCCGCGCGCAAGCGGCGCCAGGCACGGACAGGCGCGGCACCCCAGCAGGGGAATGAGGGCAGTGCCGTTCATAGCGACAATGGGTCCGATGAGATCGAGCTCGACGATACGGTTTCTTATGCCCAGGCCCGCGCGGTTCGCGAGGCCTACCGGGCGCGCCGAGAGAAGCTGCTGTACGAGCAACTGCGGGGTCGACTGCTTGACGCCGGGGAATTGAAAACGGCAGCCTTCAAAAAGGCGCGCATCGTCCGGGAGGCTCTGCTCAACATTCCGGATCGAGTTTCTGCGGTGCTCGCAGCGGAAAGCGATGAGGCAAACGTCCGGACGTTGCTAATTGCAGAGATCCGCGAGGCGCTGGAGGCATTGACCGAAATCTCACCGTCAGGCGACGCGCCATGAGGGATCGATTGTCGGCGCCGATAGAACGCCAGCCATGACGTGAACGGGGCCCTTTGATCGTCGTAATACCGAACCAAACAAATTTTCCAGCCTGGGCGGCAGACAAGGCCGGCAGGCGATGCCACCGCGCGGCGTTGAACGCACAGCATTATGATCGCTACCAATGAGATGCAAGATGTCCGAAAACAGCCATAACGACAGGCCAGCATACCCATCGTCGAGCCGGAACGCCGGCGACGGCAATGCCGTTTCCCCAAGGTCGACCGTTATAACAAAGCTGGACCACGGGCCGACAGATGCTAGATTGAGGCGTTTGGTACGGCTGCTCGCGCGACAGGCTGCCGAAGAATTTCTCCGCAACGCGGTAAATGGCAGCGGCGCGCGCTAAGCGTGAACACGGATTGGATCTCATGGCCTCAACCCTCAAGGTGGCGCTTTATGCTCGCTACTCCTCCGATCAGCAACGTGAAGCTTCGATCGAGGACCAGCTGCGCGTGTGCCGAATTTATGCCGAGAAACAGGGCTGGTCGGTCATCGACAGCTATTCCGACCGGGCGATCTCTGGCGCCAGTCTGCTGCGTCCGGGCATACAGGAACTGATCGCCGACGCTGGTAAGGGACGCTTCCAGGTAATCTTGGCGGAAGCCCTTGATCGCCTTTCCCGCGACCAGGAGGATATCGCCGGTCTGTACAAGCGAGCGAACTTCGCCGGGGTGAAGATCGTTACCCTCTCCGAGGGCGATATCACGCATCTTCATATCGGCCTCAAGGGCACCATGAATGCTTTGTTCTTGCAGGATCTCGCGGATAAGACGCGACGGGGACTGCGCGGCCGTGTCGAGCAAGGCAAATCGGGCGGCGG
>JABIRP010000104.1 GCA_018699735.1 Rhodospirillaceae bacterium | reverse complement strand
GACGTTTGACGATGAAACATTTCTTGCCATCGATGATAGTGCCTTTCCCGCCGATCCACCGGGCACGACCGTAGCACCAAGCGACCAAGACCGCGAAGTCTCTGGCGAATTGGCCTCGATCGCTGTATTCAAGGGCCGCTGAAATTACAATCAGACAGTGGGGCCGGACGACGTGAGTGAGACTGAAGAAAACATCGATGATGGTGGCGAAATTCGCGACTTCGTACGCGACCAGATCCGCGACGATCTGGCGGCGGGCTTGCATAGCGGTATCGTCACGCGGTTCCCTCCAGAGCCGAACGGGTACCTGCATATCGGCCACGCCAAATCGATCTGCCTGAACTTTGGGGTGGCAGCCGAGTTTTCCGGACGCTGCAATCTGCGCTTCGATGACACCAACCCGACCAAGGAAGAGCAGGAGTTCATCGACGCCATTCAGGCGGACCTCCGTTGGCTCGGGTTTTCATGGGGCGAGACTGAATTTTTCGCATCCGACTATTTCGACCAGCTTTACGCCTGGGCCGAGCATCTGATCGAAACCGGCAATGCTTATATCGACGACCTGAGCGCTGAGGAAATTCGCGAGTACCGCGGCACCTTGACCGAGCCCGGTCGGCCCAGTCCCTACCGAGACCGCCCGGTCGATGAGAGCCTGGCTCTGTTTCGCGCCATGAAAGCGGGGGAATTCCCGAACGGCGCCCGGGTCCTGCGGGCCAAGATCGACATGGCATCCGGCAATATTAATCTGCGCGATCCGGTGATCTACCGCATCCTGCATGAGCCGCATCCGCGCACCGGCGATGCCTGGTGTATCTATCCGACCTACGATTTCGCGCATGGTCAGTCGGACGCGATCGAGGGGGTGACGCACTCGATCTGCACGCTCGAGTTTGCCGACCACCGGCCGCTTTACGATTGGCTAATCGAAAGCCTGCCGGTGCCGGCTCGCCCGCGCCAGTATGAGTTCGCGCGGCTCGCCCTGACCCATACCGTGCTCTCCAAACGCCGGCTGACGCAGTTGGTTGCCGAGGGCCATGTGAACGGCTGGGACGACCCACGCATGCCGACGCTGTCCGGCTTGCGTCGGCGCGGCGTGCCGGCTGCGGCGGTGCGCGACTTCATCTCCCGCCTCGCCATCTCCAAGAGCCAAGGCACCGTGGAAATGGCGATGCTCGACCATTCGGTTCGTGAGTTGTTGAACCGCACGGCGGAGCGCCGCATGGCGGTGCTGAACCCGCTGAAGGTGGTGATCGAAAACTACCCCGAGGGCGAGCACGAAGAGTTGCAGGCGGTAAACAATCCAGAGAATGAGGCCGACGGTACCCGCATGGTTCCGTTCGGGCGCGAACTTTGGATCGAACGCGACGATTTCATGGAAGACCCGCCGAAAAAATTCTTTCGCCTCGGCCCTGGCCGCGAGGTTCGCTTGCGCTGGGCCTATTTCATCACTTGCACAGACGTCATCAAGGACGCGAGCGGCGAGGTGGTGGAACTGCGGTGCACCTATGATCCCGCGACCAAGGGAGGCACAGCGCCGGACGGCCGCAAGGTCAAAGGCACAATGCACTGGGTATCAGCCAAACATGCCGTCGAGAGCGAGGTTAGGATCTACGATCACCTGTTCACCCGACCGGACCCAGGCGCTGACGGCGATTTCCTCGACGACATAAACTCAGAGTCCTTGAATACCCTGCGTGACGCCAAGCTGGAACCGAGCCTGACCGAATTTCCGGTCGGCCAGGCAGTGCAATTCGAACGCCTCGGCTATTTTGCCACCGACCCCGACAGTACCCCGGACCGACCGGTGTTCAACCGCACGATGGCGCTGCGCGATACTTGGGCCAAGGTGAAGGCGAAAGGGTGAGAGGCGCAAGCCGGTCATAGTGACGTAAGTGGCAAGGTAAATCTGAACACCGAGCCTTCGCCAACCTTGCTCTCCACATCCATTTGTCCGCCCTGCCGCTCGACCAGATCCTTGCACAAGTGCAGCCCCAATCCGGTACCGGTCTCACCGCCGGTACCCATAGTCGATGTCGCCTCGCCCAGTCGAAACAGTCGGTCAACGACGTCTTCGGGCATCCCGGCCCCGGTATCAGCGACCTCGACAACCGCCGACTTCCCGCTGCGCCGGACCGAGACGGTGATATCACCGTTTTCCGGTGTAAATTTTATGGCGTTGTCGATTAGGTTTCGTATGACCGTATCCACCATATGATCGTCGGCGAAAACAGCGAGCGACTGTCGTTTCTTTTGGGAGATCCGCACCCCTTTGGTCTTTGCGACAGGGTCAAACAGCTTCATATTCTTGTCGATCATGTCTCGCAGGTCGATCGGTTGAGGGTTGAACTCCATTTGGCCCATCTGTAAACGCGACCATTCGAGCAGATCTTCCAGCAGCCTAAATACCTGTTGAGCCGCGTCATGAACGGCGTCGCTGTATTCCGCCACTTGATTGGCATCAAGGTTGGCCGCTCCTCTGCTCAACAGGCTGGAAAACCCCAACACTTGGTTGAATGGATTTCTCAGATCATGCGCAATGATCGAAAAGAATTTGTCCTTTTGCGCATTCAAAACGCCGAGTTCGTCACGAGCGGTCGCCAGATCCTTTGCGAGCGCAACTAAATCCACCGCCTGGCTCTCCAGGCGCTCCTCGCGGTCCGTGAGTTCAAGAACCTGTCGCCTAAGTTGCTTCTCGTTCTCCAGCAGAGTTTCTTCGGCCTGTTTGAGTTCAGTGATATCGTAAATCTGGCCAAGGATGAGGTGGGCAACGCCTTCGGCATTTCTGAGGTGGGCCGAGAAAACCCTGGCCCATACAATCTTCCCATCCTTGCAGACATAGCGTTTTTCGATGATGTAATTGTCGCGTGCTGCGGATGCCGATTCATCATCGAGAGATTCACTCTTGCTAACGTCATCGGCAAACGAGATGTCGCGCCAGTTCATTCGCAGGAGTTCATGTTCCGTATAGCCCAGTATGTCGCAAAAAGTCTGATTGACCTTGAGGTACCTGCCGTCGATCGCATGCAGTGCCATGCCCGCAGCGCTGGTTTCGAACGCCCCACGAAACTGTTCTTCGCTTTGCCGGAGTTCCTTCTCGGAATGCTCCCGTTCCCCGACCCGACCAAGGATCGTGCCGACATGAACCAGGCTATCAAGCAGGACCTGATCGGGCTCGCTCGCCTCGGGCGTAAAGAATTCCAGAACCGCGACAACGATCGACCCCATTAGGACCGGGCAAGCGAACCCGGTTCGGATATCGAGATCTCTACCAAACTGTCCCCTTAGAAAATCGGGGTCATTGCCAATATCGACGATCCACTCCGACTGGCCCGAAGCCATTACCCGGCCCGGCAACCCAACCCCCGGCGTAAACGTCGTTCTCTCCGTAACGTCCTTGAATGTCGCAAATCGCTTCGGGTCGTCCAAGTGCCAGATGCTGGTCGGCGCCAACACATCCTCTTCATCGCTTGAGCGGACATAGGCATGTCCGATTGGCCAACCGTTGTAGGCGCAGACATTTTCGAGGGCGTTCTGCATCGCCTCGTTCAGATTCTTCGACCTGTTGGCATCTCGAGCGGTGCGGTGAAGAAGTTCAACCAATCCTGTTCGTTTTTTTAGAGCTTGTTCAGCGTTTTTGAGGTCGGTCAGGTCAATATTCACCGTGCCGAGCCCGAGCATTTCATCGGATTGCGAAATGACTGGAAACCGGGTGCTGATGACGGGTCTTTCTTGGCCGTCGGGATAGGCCAGATCGATTTCGCGTGCAATCACCGCCCGGCCGTCGATGGCTTCGCGATCCAGCGCATCAAACTCCTGCGCTTGGGCGGCCGGGTAGATATCGAATACCGTTTTTCCAACCACATCGTCTCGGTCGAAGCCGGTCCATTCCTCGAACCGCTTGTTGACGAACTGAAACAATCCGTCCGGATCTTTTAGGGTGATGAACTCTGGAAGGTTGTCCGCAAGCGCGCGCGTCGCTTCCTGACTGTTCCGAAGTTCCACCTCGATTTTTTTGCGCTCGGTGACATCGGTATAGGTCGTAACATAACCACCGCTCGAGATCGGATTTCCACTGACCTCCACGACCTTGTCATCGAACCTAGTTTGGTCGGTAATGTAGGGTTGAAACGAACGGGCGAGCGCCAATCGCTTTGATACCCGTTCATCTACCGAACCGATTTTGCCGTAACCGCCTTGTTCTGCGGTGTACCGAACCCAATCTTCAAATGACCCGCCGACCGAGAACCGATCCCGTGGCAAGTTAAGAATTTCCAGGACCCGCTGGTTAAAGGCGATAACAATAAGGTTTTCATCATAAACCAGTATGCCTTGGCTTATGTTGTCGAGCGCTGTTGACAGCAGTGTCCACGACTTGTCATCTCGGGCTCGGTGCATCTCTGACGATACCTATACAAATCAACAGTTTGACATGGCCTACCGCCATAGCACGTCCACAGTAGGTCTGTTGGCCGGCAAACACGAAGCTCCTTTATGAGGGGTTATTCAGCAGTTCAAACTTGAACGGTTAACGTTAATTTATGGTTAATGATCGTTCTGTGACGCGAACGGTCGATTTCAACACCGGGGTGCGAACCGCGTGACACCTGGGCGTGAACCGCACGACACCGGGCCGTAGCGGATGCCTGTGAACACTTGGCTCGGCTCACCTTCGCCGCCGCCTACTCCGTAACCCGCGGCGCGCTCATCACGCAGGCGTTTTCGATTGCTGTGACGCTGCTTCACGATATCGCACCAGTGCACTAATTGAAGACGATTGCCGAAAACCGGGCTAGGGTCGAACGTTCATTTATACGAAATGCTGGGCCGACTGAACCGAAGGAACGCGATACCATGACGGATCTGAAATCCTCAGATGCATCCACCACAGATGCGCCGACTGCCGGTCACAAACACACGGCACCGACCGAGCATTTTGACGTTCTGATCGTTGGCGCCGGGCTTTCCGGGATCGCCGGTGCCTACTATCTGGGCCAGCAATGCGCCGATACCAGCTATGTCATATTGGATGCCGAGGAAAGCTTCGGCGGCACTTGGTGGACCCACCGCTCGCCCGGCATTCGCTCTGACAGCGACCTTCATACCTTCGGTTATGGTTTCAAGCCGTGGGTCGGCCCGCCAATCGCGACGGCGGAGGAGATCCTCTCCTATGTCGGCGAAGTAATCGAGGAGAACGATCTGGCGCAACACATCCGCTATCGCCACAAAATCTTGAAAGCGGACTGGTCTTACGAGGATTGTCTTTGGGTCATCGAGGCCGTGCGGAGCGACACCGGAGAAACCGTGCGCATCAGCGCCAATTTCCTGTGGATGTGCCAGGGCTACTACCGTCACAACGAAGGCTACACACCCGAATGGGATGGCATGGCGGATTTCGCCGGCCAGATCGCACATCCCGAGAATTGGCCAAAGGATATCGACTACGCCGGAAAGAAGGTTGTCGTGATCGGCTCGGGCGCTACGGCGGCGACGGTGGTGCCGGCCATGGCGGAAACCGCGGCGCATGTCACCATGTTGCAGCGCTCGCCGACGTTCTTCCGCACCGGCCGCAATGCCATCGAGATCGCCGAGACATTGCGCGAGCTGCAGATGGACGAAACGCTAGTCCACGAGGTGTCCAGGCGAAAGATCATGTTCGATCAGGCCGCCTTTACCGATATGTGCTTCGACGATCCGGACTCCGTGAAGAAAGACCTGCTGGGCGCAGTGCGAGAGTTGCTCGGTCCTGACTATGATGTGGACAAGCACTTCACACCGTCCTATCGGCCCTGGCGCCAACGGATAGCTTTCGTGCCCGATGGTGATCTGTTCAAGGGAATTGCCGCCGGCAAGGCATCGGTAGTGACCGACGAGATCGACCGCTTTACCGAGACCGGCATCCAGCTCAAATCCGGCGAGACCCTGGAAGCTGATATCATCGTGACCGCAACCGGATTTAACATGAACGTCATGGGCGACATCGCGTTCACGATCGACGGCAAGCCCCTCGACTTCCATGAGACCGTCAGCTATCGCGGGACAATGTTTACAGGCGTGCCGAACCTCGCTTGGGTGTTCGGTTATTTCCGAGCCAGCTGGACCCTACGCAGCGAGTTGATCGCCGAGTTCGTCTGCCGTCTGCTCAACCATATGAAAGAGACCGGAGCGAAAAGCATAGAGCCCAGGCTTCGGCCCTCAGAAGCAGACATGCCGCAGCTTCCCTGGATCGATGACGAAAACTTCAATCCAGGCTATCTCATGCGCGCGATGGATATTTTACCGAAGCGCGGAGCGACCAGGGAATGGCAGCATACCCAGGACTATTGGCGCGAAAAGGATGAATTTCCGGCCATCGATTTGGAAGACGAGGTCTTTGTCTATCGCTGGGGTGCGCGCTCGAATGTAGCGGCGGAATAAGGGCACACGTCAGGAGACGATATCCAGCCTCGCCCCTCGCGAGACATCCCCGCCTGGGACAGCTTCGCCATTTTGGACAGATGCGCTGGGGGCTTCGGTCTCCAAATCCCGTGCCCCGGTGCCCGACGAGCTCCCCAAATCGGAACCGACCTTGAGGGTATTCGATCCGCCTGGGGTGTCGATCGACGGCGCTTCGCCGAACAACCCGGATCGGGTGATGTTGGCGATGGGTTCGGGTTGAGTTGCAGCCGAGGCTGCCGCAGCGTCGGCTGGCGAAGTCTCAGCGTTTTCCGCAATGCCTGATGACCCTGCAGTGCCTGATGACCCTGGCGATTCAGAGCGAGACCTGGTTGTGCCAGACCCGAGCTGTGCAAGATTTGCTACCGGATTAAATGAGACAGAGGCCACAGCGCCCTCCAATTAAATTCTGGTTTGGTTTATTAAAATCCTTTCGCCGAGGGAGGTCAACATCACGGGTCAATGGTTCGCGCCTTCCGCCACCGCCTGACGCGGCGAGACGCCGAAGCGGCGCGAGAAAGCGCGCGAGAGGGCCGCCGAACTGGAAAATCCAACACGCCGGGCTACCGTCTTCAGGGCGTCGCCCTTGGCCAGATCCATTCGAGCCAACGTCAAGCGCCAATTCGACAGATACCCGCCAGGGGTGACTCCGATAGTGGTGCGGAACGAGGCCGAGAAATGCGTGCGCGACATACCGGCGACATTCGCCAAATCAACCAGCCGCCAGTCACGCCCCGGTTGCTCATGCATCGCCACCAGCGCCCGGCAGAGCGAGCCGTGCGCCAATCCGGCGAGTAGTCCGGTTTCCGCTTCGCCCGCCTCGATCAAGTGGCGCAGAAGGCGAATCATCACGACCTCACACAGCCGATCAATCACAGCACGACCACCGCAACGCGGTGCGAGCGCCTCCTCGACCAATATATCGGCCACCGCCGCCAAGGTTGGCGTTTCATCCAGGAGGACGGTCACGGTTTCGGGCAGCGCCTGGGCGATCGGGCTCGCCGCCCCGCCAGCATCAACCACCGCCCGCAAGACCACGTCCCCCATCGGCACAAAGTCTGGCCCGCCACGCGGGTGGTAAACCAGAACCGGTCGACTATCGCCGGTGACAAACAGGTTGGCTTTCTCCTCTGCGGCACTCACGTCCATCGGCCGCAAAACGTGCGCGCGGATCCGAAACCGCTGGATCAGAGCCGAGAGCCGGTCCGGCCTTGGAGTGTCTATCGGATCTTTGGGCATGAATGAATTCCGTACGATGGATCAACAATTCTGGACCATTCGTCTCTAAACGTCCGATATTGTCAAGCGATCATCCCAAATAACCCTGGAGACTAATCATGCCCACCCCTCGCCAGAAAGTTCCGGCGCTGAAACTCGAGACGCTCGACCACGGGTCGTTCGATATCGTCAACGATGGCGCCGAGCGTGGCACGCTCGTGGTGTTTTATCGCGGTCTGCACTGCCCGATCTGCACCAACTATCTGGGTGAGCTTTCGCGCCTGACGCCCGATTTCGCCGAGCGCGGCGTCAAGACAATTGCGGTCTGCGCCGATGATCGCGAGCGCACCCACGCGATGGCCGACAAGATCGAGGGCGACGACTTGCGGTTCGCGCACAGCCTGCCGCTCTCGGTGGCTCGGGACTGGGGTCTCTCAATCTCAACCGGGCGGGGCAAGACCTCGATCGGCGTTGAGGAGCCGGATCTGTTCAACGAGCCGGGCGTGTTTATGGTTCAGGCCGATGGGACGCTCTACTACTCGACAATCCAAACCATGCCCTTCATCCGCCCGCATTTCGCGGAGATGCTGAAGGCGCTCGATTTCGCGATCGAGAAAAACTATCCGGCGCGCGGTGAATACACCGGCGCTGTTTGAGTTAACGTGGGGCGCCAAGCCTCAAGTACCACGACTACCGCTCCCCGGTTTGGCGTAGACAGGACCGGGGCCCAGGGCCGTATGTGCGGTGCTCACCGCCCTGGATCCCGGATCTCCCCCCGGATCTCCCCCCGGCTCTCCCCCCGGCTCATCGCCGGGTTTCGTCCGGGAAACAGGTATTAATGTGCGGAGTGGCCGGAGCGCTCTACCGTCCCGAATGGCCCCAACTTCGGGTACGTAAGATTCCTGTTCTCGCCTTACGCCTCTTCCTTTAGCCTTCCAAGCAGACAACGCTCGGACGCCTCCGATCCGGCCGCGATCTCATGGGAGAAGACGAACATGCATGACCTAGTGATCAAGAATGCCGTCATCGTTGACGGCCTGGGAAACCCGTCATTTGAGGGTGGCATTGCGGTCAAGGACGGGCGCATCGCGGCGGTTGGCGACAATCTTGGCGAGGCCCAGGAAACCTTGGATGCCGAGGGACTGACGTTGGCCCCCGGGATCATCGACCTGCACACCCACTTCGACGCCCAACTCACCTGGGATCCCTATGCCACACCCTCGAACCGGCTCGGCGTCACCACCGTCGTTATCGGCAATTGCGGCTTCACCATAGCGCCCTGCAAGCCCGAGCATCGCGAGCGCACACTGAAAAATCTGACCCATGTCGAGGGCATGTCACTGGAAGCGATGCAGGCCGGCATCGATTGGGATTTCGTCACCTTCCCGGAATATATGGACTCGCTGGACCGCCGAGGCCTGGTGCCGAACGTGGCTGCATTCTGCGGCCATTCCTCGGTGCGCACCTGGGTGCTCGGCGACGATGCCTCGGACCGGGCCGCCACCAAGGATGAAGTGGCGGAGATGAAAGTCCTGGTGCGTGAGGCGATGGATGCGGGTGCCTGCGGCTTCGCAACCTCCACGCTTGAGCAGCACAACGGCGACAACGGTATACCTATGCCGTCCCGTCTCGCCGACGAACATGAGATGATGGAGTTGACCGGGGCCATGGGCGACGCCGGGAAGGGCGCCTTCATGCTGACCAAAGGCATGAAGACGACGGTGCCTTGGTTGGAAAGCATCGCCGCCAACAATGGCCGGCCGGTCATGATCGCTGCCATGTTCATCGATCCGGGCGACCCTGAACGCGTTTTCCGTGAGGTCGGCCAAATCGAAGAAGCGCGCGCACGTGGCCGCGAGCTTTGGTCCCAAGTCGGCTGTTTCGCGCTCGGGATGGAGTTCAATCTTGAGCACCCGTATCCGCTGGAAGCGCTCATCACCTGGCACCGGGCGATTGAGGCCGAGGGCACTGAGGATTACAAACGCACGCTGGCCGACCCGGAATTTCGCCAAGCTCTGAAAGACGAGATGAACACCACCGGCGTGCCAAACCGGTTCTCGTCCAACAACTGGGACCATATGACGATTATGGAGGTGCACAAGCCGGAGCACCAAGAGCTGGTCGGCAAGAAAGTCGGACATCTGGCGCGCGATGCCGATCAAGACCCGTGGGATTGGTTCCTAGATTTCGGATTGTCTGACGACCTGAAAACCATGTTCGACTGTCGCTTGTTTAATCTGGATGAGGATCGGGTGGTCGAGTTGCTGCGCAATCCAGCCGCCGCGATAACGTTGTCGGATGCAGGCGCGCATCTGTCATTCCTCTGTGATGCCGGCTTCGGGTTGCACCTGCTCGGCCACTGGGCCCGCGACCGGGGTGATCTGACAATCGAGTACGCAATTGAGGCCCTGACCTCACGCGCGGCCGACATCTATCGCATCAAGGATCGGGGCCGGTTGGTACCGGGCGCCTGGGCCGATCTGATGTTGTTCGATCCCAAGACGGTCGCTCGCGGCGAGAAGCGCCGGGTGAACGATCTTCCGACGGGGGCCAGCCGTATCGACACACCGGCGGTCGGTCTGCACGGGGTTTGGGTCAACGGCGTGCGCACGGTGGACGGCGGCGACAACATCCAAGGGTGCGGCACGCCGGGTCAATTGATCAGGGACTTCGCCGATCCTGGTTGAGGAAGAAGATAACCGTTACTCGCCGGTCGGACCCGCCCGACCGTAATCATCGTCGAACCGGACGATGTCGTCTTCACCCAGGTAGGTGCCGGACTGCACTTCGATTACTCGGAGGGGTTCATCTCCTGGGTTCGACAGGCGATGCTTCATGCCAAGCGGAATGTAGATCGATTGGTTCGGCTCAAGATCCAGCGTCTCATCACCGCGAACAACATGCGCCCGACCACTGACCACGACCCAATGCTCAGCACGATGATTGTGCAGTTGCAAAGACAATGTGGCGCCTGGATTGACGCAGATGTGCTTGACCTGAAAATCCTGACCCGCATCGAAAACCCGGTAATAGCCCCAAGGCCGGTAGACGGCGCCATGTTCGACCGCTTCCGGGCGGTCTTCGGCTTTCAATCGGTCGACGAGCGACTTGACTTTTTGCGCCTGCGCCCGCGGCATGACCAACAAGGCGGTATCGGTTTCCACGACGATGAGATCTTCCAGGCCTTGGCCGGCAACCAGCCGACTACCGGCCCAAATGAAGCAGCCTTTCGAGTCATCAAGAACAACATCCCCGATCGTCGCGTTGGCGTTCTCGTCTTTCTCTCGGATCTCCCAAAGCGCATCCCAGGAGCCGATATCGCTCCAGTCGATATCAACCGGGATTACCGCCGCCGCATCGGTTCGCTCCATCACCGCATAGTCCAACGACTTGGCAGGCGCGGTCGCAAACGTATCACCGTCCAATCTGGTGAAGGAAAGATCTCGTTGGCTGCGCGCCAGCGTCTGCCGGCAAACCGCCAGCATTTCCGGCTCAAACCGCTCGACCTCTTCCAGGAAGCGGTCGACCGGCAGCACGAACATGCCAATGTTCCAGAGATATCTGCCATCGGCCAGATAGTCCTCGGCGGTCTTCAGGTCGGGCTTTTCGACGAACCGCTCGACCGCGTAGCAATCCTCTGCCTCGGATATCAACTCTCCGAGCCGGATATAACCGTAAGCAGTGTCCGGTCGGTCTGGCCTGGCGCCAAAGACGACGAGCGCGCGGTGCTTCCGCGCGACGGTGCCGGCATCCCGCAATTTGGCCGCCAAGGCCTCGGTATCGCCGATCGACGCGTCCGAGGGAAACACGGCGATAACCCCGCTTGGATCTTTCTCGGCGACGATCAGAGCTGCGATCGTAATTGCCGGAGCAGAGTCGCGTCCCATCGGTTCGAGCACAATGTCGAGCGGTTCGATCCCGGCGGTGCGCATTTGTTCGGCAATTACAAAACGGTGCGCGTCGCTGCAAATAATGGTCGGTGCTTGAAACTGGGCCGGGTCGGCGACACGCAAGGCCGCCTCTTGGATCATCGTGTTCTCGCCCAGAAGCGGCTGCAGTTGTTTTGGATAAGCCGCGCGCGACACCGGCCAAAGGCGCGTGCCGGCGCCTCCGGACAGGATCACGGGATATATTTTTTCGTCGGCCGTCACGACATCTCCTTACGCGCTAGCATTAACCTGGGATAGCACGGCATGGAGTCGGCCTCCAAGTGCCGTGTCGGGTGTCGAGTGGAGGGTCGTGCGCTACCGGCGACGGTAGCCTATCATTGGTGGCCAACTTCTCGAATTGCGGGGCTTCGAATGATTGTCGTTCTCGGATCCATCAATGCCGATCTGTTTTTCTCTGTCGCGACCTTGCCAGTCGCCGGCGAAACCGTTTTGACGCCAGGTTACGCCCTGCGTCCCGGCGGCAAGGGTGCCAACCAGGCAGCGGCGGCGGCCCGCGCCGGGGCCGAGACCCGCATGGCTGGGTGCGTCGGCGCCGACCCCTTTGCCGAGCTCGTTCTGTCGGCCCTGAGCGAAGCCGGTGTCGACACCCAATGCTTCCGCATCGTCGATGGCGTCACCGGGACCGCCATGGTCTGCGTCGACGCGGCCGGCGAAAACCAGATCGTGGTTGCCAGTGGCGCCAATATGGCCGTGACCGCAGATCAGGTGCCGGACGCGTGGCTTACGCCCGCCACAACACTTGTATTGCAGATGGAGATCCCGATCATCGAAAACGAGCGGCTGATCGAACGCGCCCGCACCGCCGGATGCCGGATCATCCTCAATCTGGCCCCGGCGGCGGAGATCTCCGAGACAGCGCTAGCGGCTCTCGATGTGTTGATCGTGAACCAAGGCGAAGCGGCCTCACTTGCCGGCACAACGCGAGAGCCTTCGAGCCATGCCCTCTCGTTCTCGAAGGATTGGGCCTGCGCCGCGGTCGTCACGCTCGGCGCCAATGGCGCGGTTTTCGCAAAAGATGGCGCCCTCTGGCAGATCGGCGCGCTTGCGGTCGATGCGGTCGACACGGTCGGCGCTGGAGATTGCTTCGTCGGTGTGCTTGCCGCAAAACTGGACGGCGGTTTCGACCTCGCCGATGCGGTGCGCCATGCAAGTGTCGCCGCCGCGCTTGCCTGCACCCGTGTCGGTGCGCAAAACGGTTTACCGACCGACCGCGATATCAAGGATCGGATCGGGGAATTAGAGCCGGCTCGGCGATAGTACCGGCGCCACACTTGCTCCAATCGGCGACGTGAGGTAGTCGTTTGCTTCGGACTCGATAATCATTTCCCGTAATGGACCCAAAACATGACAACGCTCTTCGAAGGCGGCCAGGTATTCGATTGCTCCGGCCAAATGCTCCCCGGCCATGGCGTCCTGGTCGAGGACGGCGCCATAAAACGCGTGGCGCCGATGGCCGAATTCACCGGCTATGACGGCCATCGTATCGACACCACCGGCGGCACTCTGCTGCCGGGTCTGATCGATTGCCATGTGCACCTGATTTATGCCGGCGAGGGCAACCCCTTTGCCAGCCTGATGTCGCTAACCGCCGGTCAGATCACCATGCGGGCGCTTGAGAATGCGCAGAAATCACTGACCAATGGCGTTACTGCAGTGCGCGATTGTGGCGGCAAGGATTACTTGGAATTCGCCGTGCGAGACGCCTGCAACGCCGGCAGCCAGCTGGGACCGACGATCCGCGCATCCGGGCGAATGATCTGCATGACCGGCGGCCATGGTAACCGTATGGGGCGGATCGCTGACGGCGTCGATGACGTGATCAAGGCGGTGCGCGAGCAAGTGCATGCTGGCGCTGACCTGATCAAGATCATGGCCACCGGCGGCGTTATGACCCCGGGCGTCAATCCCGAGGACGCGCATTACACCGCCGAGGAAATGGCGGCCGGTATCGCCGAGGGCAAGCGTTTTCATAAGACCAGCGCCAGTCACGCCCAGGGCGCCGAGGGCATTCTGAACGCGGTTCGCGGCGGAGTGACGTCGATCGAACACGGCATCTTCATGACCGATGAGTGCATCGAAGAAATGATGCAACGCGGCACCTACCTCGTGCCGACGCTCGCTGCCGTGAACAACATCATCCGCAACAAGGATCGCGGAGTTCCGGCCTATGCGGTTGAGAAATCGCTGCGCGTTGTTGATCGCCACCAACAGTCGATCAAGTCGTTCTATGAGGCCGGCGGCCTGATTGCCATGGGCACTGATGCCGGTACACCGTTCAACTATCACGGCGAGAACGCTCGTGAGCTTGAATACATGGTCGGCATCGGCATCAAACCGGCGGACGCGATCCTAGCTTCGACCCGCAACGGCGCCAATCTGATGCAGCTCACCGACCGGGGTTCGATCGCGGAAGGCAAGGTCGCTGACCTGCTACTGGTTGACGGCGACCCAATCCTTGATATCTCAAAGGTATCAGATACCGCCAACCATCGCCTCGTCGTCAAGGGTGGGATGATTGCGGTTGATCGCCGCGACGGGCAGAGTGTCGCAACCGAACAGCCGGCCGCGATGGTGTTGCCAATCACAACGCCAGCCCAAGCTGGGTTTTAGACAGGCTGGGTTTTAGACAGGCTGGGTTTTAGGAACTTGAGGAAGCAAAACATGCCGATCATCAATCGCATCGCCGACTTTCACGACGACATGACCGAATGGCGTCAGCAACTGCATCGCCATCCGGAAACCGCCTACGAAGAGTTCTGGACCTCCGACTATATCGCTGAACGGCTTGAGTCCTTTGGGATCGAGATCCATCGCGGGCTCGCCGGCACCGGCGTCATCGGCACGCTGAAAGGCCAAAGCGACAACGGCAAGGCGATTGCGCTTCGGGCTGACATGGATGCGCTCGACATCATCGAAGCCAACGACTTTGCGCACAAATCGCTCAACCCCGGCAAGATGCACGCCTGCGGCCACGATGGACATTCGACCATGTTGCTGGGCGCGGCCAAGTATCTGTCTGAAACCCGGAACTTCGACGGCACGGTGCACTTCATCTTCCAACCGGCCGAGGAAAACGAGGGCGGCGCCAAGCGTATGGTCGAGGAAGGTCTATTCGACAAATTCCCGGTCGATACGGTCTGGGGCATGCACAACTGGCCCGGCATGCCGGTCGGCACATTCGCCACCAAGGAAGGTCCGATGATGGCCGCCTACGACAATTTCGACATCACGATCCAAGGCGTCGGCGGTCATGGCGCCATGCCGCATCTGGGCGTTGATCCGATCCTTGTCGGCTCGCATATCGTCACCCAATTGCAGGCAATCCCGGCGCGGAACATCAGCGCCATGGATGCCGTGGTGATCTCGGTCACCCAGTTTCACGGTGGCGACGCCTATAACGTGATCCCCGACAAGATTACGCTGGCCGGCACGGTGCGAACCTTCAATGCGGCGGTGCAGGACGAGATGGGGCCCAGAATGAAGACCATCGTCGATGGTGTCTGCTCCAGTTTTGGTGCCTCGGCCGAATTCGTTTATCGCAAAGGCTATCCGCCGACCATCAACTCCGAGGACGCAACCCGAGCCGCTTCCGAAGTGCTTTCCGAAATGGTCGGCTCCGACAAGGTCATGCGCGATCCGACACCGGCCATGGGCTCTGAGGATTTCTCCTTCATGTTGCTGGAGCGCCCCGGCACTTATATCTGGATCGGCAACGGCCCAGCTAAGCCCGAGCAACAGCTGCACAATCCAGGCTACGACTTCAACGACGAGGTGTTGCCGATCGGCGCCACCTACTGGTCGCGCTTGGTTGAGACCCAGTTAGTCCGCGAGGCATAGGGGCGTTTTTGATCAGTCGGTCACAACCAGACCTCCGCTTCCCGGCCGGAGCAAAGCGTAGAGCCGGGATCCAGGGCCAAAGGCGCAACGCCAACCGCCCTGGGCCCCGGTCTATTAGATGTGGGGCTTGGCTGCGCCAAACCGGGAAGCGGCCAAAATACGAGCCTTGTTTGGATTTCCGGACACTCGACCAAAACACACCACCATGTTGACGATCAATGACCTCGCGCGACCGGGGCTGGAGCCCGTCAATCTGGAAATCTCCGCCGGCGAAATCGTAGCCATCATGGGGCCGTCTGGTGCCGGTAAGTCGCTGCTGCTGCGCGCCATATCGGACCTGGATCCGAACACCGGCATGGTCATGCTGGGCGGCAGGGCCCGCGAGGCCATGCCGGCACCCACTTGGCGCAAAGAAGTCGGCTATTTGCCGGCGGAACCCGGCTGGTGGGCCGAGACCGTCGGCGAGCATTTCCAGAATTGGCCCAGCCAGCAAGACAGTCTCGCCACGCTCGGTATGCCGGGGGATTGCGGTGATTGGCCGATCTCGCGGCTCTCGACCGGCGAACGTCAACGTCTCGGTCTAGTCCGCCTGCTTGAAGGCGTGCCACAAGTCCTTCTCCTGGATGAACCGACCTCCGGCCTCGATGCGGATACGGTCGAGAGCACGGAGAGACTGATCCGCGACTATATCGGCACCCAGCGATGCTGCCTCTGGGTTACCCACGATGACGCACAGGCCGGACGCATGGCGACCCGCTGCCTCCGAATAGAAGCCGGCCGACTGGCGGAACCCACGTCATGAGCTACATCACCCTCGACTATGCTGATCTCGCAATCGCCGCCAGTCTGGTTTTAATTAGCGGCGGCGCCTCGCTGGTTCTGCGCCTCGACATCGAACGCCGGCTGCTGATCGCAACCCTGCGTATGGTGGTCCAGCTCGTTTTGGTCGGGTTAGTCTTGAAGGCGCTCTTCGCCAATGTTTCGCCGCTTTGGACCGGGCTCGCGGTCGTGGTCATGTTGGCGGTGGCGGGCCGGGAAATTCTAGCCCGCCAAAGCCGCCCGCTCGCCGGGTTCTGGGCCTATGGTTTGGGTGTATCGACCATGGCGGTGGCTTCAACGCTGGTCACGGTCTTCGCGCTAACCACGCAAGTGGCACCCGACCCTTGGTACCACCCGCAATATGCCTTGCCGCTATTCGGCATGGTTCTCGGCAACACCATGACCGGGATCAGCCTCGGGCTCGACACCCTAGTCACCTCACTTACCCGGGAGCGCGCAGCTGTCGAGGCCAAGCTGACCTTGGGTGCCACTATCCACGAGGCGATGCGTCCGAACGCGCGTCAGGCGTTGCGCACCGGTCTGATGCCAACGGTGAATGCCATGGCGGCAACCGGGGTCGTGGCACTGCCCGGCATGATGACCGGACAGATCCTCTCCGGTGTCGAGCCGGTAGAGGCTGTGAAGTATCAGATCCTAGTGATGTTCCTGATCGCCGGCGGCACCGGATTGGGTGCCATCTTGGCGGTGCTGGCCGCAACCTGGCGCCTCAGCGACCCGCGTCATCGGCTGCGGCTGGACCGGTTGGCGGCATCGAGAGACTAGAGATTAAAGACTAGATATCACAAGCCTCAATACGCTCGGTTCACGCAAAAATCAGCAACCTCAATCAGGGCTGCCTTGGCTGGACCGTCCGGGAAAATTCCGAGCGCATCGCGGGCGATCGAAGCGTAATGCCGGGCCCGCGCAATCGTGTCATCAAGCGTGCCGTGTTGGCTCATCAGTGACTGGGCGCGGCTGAGATCGTCCTCGGTCTGTTCCAATTCGCCAAGACAACGCGTCCAAAACGCGCGTTCGTCGTCGTCCCCGCGACGGTACGCCAGGATCACCGGCAGCGTGATCTTGCCCTCACGGAAATCGTCGCCAACGGTCTTGCCAAGCTCCGCCTCGCGGGCTGAATAGTCCAACACGTCATCGACCAGTTGGAAGGCTATACCGAGGTTGAGCCCAAAAGCTTCCAGCGCCTCCTCTTCAGCCGCCGGACGCTCGGCCACCACCGCGCCAATCTGCGCCGCTGCTGCGAACAACTGGGCGGTCTTGCAGCGGATAACCTCGAGATAGGCAGTTTCGCTGGTCTCGGTATCGTTGGTGGTCATGAGCTGCTGCACCTCGCCCTCGGCGATGACGGCGGATGCATGCGAGAGGATACCCAGAACTTTCAGGGACCCGTCGGAAACCATGAGCTGGAACGATCGGCTAAACAGGAAGTCTCCGACCAGCACGCTTGCCTGATTGCCCCAAACCGCGTTGGCCGATTCCTGACCGCGCCGCAATGCGCTTTCGTCGACCACGTCGTCATGCAGCAGAGTGGCGGTGTGAATGAACTCAACGCAGGCTGCCAGCCGGACATGACGGTCGCCCCGGTAACCACACATCGCAGCGGCTCCGAGGGTGAGCATCGGGCGCAATCGTTTACCGCCGGCTGCGATGAGGTGGCCGGCGAGCTGCGGGATGAGTTGTACCGGGCTTTGCATGAATTCCAGGATGGTCGCGTTGACCCGGTCAAGATCACCACTCACCAGTCTGGTCAGTGGTTCGATCGATGGCTCGCGACCCTTGCCGCCTTCGAGATTCACTACGACGCCCAATTTTCTTCCCCCGTCACGCTTGACGCTCCGTTCCCAGCCGGGGAGCATATGGTTCGGTGGCGCTGGGTCAAGTAAACAGCACCATGGGGACAACAGGCGTGGGGGCATCGAATGAAAGAACTCTTGCGGACCACGGACTTGGTTCGGCTGTCTTTCTTGCAGGCACTGTTGCGCGACGCCGGGATCGAGCCGATTGTTTTGGACGGCAATATGAGTGTCCTGGAAGGCAGTGCCAACGCCATCCCCCGCCGGCTTGCCGTGTCGAGCGATGACTATGACCGGGCCTGCCGGGTTCTGGAGGAAAGCGGTGAGCACATCGATACCGACTGACGATCCGGTCAGCGAGGATGCGCTGCTAGACGGACAGGTCCGGCTCCTGCAGCCGAAGACCGGGTTCCGTGTCGCGGTCGATAGCGTGCTGTTGGCCGCTGCTCTCAATCCACCGCCGGAGGGATCCGTACTTGATCTTGGCGCTGGCGTCGGCGCGGTCGGGCTTTGCCTGCTTTCACGACGGCCGGACGTCTGCGTGACGGCGTTGGAGCGCCAGCAGAATCTCGCTGAACTGGCCAGGGCCAACGCTGGTCTGAACGGTTGTGGCCATCAGTTTAACCTTATCGAGGGGGATGCCCGCGACGCCCGGTTGTTGTCAGACGGCGTGCTGTTTGATCTGGTGGCGAGCAATCCACCCTATCTGCCACCCGACCGCGCCGATGCACCACCCGACGCTGGCCGCGCCCTGGCTCATGTCGAGAGCCTCGATCTGGCCGATTGGATCACGGTCATGCTCGGGTGCTTGAAACCGAAGGGGCGCCTGGTCCTCATTCAACGGGCCGACCGCTTGGACAACATCATCACGGCACTGGAGGGACAGGCGGGTGAGATCGTGGTGCATCCACTCTGGCCGAAGCAAAACCGGGCGGCCAAACGGGTCTTGGTCTCGGCCCGCAAGGGTGCTGCGACGCCTCTGAAAATGTCACCTGGTACGGTGTTGCATTGCGAGGACGGCTCTTACACCGATGCGGCGGACGCGTTGCTTAAGGGTGCGCCCCTTTCCTGGTAAAGCGATTTGATATTTTAAATCACGCTCTTGAGGAAATTAATCCCAGTACTTTCAGCCTGTTAGCAGTATTGTACACCAAGCTCGGCTCAGTGTGAATCCACTTATTTTGGCCGTTCTGTGTGACGTGAGTGTGACACCAGTGTGACAGATGGCTCATCTGGCTTCGTTGAACCGCCCAACAAAGCCACCCATCAGTTCACCCAAGTTCGTCTGTAGCTCGACT
>JABIRP010000103.1 GCA_018699735.1 Rhodospirillaceae bacterium | reverse complement strand
GCCGACAAGCCAACTGGCCGCGTTGCCTGAACCGGATCGTGATGCGTTCATGAGGTCCCTCGAACAGCCGGTTAACAATTTAGGCTCCCACAGTGCGGGAGCCGTTCTTGACCGTCAACGTAGAAGCCGAATGGAAGAGGGGCTTTGACTTAAGTCAAGTCGGGGGGATAAGACAAATTTTATGACCTGATACCATCGGCATCCGAGGATTACGCCTGACGTATTTCGGAGAAGGTTGGAACGATCAGGCAGGCCCGCTGGTCGGTTGCCGACTTTCCGCGTCCCAATTCAGAATCGTACTGCGAAGAGCGGACAGATCACCCGCAGCGCCTTCCACAGCAGTATGCTCGTCGAATTCGGCCGTCTCTACAGCGATTGCTGCCCAGTCTTCTTCCCCGAGAATTTCCTCGGCCTTGTCAAAAAATAGGCGCTCTTCTTCGGTAACATGCTTGCGCATGGCATCGATGAATGCTCGGCCGCCTTGGAGCATCACTTCGCGTGGAAAGACGCCACTGATCAGAACATTTTCCAAAGCGCCGGCGAAAGCCCGGACATAGACGTCCAACTCCTCATGCTCGCGAAGAAGGTCGCCGATTTTCTTTGCTTCATTTGGCGCGCGTTTCTTGAGGTGGTTGAAGACAACGTCTTCTTTTGGATGATGATGGCGTGATGGGAAAGTCAAAAAATAATCAACCGTCGCCTTTACGATGTCGTAGTCGGTTTCGCCACGCGCATTCGGCAATTCGAACAGTTGGTGTTCAAGAATTCCTAACAACTTTCGATGGTTGGCGTGTTCGCGGCGAAGGAGGTCGACTGTCGTTGACATTCACGGGCTCCGGAAGAGTGGTACTCTGGCAGCTGAGAATAGGCGCGGAGTAAATCGCGCCACATGATCTGTGTCAATTGGGCTAACCCAATTGCCGCGTCGCGACTGATTTGGTAGTTGCTATCACTGCGTCGGATGCGCCATCTGCATCGATGCGATGCCAATCGAGTGGACCCAATTGAAAGTGAATTTGGCGCTCCAAAACAGCTGCTGTCGCGTCAGACGCATCACCATGGCGGGCTTCGATTCGGCTCTTCATTGTGTCAGCCGGCACATCAAGCCAAATTCCAAGAAACTCGACTCCTTGGTCTGCGGCTAAGGATTTCGCAGCGTTGCGTTCTTCGGGATGCGCGAAAACAGCATCCAAGATTACAGACTGTCCGGCGTCTAACGCTCGCGAAGCCCGTTTCATCATCTCGGCATAGACCGCTTCGCTTTCTTGGCGGGTATAGGTGCTTGCCGGCAATCGGGCAGTTTCTGAGACGCCATGGTGTTGCTTGCGAATCACATCACTGCGCGCGATTAAGGCTCCCGGCGATCGTCCTATAGACGGTGCCAAGCCCCGCGCAACAGTGGTTTTCCCGGACCCGGACAAACCACCGATTGCGATTAGACTAGGGCGCCCCGCTTCCAGATATGCCACAGCGGCTTCGAAATAGGCTTGCGCGTCATTGCGCAAAGCTTGGCGGTGGGCGTCGTCGTCTTGCGAGGCTTCGGCCGTTACCGCGACCTTTGCCCGGATCCCGGCGCGGGCCGATAGGAAGAGCGGTAATGCCGCCAATGCTTCCAAGTCGACCCCGTCGCCGAAATATCGGTTCAACACCTGATTTGCTAAATCCCGACGATCGTACCGATCAAGATCCATGATCAGGAATGCGATATCATAGAGAACGTCGACCTCGGAAAGCCGGGGGTCGAACTCGATTGCGTCGAACAAGGTAGGGCGGCCTTCGAACAAACAGATATTTCGCAGATGCAGATCACCGTGGCATTTGCGGACCCTTCCTTGTTTCATTCGCTGATCCAGAAGAGATGTCAGTTGTCCAAGAGCGGTTTGCGATAGTCCGGCGAGCCGCGCGACCGCTTCTGCCGAGAAATGATCACTCGCCTGACGGAATTCATCTAAGCCTTCCTCGACCACCCATCTGATGCCGTCCGCACCGCCGCCCGAGGCCGGGGGCAGGGTTGTCACAACTTCGGCGGCATCGTGAAAGCTGCGGATCTCGTCTCCAAGATTGGCGACGAGTTCGGATGACAGTGCATCGCGTTCCAGCATGTGGTCGAATAATGCGTTTTGCTCGAATCGTCGCATGACCACGACCCATTCGACGGTCTTGCCGTTTCCGTCCAATTTGAATTGGTTCCCGGGCTCGAGCGTTACCGGCAAGACCCCAATGTAGAGATTTGGCGCGGTGCGGCGGTTCAGGTCGACTTCCTGTTGGCTGAAGTCTCCGCGTCTTTTTAAGGTCGAATAATCAAGGTAAGGGTATTTGACCGCCCGGCGAATCTTGTATGCCTTATCACCTGCAAGGAAGACGACGGCGCCGTGGGTGTCGATACGATCGACCGTATCAATGGCACCTGGATAACTGTTTGCCTGTTCCATGAATGCCAGGACCGCCGCCTGGTCCACCGATCTGGCGATTTGGTGCGCTACTTTTCCCATAGTCCGCTCTTTCATCTCAACGGTGCGCACAGACAGCACTGCATGGACCATTTTGTTGGTGCATCAAATGATTCAGGTCAAACCGGTGCGGCTTATGGGTTGCTAGATTTGTGTCATGGACAAGGTCATCGAAAAATACGCGGCGCGCCAAATTCCGCGCTACACCAGTTATCCAACGGCACCGCATTTCAATTCCGGGGTCTCTGCCGCGACCTATCGCAAATGGCTCGGCGAACTCGGCGAAGATCAAACCTTGTCTCTTTACTTGCACATACCGTTTTGCCGATCCATGTGCTGGTATTGTGGCTGTCACACCAAAGTTACCAAGCGCTACGACCCGGTCGCTGACTACACTGAGCATTTAGCCCGTGAGATAGATATAGTCGCCGGCGCTATCAATGCACGACCGGCCGTGACCCATGTCCATTGGGGCGGCGGCAGTCCGACAATCCTCGCGGACGAGGATTTCGTGAGCATCATGAAACGGCTCAATGATCGGTTCCGGCTCTCATCCGAAGCTGAGATCGCAGTGGAAATTGACCCGCGGACCCTGGATATGGCGAAAACTAAGGCGTTGGCGGCATCTGGCGTCAATCGAGCCTCGCTCGGGGTGCAGGACTTCGATGCCAAGGTGCAGGAACAGATCAACCGGGTCCAGCCCCGGCCGTTGGTTGCGCGATCTGTTTCGGATCTGCGGGCGGTCGGGATTGAGGCGATCTCATTTGACCTAATGTACGGCCTGCCAGGCCAAACGGTAGAGGGATGTGTAGCGACCGTCGAGCAAGCGGTGGAAATGGAGCCGGACCGGATTTCCGTGTTTGGCTATGCTCATGTCCCGTGGATGAAAACGCACCAGCGATTGATTTCGGATGAGAGCCTGCCCGACGGCGGTTTACGCTTCGAGCAATCGGAAGCGATTGCCGAGACCTTAGAGCGGGATGGATATGTTCGTGTTGGACTGGATCATTTCGCCAGGCGCGATGATGCCATGGCCCAGGCCTTGGCCGAGGGTAATCTGCGCCGCAACTTCCAGGGCTATACTACGGACACAGCTGACGCGTTGATTGGCCTCGGGGTCTCGGCCATTGGCGTGTTGCCGAGAGGGTATGTCCAGAACACCTCCGATGCCGGTGGCTATGCCCGATCTTTAGAAGATGGGGCGCTGACCACGGCGCGAGGTTTCCTGCTCGATGACGAGGATCGCTTGCGTCGGGCGGTTATCGAAAAACTGATGTGTGACCTAGAAGTCGATCTTGAGGCGGCGATTCGGGAGTACGGGCGCGCCTCGGACCATTTCACTGAGGAAGTGGCAGCAATGGCTGAAATGATAGAAGAAGGAGTGGTGGAATTCGATAAAACGACCGTTCGGATGACGGAACTCGGACGCCCAGTCGTGCGGGCTGTCTGTGCGCTCTTTGACAGCTACCTTGGCCAAGGCCGCGGCCGGCACTCTGGTGCGGTATGATGCGGGAGGTCTTGCAAGTTGTGCGCCGAGGACCACGTCAAGAGTCTAAACAAATGGAGACACCCGAATGACCGAAGTACCACCGAGCAAAATCGAAAGCTACCACGCCCACGTCTACTTCGACGCCGACACCGTGCCCGCCGCACGCGCGTTGCGAGAGAAGATTGAGGCTGGTTTCGACATCGACATGGGGCGGTTTCATGAAAAGCCCGTCGGACCGCATCCGATGTGGAGCTATCAGGTCGCCTTCAAACCCTCGCAATTCGATGCACTGATCCCGTGGATGGCGCTGAACCGCGCGGGATTGACGGTATTCGTTCATCCAAATACTGGCGACGCGATCACCGATCACAGCGACTACGTTATGTGGCTCGGTCGGTCGTATGACTTGCATATGGACGGTCTTAATTAGACAGAAGACAGTCCCAAACGAAGCATGAGGAGCATACAAATGGCTGATTTCCCGGTACGGATCTCGTTCAAAAACATGGACCATTCCGACGCCTTGGAAAATGCGGTCCAAGAGAAGATTGAC
The DNA here is from genome assembly GCA_018699735.1 of Rhodospirillaceae bacterium. Taxonomy (GTDB): domain Bacteria; phylum Pseudomonadota; class Alphaproteobacteria; order Thalassobaculales; family Thalassobaculaceae; genus JABIRP01. Next base: position 10,751 of record JABIRP010000103.1, on the reverse strand, counting down.
ACCATGGCCAAGCACTTCGATCGCATCAGCGAGTGCGCAGTGGTCATAGAGGCTCCGCATAAGCATGGGCACAAGAGCCGGATCTATCAGGTCCGAATAACGATGGGCGTGCCAGGGACTAAAATCGCGGTCAACAAAGGTCATGCGAACAAGGATCAGTCGCACGAAGACCCTTACATCGCAGTCCGCGACGCGTTCAATGCCGCGACCCGGCAACTGGAGGATTTTTCGCGCAAGATCCGGGGCGACGTAAAGGCCCACGTAGCGTCGTAATTCCGACCTCTTGGGAAGGAATATGTCGGAACTGGAGCATTGCCGAAGCTATGCCGAAATATCAGGTCTGACCTGATTTAATTGCACTGCGGAATTGGGGTTTTCGGTCGTACATGCGGGGTGTTGAAACCGCTTGCCGATGGAGGACCCCATGGCCACTCAGAATAACGTTCCCGTCAACAGTTCCTTCCAGCCCGTGACCTCCGTCGCCACGGTACCCGGTGACTTCTTGATGCCGGCGATCACCGAGCTTGTCGGCTTGATCGCGGCCGGTGTTCGCTTCGTCCTGCGCCCGTTTTTCGGTCGCTGATCGTTCATCGATCCATTGCGGCTCGACGTTGGCCCGCGCGCGCGAGTGCGTAGGCCAACAGAGCCGCGATAATGGCTGCAAACGACGTTGCGGCGGAAGCATGATTGCTGGATTCATTTTGAAAGTATCCGACGGCCACGGTCGCAACCCCGGCGACCAGCATTTGTAAAAATCCCAAGAGACCGGCAGCCGAGCCGGCGATGCGTTGATCGACCGCGATCGCTCCCGCGACGCCATTCGCCTGGCTTATGCCATTGCCGATTGCGACGGCACAGAACGGCACGAAAATCGCCCAGGCCGTTACCACGTCTATCATGGACAGGATCAAGCCAAAGCCTGCGCCAAGAAACGCCAAGCCAACCCCCAATAAGACCATCTTGTCTATGCCGAGCCGGGTCGATATTCGACCAGCGACAAAATTTCCTAGAATGTAGGCAACAGAAATCAGCCCGAAGTAAAGGCCATAGACCACCGGTGGGTGGCCGAGGATTTCGATCATCACATACGGCGCGCCTGCCAGAAACGCGAAGAAGGCGGCGATCGTGCAGGCCGTATTCAGCGTATATCCCATGAAGACCGGCGAACGGAGCAAACTGCCGTAGATTGAGATCAACCCGCGCACGTCAATTCGGTCGATGGGGCTGCTATTGGTCTCGTCGAGCATCACTAGGGTGAAGATCAAAACGGATGCGCCGAACGCGCTGACAACCCAAAAACCGGCGTGCCACCCGTACCACCCGTCGAGTAGGCCGCCGAGCGATGGGCCGATTGCTGGAGCGACCGCCATCGCCATCATGATGTAGGCCAGAACGCTGGCAGAGCGATCTCGCGGATAGACGTCACGCACGATGGCGCGCCCCAAGACCATACCGGCGCAACCACCGATGGCCTGCAGCACGCGGGCCAGGATTAGCACCTCGATACGCCAGGCATAGACTGCCAGCAGGCTGGCGGCGACATAGATTGCAAGACCGACCAACAACGCCGGGCGTCTGCCATATCGGTCCGAAATTGGGCCGTAAATCAGTTGGCCGAGCGCGATCCCAACCAGAAACAGCGTCAGCGTCAGCTGTGCCGTGGCAAAGTCTGTTTCGAAATATCGGGTCAGACCGGGGATCGACGGAACGAACAAGTTCATCGCCAATGGCCCGGTCGACGCGGCCCCAATCAGGATCAGGATTGGCGGTGCCTTAGAGGAATTAGGCGTGACCCAACTCCTTGCGTAGCAGTGCCGCCCCCTTACCAAGGGCCTTCAACTTGCCTTCCGCCACCGGGCGGGCCAGTGGGGCCATGCCGCAATTGGTGCAGGCGACCATGCGCTCGGGGTCGACGAACTCCAGCGCCGCCCGCAACGTCGCCGCGACCTGCTCTGGTGTCTCGATTTCGTCCGTCGCCACGTCGATTGCGCCGACAAGGACTTCTTTGTCCTTGAGCAAGCCGAGAAGCGTTAAAGGCACCCGGGAATTGGCACATTCCAACGAGACCTGGTCAATCCGGCTGGCGTTGAGGGCCGGGAAGAACGCCTCATACTGACGCCATTCGGTGCCGAGCGATCCCTTCCAATCGATATTGGCTTTAATGCCGTAGCCGTAACATATGTGCACGGCGGTTTTGCAGGTTAACCCCTGGGTCGCACGGTGCAGAGCTTCGACACCCCATTCTCCGACTTCACTCATGAAGGCGTTGAAGGCAGGCTCGTCGAACTGGATGACATCGACGCCGATTGCTTCAAGTTCCTTGGCCTCGTCATTCAGAAGGGCCGCGAACGCCATCGCCATCTCGGGCCGGCTGCCGTAATGCGCATCGGCGATGGTGTCGCAGATCGTCATCGGGCCGGGCAGGGTGACTTTGAGCTTGTTGTTGGTCCGTTCCCGACAAAACCGTGCGCCGTCGCCATGCACCGAGCCCGGACGGCGTAACTCGGAGGTAACTGTCGGAACGTCGGCGTCATATCGGTTATCGCGAATGCCCATGGTGGTCATGCGTTGCCAATCGATGCCCTCGATGGTTTCCAGGAACCCGTGGACGAAGTGCTTCCGAAATTGCTCGCCATCGCTGACGATATCGATGCTGGCATCCTCTTGGATTTTGATCCAGGCGAGGGCGGCATCTTGTTGCCCCTCGATCAAAGAAGCGCCTTCAAGGCGCCAAGGCGCCCAAAGCTTCTCAGGCTCGGCTAACCAAGATGGCTTAGGCAAGCTGCCGGCGACGGTTGTCTCGATCATGTTTCCCCCTTGCGCTGGCATTTCAAACGCCGCGCGATTTATCCGAGCGTGATGATTTCGCGCTCACCAGTAATGCCCTTTAGCGCCCAGGCACCTTTGACGGTCGTCTCAATGTTGAGGCGCTGGGCCACATTGGTGAACTCGCTGACGAAGCAGACTTCGCCAGCTTCGGCGACGCCGGCAACCCGAGCCGCCAACTGTACTGTAGAGCCGAAGAAATCACCTTCTTTTTCGATCGCCTCGCCAAAGTGCCCACCGACTTTGATAGCGTACTCGGGCACATCGATCTGAACGTCTGCCGCGGCCTGTTTTGCCTGATGGATGGCGCGGGCGCATTGCATCATCTTGTCCAAACTGGCGAAGGACAGCATCAGGCCATCGCCCAGATGCTTGACCCGGCGGCCGTTGAATTCCTTGACCGAGGCGTCGACCATGTCCTCGTGATGCTCGACGACGCGTTGGGCGCCATCATCGCCGATCTCACTGGTCATGCGGGTTGAGTCGACGATGTCGGTGAAAAGTATTCCGACCTCGGCCTTGTTGCCGAGATTTACGGTGACCGGATCGACGAGCCCGAAACATTCCTCCGCCAATGTGCCGACGCGCTCGATGGCGCCTTCACGATAAGAACGGAAAGACCGGGCACCAGCTTTCAGGAATTTCGGTGCATCCGGCTCTGTAAGATACCGGGCTAGATTGTCGACGAAATGCTGGACCGTTTCATCATCGGTGATGAACAGTGAAATACTCGAGCGCAGGACTTTCGTTCCTCGGGTCGAGGTCAGATCGATGTCCTGTTCGATTTCAAAGATCCCACCAACCACGAACAGACAGACGCCATAAGCGTAAATTTTGGTGTCCTGGACGTCCTTGCTTTCAAATATCGTCCGCGAGAAATCAAAAAAATTCATGCCCTGTTGAAATGTAGAATCGATCGCGATGAGGTCCGGCGTCGGATAGTTGATCTCGTCCTTGAAGATCCCGACATCGCCGCGGGAAATCATCTCCGGATCGGGCGGGCGGCGCTTGCTTGTTTTCCCGTTGCTCGCTTTCCCTTTGATGGTAACAGCGGCCGGAGAGGGAGCGCTTGAAACGGATGCTGACGCAGTCGCCCCAGTGGCCCCTGGGGTATTATCCGTTTGGTGCGCGGGCGCTGAACCTTCTTGTTCGTCTAACTTGGTGTCCCGGAAAAACTCAATGATCTGGCCGAAAGAAAATCGCTTCGGTTTGGCCGATACGGTTTCAGGCGCTTTACTTTGATCTGGTGCTTTAACCGGCTTTGCCGCTCGCGCTTTCGCCGTGCGCGGAACTGGGTTTTTCTTTTTGGCCGCTGATTTCTTCGGTTTAGCTTTGAGTTTGCCGGACGGGCCGGGCGCATGCCCAAGCCCGGCGCCTCGATCACGAGCCCCGGACGCGGTATCCGCGCCATCATTTTGGCGATCGAATGTTTTTCGGAGCAATGTCTTCGGAATGAACCTGTCATCTGGTCCGAGCGTTTCCTCGATCAGCTTCAAACCGTCGATGCTTTTGTCCAACTCCAGCGACCGGCAACGCGCTTGAGCTTTGCTTAATTCGTTCGGCTGAAAGCGCTCGGACAAGCTCCACGTGCCATTCCGCAAGACTTCAATTTCGTATCCGTCGACTGCCATTCTCTACCCCAACCCGGAACCTATGCCGGTTGGTTGCCCATCCTTTGCGCCCACTATCTCGCTCCCAGTTGAGAGTGTTTGGAATGTACTCATCGCCTTGTCGACGATACCCGAACCACCTCGAATCGAAAACCCAGAACCGGTATGGGAGGCGGTAACTATTCGGGAGTAAGCGAATGGAAACGCCGGATATTGCAACTGCAACCCAATTATCTTATATTAGCCCTGTCGGCAGTATGCTGATTTGCGCGTTCCAGCGGGGTTCCAGATTTGGAATTGGAACGCATCCTTGGAGAAACCGGATACGGTCAGAATGGCCTCGATCGCAGCATCATCTCTTCACACATCAACGCCACCTGCGCGTCCGGTCGGGTTAGCCACGACCGGTGAACGTGATGGCTCAGGTGTGTCAAAAGGGGTGTCGAATGTAGGGATCGTTGCCCCAATTGGCCGCGACAACGAGCGCCAGGCAGATGCCCTTCCAGGCCGCGAGCAGCCGCGCAATGATACTCTTCCAGGCCGTGACAACCACACGGTCGAAGCTTTTTCCGATCGCCAGTCGACGGCTTCCGATCGCGAACAAAGCGTCAATCCCAACCAGCAAGAAGCACCGCGTGGCCAAATCGCTGGTGGCGTTGTCAGTGGTACCAATCTAACGGCGGCACAAGAGGCTGGTGGTGAAGACGAGCCTGAGACCCCCGGCGGCTTGACCGATGCCGAGAAAAGCCAGGTTCAGGAATTGAAAGCGCGGGACCGTGAGGTCCGCGCCCATGAAGCGGCTCATGCCGCCACGGGTGGCGCCTTTGCCGGCTCACCAAGCTACAGTTATCAATCGGGACCGGACGGCCGGCAATATGCGGTTGGTGGCGAAGTGTCGATCGATGCTAGCCCGGTCTCAGGCGACCCCGATGCGACGGTTCGCAAGCTCTCTCAAGTGCAGGCGGCGGCCCTTGCCCCGGCCGACCCATCCTCACAAGACCGGCGGGTCGCGGCGGCCGCAGCTGCAGGTATTGCGAATGCTCGAGCCGAAGCAGCGGCGCTGCGTCAAGAGGAGCTGGCCAAGGCGTTCGGCGAGGGCGAAGGCGGCGAAGACGCTGAAGATGCCGCCGCGTCTCAAGCATCTCCGCCTCCGCCAGCAAGTGCGTCTGGTGCTCCCATCCCGCAGATCGAGGGTGTAGGCGCTTTCGAGCCATCGACTGAAACCGAGGCAGCATCAAGCCAGACCACTGGCGACGAGGCTGTCGCCCCAACAGGCGGAACGCCTGCTATCGATGGGCCAGTGAATGAGGCCGATGGATTGGCGCCGAGCCGTTCAGGGAATGAGCCCCAGGGCGTTGGCGAAGAGCGCCGAGACCTTGGTGGTTTCGGTTCTGGCGGTCGGTTCGGTGGCGATGAAGAGCGCGACGAGAACCCTATTTCCGACTTTGCGAACCGTGCCCGCGCACCAATCAGCACCCCTGAAATCATCAACATTTCCGTATAGATCGTCAAACCGACGCTCGGAGCTTTTAAGGGCTCTGAGGCTGGATTCGATTGACAGTCTCGTGTTGTGGCCGCAGAGAGCACCTGCAGTGCCGGACTCTGTTGTACAGGGGGCACATAGTTTTATGGTTGGGGGATTGGGTGAGCCAGAATCTCGGAAATGAAGGCGCGGCCTCCATGCTTGCGGGTGTGGGTGGACGGCGCCTGGTGGGATATCTGTTGCTCGCGGTGTTGTCAGTCGCCTGGGGGCTGAATTGGCCGGCAATGAAGACGGCGCTCGGCGACGTTCCGCCCTGGACGTTTCGCTCTGGCTGTGTGCTCGGTGGTGGACTGGCTCTCTTGGCGATCGCGCGGATGAGCGGCCACTCCCTCAAGCTGCCAGCCGGATCGCTACGGGCGATGCTGGTGCTGTCCTTCTTCAACATCACGGTTTGGCATCTCTCGACGGCCTTTGGTGTGCCATTGCTCCCAGCCGGGCGGGCCGCGATCATTGCGTTCACCATGCCGGTTTGGGCGGCGTTGCTCGCGAGTTGGTTTCTCAAGGAGCGTTTAACCTGGCGGGTCTTGGTTGGACTTGGCTTTGGCCTGGCAGGGTTGGTCGTCCTGATCGGTAGCGACCTGGCGGCGCTGCATCAAGCGCCGCTTGGGGCAGGGCTTCTTCTGCTCGCCGCATTGACTTGGGCCACGGGTACGGTGGCGGTCAAATACTACGCGCTTGGAGTGCCGGCGACGGTTCTGACGGGTTGGATCCTGCTGATTGGCGGCACGCCCATCGTGATCGGAATGGCGTTGGTCGAAGGCGTTCCCGATGTCGACAGCTACAGCGTCTCGGCTCTGGTCGGCTGGAGTTACTCGACGTTCGTCGCCATGGTGTTTTGCCAGTGTACCTACCTGAAGGTGGTCACGATGTTGCCGGCGACAGTAGCCGCGGTGGGTACGCTCGCCATTCCGGTTGTCGGTGTTGTATCGAGCGCCGTGCTGTTGGATGAGCCCGTTGGGGCTACCGAAGCGATTGCTTTGACTTTGGTCGTCAGCGCCATGTTCTGGGTGCGCCCCAAGTGACGTACATTAAGGACTGAATCCGAGGCACCCTTTGTAGGACTCTGCGGTTTGTTCCGGTGACTCGCTGCACAATACGAACCGCTCCCGGCAGGTGCCGTAGTCGCGATCATTGCCGGAGTACCGAAGCTCGTCGCAGACCTCGAGATACCGTTTGGCAATCACCGAAAAAGTTTTTGCCGGCTCTTGCTTCTTGGCCGATTTTCGATCGAGTGGTTGGACCTTTAGGAACTGGGCAATTGCGGCGTTGGCCCGGTTGAGCGGGATCTCGACCATCTTTTTCTCACCCATCAGCGTCCAGTATCGGACGTGCAGCTTTTCACCGAGCATCATCTGACGCAGCGTCGGTGGAATGAAGCCCTGTGGTGTTGAACCCCAGATGATGAATTTGAGGTTTTGGCCCTCGTGTTTAAACAGGGTCGTCGTGAAGCCGACCTCAAGCTGCTTCAATTTATCGAGATCAATTGGGTCATTGTCGTCGATCCAGTAGATCGGCAATCGATTGGTCGTCAACTGATCGCGGCTGGATCGCGGCAAGCGGAACTCACCCCAAACACTGCGGTCCTCGTGAAGGCCGACATGGAAGCGGAAACCGCGCTGGGTGAGCACGCGGGCTTCAAGAACAGGTTTGCGCGTCACAGGATGCGCCAGAACCTCGACATACCATTGGATTCTGAGCGCACTGGCAGGTGTGGCGATGATGAGCGCTAGAACCATCACCGCCATCAGGCGCATCAGCCAATAAATAGATGCTTGCATGCAACCTCGTTCCAACCCGGCTCAATCGCCGCCCCCAAGACAACCGATCAGGATAACTATATGATATCGCGTTAAGTTGCGCGAACTATCGGTCTAATTCTGGTTTTATGGACATGAGCAATGCTCAAAGCTCTAATTGTTGGGATATTGCTCTACAGCCTTTTGGTGGCTGCTTTATTCACCTTCCAAAGGCGGATCATTTTTCCAGCGAACACATCACTACCGGACAAGGTCCAGGCGGGGGTCTCCGACTTTTCGGAGGTTCGTGTGACTACGGCAGACGGGTTGAACTTGCTCGGATGGTACCGCCCGGCCCCGGAAAGCAGACCGGTTGTGGTCATTTTTCACGGCAATGCCGGCCATATCGGGCATCGCGGATATAAGGCGCGTGGCTTGGCGGACGCGGGTTACGGGGTCTTGCTCGCGAGCTACAGGGGGTATGGCGGGAACCCCGGACGCCCGAGCGAATCCGGTCTGATCGCCGATGGTCGCGCCTGGTTGGACCATCTTGAGCACGAAGGCATCGCCGCCCGGTCGATCATTCTGTATGGCGAGTCGCTCGGGACTGGTGTCGCTGTATCAATGGCGGCTGAACGCGAGACCGGAGCCATAGTATTAGAGGCGCCTTTCACCTCGATCTTGGAGATTGCCCGAAAGCGATATTGGTTCGTGCCCGTCGCCTGGTTGCTAAAGGATCCTTTTGACTCAATGGCCCGAATCGCCAAGGTTACGGCGCCGTTGTTGATCCTCCACGGTGAACGGGACGATTTGATCCCGGTCACGCACGGTCGACAGTTATTCGTCGCCGCGACTGAACCCAAGACACTCAAGCTTTATGCCGACAGTGGCCATAACGATGTGTTCGATGACAACAGCCTTTCCGATATCACTGCCTTTCTGAATGAGGTGTTTGAGAAGCGGTAACGCGGTGGTCTGGTAAATTCCCGAATTGCATTTGATTTGCAGTTGCACCACGATCGGTTCCTTCCGGCCAAACAAACCGTATGTCAGGGGCGCTGTCGAATGGCTGTGGATGTTTCCGAATTTTTGAGGCGTCTTGGCCTTGAACAACACGTGGACGCGTTCGAAGAGAACGCGATCGACGCGGAAACGCTTGTCCTTTTAAGCAACGATGACTTGAAAGAGCTCGGTGTTGCGGCACTCGGCCACCGAAAGAAAATCACGGTCGCGATCGCCGAGCTTAGTGGCAACGGCCCGAAAACACCCGTCGCGACCAATCCTGGGCCGACTGCCGCCTCGACCCCAGTCACCACCAGCGAACCGGTGGCAGCAGAACCGCAATTGGAGGGTGAACGCCGCCAGGTGACGGTCCTGTTCGCCGATATTTCTGGCTTCACCCAACTCTCCAGCACACTTGATGCCGAAGAGACACGGGCGATGCTGAACACATACTTCAAAGCGTCAGACGAGATAATCGCCTCGTTCGGCGGCACCGTCGATAAGCATATCGGCGACGCGGTGATGGCAATCTTCGGGGCGCCGGTCGCGCATTCAAATGATCCGGAGCGCGCTGTGCGAGCGGCCTTGGATATCCACAAGGCCGTGCAACGTATTGAGCCACCGATTACGGTTCACATTGGCATTGCCAGCGGTCAGGTCGTCGCCAGCGCCATGGGCAGCGAGAGCCATCAGGAATACACCATCACCGGCGATTCCGTGAACCTGGCGTCGCGGCTTCAAGACCTCGCGAAATCGGGCGAGACCTACCTGTCTGATGCGGTGCGAGGAGGGCTTGCCAATCAAATCCAATGCACTGAGTTCGCCGATGTCTCAATCCCTGGCCTAGACCGCAATGTTACGGTGTGGCGTCTGGAGGAGTTCGGTAGTGCTGGCGGGGCCACAAATCGCACCGGGTTTGTCGGGCGCCGACATGAGTTGCGTCAGTTCAGTGGGGCGATTGAGGATTGTTTGGAAACCGGTCGCGGTCAGACCATCTATGTGCGTGGTGAGGCTGGCATTGGAAAGAGCCGCCTGCTTGAAGAAGTCGAAGCATTGGCGGTCGAGGGCGGGTTTAGCCGCCATAAGTCTCTGGTCATGGATTTCGGCGTCGGCAAAGGGCAGGACGCTATTCGAACATTGGTTCGCAGTCTCCTGGAGTTGCCGGCTGGTACGGACAAGCGCATCCGCGCGGCCACTGCCGACAAGGCCGTGGAGAGTGGCCTGGTTCCGCCCCAAAATCGTGTCCATTTGAATGATCTGCTGGATTTGGAGCAGCCAACCGAACTGCGCTCGCAATATGATGCGATGAACAATGACTATCGTAACCGCGGTAAGCAGGAAACATTGACCGGTCTGGTTACGACTTTAAGCGCCGCCGGGCCGGTCCTTATTCAAATCGAAGACATCCACTGGGCCAACTCTATCGTCCTCAATCATGCAGCCAATCTGGCGGCGGCAGTTCCCAACCACCGGATTATTCTCGTGCTGACCAGTCGTTTTGACGGCGACCCGATCAATAATTCCTGGCGGAGTGAGGCCGATGGCGCGGCGCTGACGACTATCGACCTCGGCCAATTGCGGGCTGAGGAAGCCCTGGACATGGTTGGCGACTATTTTGAGATTTCCAAACGCATTGCTGAAGAGTGTATTCAGCGAGCCGAAGGCAATCCGCTATTTCTTGAGCAGTTACTGCGGAGTGCCGAGGAATCCACCGGAGAAAACGTGCCGGGATCCGTTCAAAGCATTGTTCTCTCGCGGATGGATCGGCTTGATCCGATGGACAAACAAGCCTTGCAAACGGCATCCGTCGTCGGATTTCAGTTCTCCCTGGACTTATTGCGGCATCTGATGGGAAGCCATCAATATACCTGTAGCGAGCTGATCGACCATGCGCTGATCAAACCGCATGACGGAGGTTTTTTGGCTCCTCGACGTTTCAAGTGGAATTGATGAGTTTTCCGAGTGGTGCGGCGATCAGATAGATCATGGTTATGAAGGTGTCGACATTGCGGTAGCCCCTGGCCCTAGCTCTGG
>JABIRP010000102.1 GCA_018699735.1 Rhodospirillaceae bacterium | reverse complement strand
TCAATCGTTGCTCCGAAAAATACGTAGATAGGTAAATGCCCACACAGTCACGTTCTAATGGGCGTGTGAGGGCGAAGTCGATTGTATGTCGTGTGTGACGCGTCTTATGCTTCTTCGCATTCACGGGACGTCTATTTGCAGGGATATGTCGCTCGTATTGCTCGTATTATGATCTCGGGGGCGGAAAGATCGTAAACGATTATATTTTTGTCTACAAAGTACCTCTCAACTGCACGCATCATCTTGTACTTGGCGCTATCTTTTGACAAATTTGGAATGCACAAGTTTTCTATCTTGACGCCATATGGAGATACCAGCGTGGCTATCACGCCTTCGATGTACGATCTGCAAATGTCTGCGGCAATAGGATCCATTTTTATTAGTAAGCAACGACGGTGAAAACTAGATCCCCAATATTTTTGCGCCTCTACGTCCCCCGCGCTTGCACAGAACACCAATGTCAGCGCTATCAGAAGTTTCCTCATCACGGTCCCACCTAGTCAGATAATTTCTACGGTAGAAATCTTAAAACGGTATGATTTCAGTCATCGATTTCTCCTTCGACCCCATCCTCGATATCCGTTCTGCGACCTGTGGCGAGCGGACGTGACTATAGTGTTGCTCGATATAAACAACCGAACAACCCAGCGTAAGAGAAAGATCGTAAATCGGGACGCCTTTTAGCATCTTCATTGTCGCGTAGTAATGTCGCAGCGAGTAAATGGTTAATTTTGGAAATCTTTCATCCAACTCTGCCTCTTTCAACATCATATCCCAATGTCGATAGTAGAACTGCTTCGATAATGATTTTCCATTCTTTAGGTTGGCGAAGATAAAGTCATCACTTTCAGGATCATCATACAGATCGCGTAGTCGCTTGAGATACGGAACAGCGGTCGCGATCACAGTTCGATCAACACCTGTTTTCGTCATATCAGCAGGTAAATAGATCTCTGCGATGCCATCAGGGTGAGCGTCGTCAGTTTTGAACTTGTATGTATTGCGGACGAAACGCCATTTTACTCGACGCATTTCGGCAAAACGAATGCCACTGTTCCCCATAATTAGAAAGAAGTTTCGGAATATCTCGATGTCCTTCTTCCGTCTTGGGTTTACCTCGTCCCTGATCATCCTTCTCAGCGCTTGGTAACACGCTTGATATTCTCTTGTTAGGAAGTCTGTGCGCTTGTTCGCTCTAACATTCCTTATTTCTTCGAACATTGGGAGTTGGTGCGGAGAAATATAAGTCTGATGCAGTGCCCACTTGAAAAACGATTTCAACTCCGCTCGCTCCTGGACGATGGTGTACAACTGCACCCCTTCCCCCTGGCGAAACTCAGTGTACTCCATAAAATCTGCACCTTTGATTGCAGACACGCTCTTATTTTTTGGAAAGAAGCGAAGGAGTATTAGAATGCGTGATTTTATCGTTCCAAATCGATCTGATTTAATAAGTCGTTTCGTAACACGGTTTTGCTGGTAATCGAGATATCGGTCGATCATCGCCGTTAAGGAAATCTTGGTCGCTTTCCGTCCTTCTTTAACCGTAGTTTGTACCTCGATATATAATGCCTCTGCCTTATCCAAAGCATCGTTCAAATCATCGGTCTTCAATGATTTGGTAAAGTATTTGTCTTCCTCTGATATCCACATTGAAAACGACCAGAATGCGCCACTCTTCTTTGTCCGAAATATTTTTGGTTTACCTTTTCGGAACGGAAGTTTGTGCTGCTCTACTATCCAGGCGTCTGTTCGACCGCCGTCAATGACCCTAAGTTCCGTACTTTCATTATCGATCATTCGATAATCATCCCTTTTTGATGATTTTTCGTAGGTTACGAAAACCAAAATACAAGGATTTCAATGGGTTGTCAACGTGGCGGATCGAGTTTGTAGGTTGTTCGTAAGTCGTTAACTTATTGATTTGATTGATAAAAACTTGCTTCGCGTTATTCCCACTCAATCGTGCCCGGCGGTTTTGAGGTGATGTCGTAGGTTACCCGGTTGATGCCTCGCACCTCGTTGATGATGCGGGTCGCCACTCGACCAAGAAAGTCGTGCTCGAATGGAAAATAATCTGCCGTCATGCCGTCGGTCGATGTTACGGCCCGCAGCGCGCAGGCGTAATCGTAGGAGCGCGCGTCGCCCATCACGCCGACCGTGCGCACCGGCAGCAGCACCGCAAAGGCCTGCCAGATTGTGTCATATAGGCCCGCCGACCGGATCTCATCGAGATAAACCGCATCCGCCTTGCGCAGGATGTCGAGCTTCTCGCGGGTGATCTCGCCCGGCACCCGGATGGCCAGGCCAGGGCCCGGGAACGGGTGGCGGCCGACCAGGCTCTCGGGCAAGCCAAGCTCACGGCCGAGGTCCCGCACCTCATCCTTGAACAGCTCGCGAAGCGGCTCCACCAACTTTAGGTTCATGCGTTCCGGCAAGCCGCCGACATTGTGGTGCGATTTGATCGTGACACTGGGCCCGCCTGTGAACGACACGCTCTCGATCACATCCGGATAAAGCGTGCCCTGGGCCAGGAACTCGGCACCCTCAATCTTGTTGGCCTCTTCCTCAAACACCTCGATGAAGAGCCGACCGATAGTCTTGCGCTTAAGCTCCGGGTCACTGACGCCATCAAGCTCACCCAGAAATAGATCGCTCGCCTCGCGATGGATGAGGGGAATGTTGTAATGGCCCCGGAACAGCGACAGAACTTCATCCGCCTCTCCGGCGCGCAGCAATCCATGGTCGACGAAAACGCAGGTCAGCCTCTCACCGATCGCTTCATGGATCAGCACCGCCGCGACCGAACTGTCGACGCCGCCGGACAACCCGCAGATTACCCGGCCATCGCCAACCTGCTCACGAATCTTGGCAATCTCCTGCGCGCGGAATGCAGCCATGGTCCAATCACCACTGCAGCCCGCCACCTTGTTGACGAAATTCGCCAGGAGCGCCGCCCCATGCGGGGTGTGCACCACTTCGGGGTGAAACATGAAACCGTAGTATTTGCGCGCATCATCCGCGATGGCGGCGAAAGGCGCGCCCTCGCTAACGGCGACAACCTCGAAGCCTTCAGGCGGTTGGATTACCCGGTCGCCGTGGCTCATCCAAACCTGTTCGCTGGTCCCGGTTTCCCAGACACCGTCAAACATTGCGCAACCGCCTTTTACGTCAACCACGGCGCGGCCGAATTCGCGATGATCGGAACTCTCGATTTGGCCGCCGAGATAGTCGACCATGGCCATTTGGCCATAACAGATCCCTAGGACCGGCAGCCCGCTCTCGAAAACGATCGAGGGAGCGCGCGGCGTGTCATCAGCCACGACCGACGCCGGCCCGCCAGAAAGGATGAACGCGCTGGCGCCGAACGCTTGGATCCGTTCGACATCGGCATTGAATGGAAATATTTCGCAATAGACCCCGGCCTCGCGCACGCGGCGCGCGATAAGTTGGGTCACCTGACTGCCGAAATCGAGAATAAGAACGCGATCGGTCATGGATGCGAGGCTCCGCTCGGGGATGGGGCTCGGAGGCGAGGCGCGGAAGCTATCCGAAGGTCCGGTCGCAGACAAGCGGCCTTGTTCCTGGCCGCGTTGACTACGAGATTGCTGCTTCCAGTTCGTCCAGCAGGGTGGCTATATTCGGCCAATGATATGGCGTTTCGTGGGTTGGGTTTCCAAGAACGACGCACGGTATTTCCTCGCCCGCGACGCCGCCAAGTTTGTCATAAAAGCCGCGACCGGTCCGATTCTCGCTTAAGACCAGCAACATCAAGGACCGACAACCAACCTCCCGTAAGCGGTCGGCGACACAGAACATCATTGCGGTTCCGATACCCTGCGCTTGAAAACTCGGATCGACATAAAGCGTGTGGATCACCCCAGCCCCATCGACCTTCGCGCCCGGTGGGCCGCTGACATCGAACTCGGAAATCGCGCCCTGACAAAACCCGACCACTTCGCCGTTCCAAACCGCCACGACGAACATTTCCGGATCATTATTCTCAGCAATTGCCGTCGTCCAGCGCGCTGCGGCGCCGATATCACTCATGTCGATCAAACATTGATCCGGCAAGATGCCGACATAAGCATCGCGCCAAGTGTCAACTTGAACCCTTGCGATTGCCGCCGCATCCGTAACTGACGCAGATCGAAAGTCTATGTCTTGCCGGCTCATTGCCCGGCTCCTCTTACCCCATGTCGAGAGCCTCTCGTCCCGCTCTCATCTATCCTCATATATTAAAGTATCCCTGGCTCCGGACTACGTCTACCCACCGAGGATTTAGCTGGGTAATTTTCGCTCAAGAACAGCGACGAAAAAACTGTCAGTGCCATGGTGGTGTGGATCTAGACGTAGATAGTTGCCATCCGATGGGCATGCTGGCGTGCCGAGTGGCGTGAGTGTTTCTTGCCATACAGTATAAACGGGCAGTAGCTGGAAGTCGGGCTCATGCGCCATGAATGCCTCTACCCGATCCTCGTTCTCACGTCTGGACAGGGCGCAGGTGACGTAAACCAATCTGCCGCCGGGACGGACCAGCCGGCTGGCGGCGCTTAGGATCCGGTCCTGCAAGTCTGCATAACGAGTGAGATCATCGGCTGTGAGGCGCCATCGTCCCCCCGGATTGCGGCGCCACGTGCCGCTGCCCGAGCATGGAGCATCGACCAGGACACGATCGAATTCCTTGGCCATCGGCACCAACGCCGGATCCGTTTCGCTGGCCAAAACCATACGCTCGATATTGTGAAGGTCCGCTCGGTTGGCTCGCTCCGCGGTCTGGGTCAGCCTGGCCTCGGACACATCCATTGCCAGCACGCGCCCTTTGCCGCGCATCATGGCTGCGGCAACCAAGGCCTTGCCGCCGCCGCCGGCACAAAAATCCGCAACCTGCATGCCCGGTCGTGCATCGAGCATCAAGGCCGCCAATTGCGAGCCCTCATCCTGCACTTCGATCCGGCCATCGCGGTACGCTTTCAACTGATCTATCGGCCGGCGCGCCGAGGCCCGCAGCCCAATCGGTGACAACGTCGTGGGCTCTACAGTAATCCCTGCGGCCGCAAGCTCGACGACGGCTTGTTCGCGGCGATGCCGAGTGCCCTTGCCGGGGTCACGCGGATTGACACGAAGGTCGAAAGGCGCCTCATCCCGAAGCGCTTCCAATATAGAGGAACTGGCGTCACCCAGATCGCGCACGAGATCGGGATAAAGCCATTCAGGACATTCCAGGCGCACGTCTTCCGGCATATCGCTTGGCTCCAACTCGGAACCCGAAACCGCCGTGATGAATGCGGCTTCATCTGGCTCAGCCGGCGCCGCTGAATGGCCAGCTCCGCTCAACATTTCTGACACCTCAGTATCGCTAGCCCCTTGGCCCAACATAAGCTCTGCTATGGCCAGGGCACGGGCTGAATTGGGGTCTAAAGCATGGCGCACCAACCACCAGCCGAGCCGGGCCCGTCTGCGGAGCGTGCCATAAACGATCCGATTGATCGCCGCCCGGTCCTTCGACCCGGCATAGCGTCGCCGGCGCAATTCCCCGGTCACGATGCGATCCGCCGGGCGCGGGTCGCCGGCAATTCGATCCAAAATCTCGATAGCGGCCGCGAGCCGCGCGCCGGGTGTCATTTTAAACCTCGTTCGTCTGTCTGACCCGAGGCGACATAGGCCGGATCACAAGTTCGGGCGATAGTTCGGGGCTTCGCGGGTGATTGTGACGTCATGCACATGGCTTTCACGCAGGCCCGCATTCGTAATCCTCAGAAATCGGCTGTTCTCGTGCATGTCCAGGATCGTCGGGTTGCCGGTATAGCCCATGGCAGACTTCAATCCACCGATCAGTTGATGCAAAACTGTCGTGATCGGCCCCTTATAGGGTACTTGCCCCTCAATACCTTCGGGTACCAGCTTCAGGTTGTCCGAAACTTCTTCTTGGAAGTAGCGGTCGGCAGAACCGCGCGCCATAGCGCCGATCGAACCCATGCCGCGGTAGGATTTGTAAGACCTGCCTTGGTGAAGGAACACCTCGCCCGGACTTTCATCGGTTCCGGCAAAGAGAGACCCGATCATCGCGCAATCCGCACCGGCCGCGAGCGCCTTTGCAAGATCACCCGAGTACTTAATCCCGCCATCCGAAATGACCGGGATATCATGGTCATGGCAGACAGAAACCGCATCGACCACCGCCGTTAGCTGCGGCACCCCGACACCGGCGACCATGCGGGTCGTGCAAATCGAACCCGGCCCGATCCCGACCTTGACCGCATCGGCGCCGGCATCGATCAGCGCCCGCGCGCCATCGGCGGTCGCAACGTTGCCGGCAATAAGCTGGGTGTAGTTGGACAATCGCCGGATTTCGGTCACAGCGCTCAGAACACCATCAGAATGGCCATGAGCCGTATCGACGATAATGGCATCGACCTCAGCTTCGAACAGCGCCTCCGCCCGGGCGATCCCATCTGTGCCGGTCCCCGTCGCCGCCGCCACACGCAGACGTCCCTGCATGTCCTTGGAGGCATTCGGATGCATTTGAGCCTTCTCAATATCTTTGACGGTAATCAGGCCAACACAATTGCGATCTCCATCGATCACCAGAAGTTTCTCGATCCGATGTTTGTGAAGGAGATGACGCGCTTCTTCCGCAGAGACATCCTCGGTTACCGTGACAACCTTCTTGGTCATCAATTCTCTGACCGGCTGGCTGGTGTCGGTGGCGAATCGAACGTCTCGGTTGGTAAGAATTCCAGCCAGACGACCGGACCGGCGGCGCACGACCGGAATGCCGCTGATATTGTGCCGGTCCATGATCTCTAGCGCCTCAGCCAGAGATTGATCCGGGTGCACGGTCACCGGATTGACGACCATGCCAGCCTCGAACTTCTTGACCGCGCGCACTTCGGCCGCCTGGCGATCAATATCCATATTTTTGTGAACCACGCCAATGCCGCCATGCTGCGCCATGGCAATGGCCAGACGATGCTCGGTAACAGTGTCCATCGCAGCCGACATTAAAGGTATGCCAAGCTCGATCGACCGGGTCAGCCGGGTCCGTGTGTCACATTGTGCTGGTAGGATGGACGACCTTGCGGGTTCTAAAAGAACATCGTCGAAGGTTAGTGCGTCGCGAATTTCCATAATGCCTCCGGTCTAGCGGTGGCGTCGCAATATACATCTGAAAGCGCCGCTGTGAAGCGCGAAGACGTACGTGCGGCAGTTTTGCACGCTATTTGGCTATTTAATCGGCCTCGGGGTCGGGTAAATGGCCTTTATATCCCATTGCGACAACATAGGTTTCCGCCGACTCGGCCCGACTTGCTTCCGGTTTTGCATGACGCACACTCGTGAAATTTCGTTTGAGTTCGCCAAGCAGTCCTCCCTCGGCCCCCCCCTTGAAGACCTTGGCGACAAACGTGCCACCAGGCGCCAATACTAGAAGTGCGAAATCGAGCGCGAGTTCGCAAAGAGCAACCGTGCGCAAGTGATCGGTCGACGCGTGGCCGGTTGTTGGCGCCGCCATATCGCTCAACACAACATCCGCCGATCCATTGAGGAGGTGGCGCAAACGTTCGACCGACTCGGTTTCATGGATGTTGGCCAATAGAATTTCGGCGCCCGCAACCGGCTCCATCTCCAGCATATCAAGGCCGACGACGAGGCCAGTGTTCTCAAGTGCTCCAACTCGCTCAACCGCCACCTGCGTCCACCCGCCGGGCGCAGCACCAAGGTCGACGACACGAGCCCCGCGCCTAAATATTCCAAACCGGTCATCAAGCTGAATGATCTTGAAAGCCGCTCGAGAGCGCAGGCCAAGTCGGTGTGCCTCGGCAACATAAGGATCATTCAGTTGCCTGGCCAACCAACGTTGCGAGGATGCTTTGCGTCCTTTAGCCGTTCGAACCCGAACCGTTTTTAATCGCCCCCCGCCTCGCGACGGATTCGCAGCAGAGCCGCTACCGCCCCGCCCGGCCCCAGTTCCACCCGGCCCAGTTCCACCGGGGCCAGTTCCACTTCGTCCAAAACCACCTTTTCGTGAACCGCCTTTTCCTGAAACATTGCGGCTCACGGCTGGTCCTCCATCAGGCCAAATAAAATTCCTTCGCGAACGCCCCGATCACCAACTCTGATGCGGGGTGCCGGCCAACGATCCAGAATGGCTTCCAGAATTGCGCATCCAGCAACCACCAAATCCGCCCGCTCCGTGCCAATACAAGGTTGTGCGGCTCTGCCGGCAAAATTCATGGTGGCGAGATCGTCTGCAACCCGGCGTACCTGTTCGTACTTCAGATAGACGCCATCGACCCGATCGCGAACATATCGCGGCAGTTTCAGATGCACGCCGGCCAACGTGGTCACCGTGCCGGAGGTGCCGACCATCTGCGCTCGTCCATCGGAGAAAATCTTGGCTATTCCATGTTCTTCGTCAAAACATCGAATCGGATCTGCAAGTTCGCGGATCATCGCGCGGTAATCCTCTGGCTCATAACTATCCCCACCGAATCGTTCGGCGAGCGTTACCACACCAATAGGAATCGACATGACCGCCAATTCTTGTCGGATACCTGCCGCATCGCGCTTGGCCCACGCGATCTCAGTGCTACCGCCGCCAATGTCGAAAACGATGGCGTCAGGTATTGTCGGGTCGAGCAAGGGAACGCATCCATTCAACGCCAGTTCCGCCTCTTCTTGGTTGGAAATAATCTCTATCACCAGCCCGGTCCGGTCTCGCACGCGAAGCAAAAACTCATCGCAGTTCTCCGCCTGACGACACGCTTCTGTTGCAACGACCCTGGACCGCGTAACACGGCGCCGGTGCATCTTGTCGGCGCAGACTTTCAACGCCTCAATCGTGCGATCCATTGCTGGCTCTGACAGATGTCCGCTTCGACCCAATCCCTCTCCTAGGCGAACGATTCGTGAGAAAGCGTCAATGACGCTAAACCCGCGTTTGTTCGGACGCGCTACCAACAGGCGGCAATTGTTGGTACCGAGATCCAGCGCGGCCAGCACGGTTTCATCGGACGTATGGCGACCCGAGCGCCGGGAGAATCCATGGCGTCGATGCCGGCTTTTGCCCGCCTGCTGGCCCGACTCGGGCAGCCGGGTATCGGACATAACTCAGTTCCTTTAGGTGCGCGCCGCATTCATCCCGGCGCCAGTTTCAAACTTGATTGTACCTGCATGGCCGATCCTGTCACGCGCCACGGGATATTTGAGCGAGATTAATCCTTTATTGATCCGAGTCGTCCCCCAATTTCTGCCATTGATCGGAAGGAACCACTCCGTTCTCTTGCGGGCCACTTGCCATGGGTCAGAGCAACCGCTATATCGCGCAGACCGCTGGGGCATAGTATAATTGGTAGTACAGCGGATTCTGATTCCGTCAGTCCTGGTTCAAGTCCAGGTGCCCCAGCCAGTGAGCGCCGCAGTGAGCGCCGCAGTGAGCGCC
>JABIRP010000101.1 GCA_018699735.1 Rhodospirillaceae bacterium | reverse complement strand
GGATGAAGAGGAGCTAAGTGACGATGACCGCGCCCGATTTGGTATCCGTGAAGAGAGCGTTGATTTCGGTTTCCGACAAAGCCGGATTGGTCGACCTTGGTAAGTCGCTGACGGGTCGAGGCGTGGAAATTCTCTCCACCGGCGGTTCCGCAAAAGCACTGGCCGAGGCCGGGGTTCCCGTCAAGGAAGTATCAGAGCAGACCGGGTTTCCCGAAATCATGGACGGCCGGGTCAAAACCCTGCACCCGACGATCCACGGCGGCCTACTGGCCCGACGCGATATCGACGAGCATGTGAGCGCTATGGATGACCATGGTATCGAGCCAATTGATTTGCTGATTTGCAATCTCTATCCGTTCGAGCAGACCCTCGCCTCCGGTGCTGCCTTCGAGGACTGTGTTGAGAACATTGATATCGGCGGTCCGGCGATGATCCGGGCAGCCTCGAAGAACCATGATTTCGTCACCGTGATCGTCGACAACGAAGACTACGAGGCCTTGCTCGGAGAGTTGGACGCGAACGACGGCGCCACATCGCTCGCTTTTCGACGCAGGCAGTCCGCGATTGCCTACGCGCGCACGGCGGCTTACGACAGCGCGATTTCGAACTGGCTGGCGGATGAAGTCGGCGAAGGGTTTCCGAGGCGGGTCACGTTCTCTGGATCTGCCCCGCAAGTGATGCGCTATGGCGAGAACCCGCACCAGCAAGCCGCCTTCTATCATTCCCCCGACGACACTCGTACCGGTGTTGCCACGGCAAGCCAGATCCAGGGCAAAGAGCTGTCCTACAATAACATGAACGATACCGATGCGGCGTTCGAACTGGTCTCGGAGTTCGATGAGCCGGCGATCGCCATCATCAAGCACGCGAACCCCTGTGGCGTGGCACTCGACGAGCGACTGGTTGACGCCTACCACCGTGCGTTCGCCTGCGACTCCGTCAGTGCCTTTGGCGGTATTATCGCCGCCAACCGGCCTTTGGACGGGGAAACCGCCGAGGAGATCGTCAAGATCCTGACCGAGGTGGTTATCGCGCCCGGTGCCGACGCCGACGCGCGCCGGATCCTTGGGGCCAAGAAAAACCTTCGCCTTCTGTTGACCGACGGCATCCCGGATCCGGGTGCTGCGGGCATCGTCATCAAGGCCTTGGCTGGCGGCTTCCTGCTGCAGGAGCGCGACAGTGGTCGGGTCGACAAACGCGACCTCCAAGTTGTCACCAAGCGGGCGCCGGATGCGCGCGAATTGCGCGATATGATGATCGCATTCCGGATCTGCAAGCACGTCAAATCCAACGGCATCGTCTACGTCAAGGACGGCGCCACAGTGGGTATCGGTGCAGGGCAGATGAGCCGGGTCGATAGCGCCCGGATCGCCGCTTTGAAGGCCGTCGAGGCGGCCGAAGAGGTCGGGGCGACGGAGCCTGGGACGGTTGGCTCAGCGGTTGCTTCCGATGCCTTCTTCCCGTTCGCGGATGGCTTAATCACAACGGCCGAGGCGGGCGCTACAGCGGTAATCCAGCCGGGCGGCTCTCTGCGCGATGACGAGGTCATTGCCGCCGCCGACGAAAAAGGCCTCGCCATGGTCTTTACCGGCATGCGCCACTTCCGGCATTAAGCCGCTTCCGCCATCTCGGCGGTGTCGCCCATCAGCACGCAGGTCAGCGTCTCAACGCCAGCGAAGAGGGCTGCCGCGAAGCGGTGGTTGCCGTCGGCCAGTTTGCCATCGCGAAGGGTGACACTGAAGCGATCGTAGTCGCCATGGCGAACCAGCCAGGCCACGCGGGCCGCATGCTCTTCAGCACTCATCGGTGCGTTCGGATCGCGGCCATCATCCGGCGCGATCAATCGGTCTTCGGCAAGCGCGCAGGCGATGTCGGCGTCGGTCAGGCGGCGCTCACAACTGGCCCAAAACGGGTAGTCGCTGAGGCCACAGGCCAGCGCGACATCAAGCGTGTCGCGCCGTTCCATTTGGATCGGCATGGGTCGAACTCCTGCTCGTATATATGCGCCCGCCAAGCACGGGGGATGGGTTGAGCAGGAGTCCCGTCTCACCCACTACCAAACCTCGCCGTCTATGACCCCTCGTGATCTCGATTCCCGTTTCCTCGGTAGGAAGAGGCGCGTTAGCGATGCATTTGCATCGTCACGCGTCTCTGACACCCCGAGGGACCGGGAATCGAGACCGAATTGGCGGCTTTCCAAGCCTCCTGGACGTCGTCGCGAACCACTGGTGGTGTGAAGCACCACGGCGCAATACGCTCCTAGCCAGGAGGCTTGGAAAGCCGTCACGATGGGCCATAGACGGCGAGGTTTGGTATTTGTGTCGCTGGTGATCCGCCGCCCCGAACCGCGTCCTGGCGGCGGCGTTTTGCACCCAAATTGACGGCGCTTCAAATGCCGTTCGGCCATGTCAGATATGTTGAAATCGCATAGCGGAATTTGGTCGCAAATTGACGCTATGCGGACGGGCTATTTATGCCGTTTCTAAGAACGATTCGGCGGCTTTTCGATCGTGAAGACGATGAACAACGACCGCTTGCGGGGCCTGCTTGATAAGCTCGATCAAACCCGGTCTTTCGGTTCGATTGAAGCTATAGACCCATTTCAGGAACTCCCAATCGAACCGCTCAGGGCAACCCGGTGCCATGTCTGCCCGGACCCGGCCGTAGCCGCAGATTACACGCTTCAGAATTCGAAACAGACAAACTCTGGTTGGAAAATCGAGGAATATGAGCGTGTCAGCGCGAGACAAGCGCAGGTCTAGGGAGGCGGCGTGGTTGCCTTCAAAGATCCAAGTCGGGTGACCGGCCGCGTCCTCGACAAGACGGCGCACGTCGTCGTCCGGTCGGTTCACCCAACCCTCGGTCCAGAGAATTTGGTCGACATGGACAACGGGCAGCTGGGTCTTCTCGCTCAGGCGTCGCGCGAATGTTGATTTTCCAGCTCCAGACGGACCGATGATCATGACGCGGCGCATCACGGACACTCGGCGGTTCAGCCGCCGGGACGGCGCAGTTCGGTCCAGGGGATGGCGATCAACAAGAGGACCACCGCACCCTCGACACCGGTGATGAGAAGCGCCATTTCAGCGCCGAATTTTTCTGCCATCAGGCCGACGTTTAGGAAGCCGAATGGCCCGGCGCCGATGCAAATTGTCAGCAACCCGAAAATCCGACTGCGCATTTTGGGCGGCGCCGCCAGATAGAACAGCGTGCTTTGCATGGTCTGAAACCCGGCACTGGCCAACCCGATCACGATCAGGAGGGCCGCGGCGAGAGCCGGGTAGCCCGCAACCCCGAGGCAGGCGATCAACGCCACATAGGCGGCGGTGCTCCAGACGTAGGCGCGCAGGAACATTGACGGGCGCAAAATAAACGCAAAGACCAGCGCGCCGATAAAGGAGCCCAACCCTTCCAAGCTGCTAATCAGACCGACCCGGGAGGGATCGAGCCCAAAGGTTGATTTGCCGATCACCGGCAGCATGGAGATAAAGGGAAATCCCCAGACATTGAAGACGACGGTCACGGCCAGAAGCCGGCGCAGATGCGGGTCGCCCAACGCATCGCGTAGGGTGCGAAGACCGGCGGCGATACCGTGGTCTTCCAGCACGCCCTCCTCCTCGCTCGGTGCGGCGTCGTCGGAAGACCGCAGGCCAAGGACCAGCAAGAACGACAGCGCATATGTCACCGCCGAGAGAATGAAAACACCGGTCAACCCTAAGGTTTGATAGAGCACACCGCCGATCAGCGGGCCAATCATTCGGGTCAGGTTATTGGTTGCGGCATCGAGGCCCATCGCTTGCGATAGGCGGTCGGGCCCGGCGATATCGCCAATGATGCGTCGGCGAACCGGCATATCGGTGGTCCAGAACAATCCCGATAGGAACGAGGCGATGGCGACATGCGTAAAGGTTATCGCCCCGGTCCAGGAGATCCAGGCCATGACCCCGGTTATGGCGAGCACCAAGACCACGCTGGCAAGCAGAAAGTCCCGCCGGTCAAAACGATCGGCCAGAGCACCCGTTACCGCCCCGAACAAGGTCAAGGGTAACATGCGCAGGATTGGCAACAGCGCCACGAGGAAGGGTGAGCCTGTTACTTCATAGGCATAGATCCCGAGCGCCAACAGCTCCAGCCAGCGCGTGATGCCGGTTAGGCCACCAAATATCCAGGCACGCTGGTACTGGTCGTCCCGCAAGAGCGACACGATTCGCTGGCGCGAACTGCCATACTGCGCCGCGTCGGGCTCGGGTGCCGAAGACTCTGTCATTAAGTTGGACCGTTGAATTAGGTACCGAGTATCTAGCAGGCTCGTTCAAGAATATCGAGGGTGTCGTTGACGCTCTACGCTGCTTCGTCGGTTCATGCTGTATTCATTCTGTATCTTGTCAGGTCATCCAAGCCCGGCGCATGCTGGCTGTCTCTACTAAAATTGGAAAGACGGAAAGCGGAAATTCATGGCTTATGACAATCCACGCGACTTCGTTGGTTATGGCCAAAATTCACCCGACCCCAAATGGCCGGGAGATGCGCGGGTCGCGGTCAATTTCGTCATCAACTACGAAGAGGGCTCGGAGCCGAACTATCTAGATGGCGATGGCAAGTCCGAGGCCGCGTTGACCGAAGCGACCGGCGTTCCGAACCCGCCAGGTAGTCGGGATTTGGCGGCCGAGTCGATGTTTGAATATGGCTCACGGGTTGGTGTCTGGCGGGCACTTCGACAGTTTCAGGAGCGGGAGCTTCCGGTGACGTTCTTCGGTTGTGCCATGGCTCTGGAGCGTAATCTTGACATTGCAGAGGCCATTCGGGCTGGTGGTTACGACGTCTGCTCGCACGGCTGGCGCTGGATCGAGCACTTCCACTTGAGCGAGGAAGAGGAGCGCGATCATATTCGGCGCGCCATCGCTTCGATCGAGCGCACGACCGGCGAGCGGCCCCTCGGTTGGTACTGCCGCCATGGTCCGAGCGAGAACACACGGCGCCTGGTGGTCGAAGAGGGCGGTTTCCTTTACGACAGCGACGCCTACAACGATGAGCTGCCGTACTGGGTCGATGTCGGCGGCCATCAGCAGTTGGTGGTGCCCTATACGATGGTCAACAACGACTCGAAGTTCTCGCGGGGCTGGTTCTCCACCAGCGATGATTTCTTCACCCATGTCCGAGACGCCTTCGACATGCTGTATGAGGAGGGGGCGACCCATCCGAAGATGATGTCGGTCGGCCTCCACACGCGCCTCATAGGTCATCCGGCCCGAGCGATGGGGTTGAGACGGGTGCTTGATCACATGATGCAGTTCAAGGATGTGTGGATTTGCCGCCGGATCGATATCGCGCGGCACTGGCATGAGAACCACCCGCCCAAGGCGGGCATGTGACGCATAACCCAGATTCGTCCAAATTGATTGTCGGCGACGCGGTCGACGCTGCCATTGAGTCCGATATGCTCAATGGCGTCTATGCCTACTGGAAATCCTTGCTACGGGACGGCGGATTGCCCAGCCGAGTAGACATTGAGCCCTGGAAAATTCCCAATTATCTACCGTTTGTGAATTTGGTCGATGTCTATTGGGTCGACGAAACAACGCGTCGGTATCGCCACCGGTTGCTCGGTACTGAGTTGGTCGAGCGGTTTCGTGAATCGACGGATGAGTGGTTCGATGAGGTCTATACCGCTGAGCATTTGGCGGTTCAACTTCAAGCCTATGATTTGGCGGCCACGACCCATGAGGCAAACCTCGACACTGTCATCGTGGTCACCCAAGGGGCAACCGGAATGTTCGAGACGGTCTACCGTCGCCTGATGATGCCGTTGGCGAGCGACGGCGAACAGGTCGACGTGTTGTTCCTAGTTTTCGAGTTCGAGCAATACGATCCGGACTTCCACGGTCGTCTATCGTTGCATCGGCCGTTCATGCAACGGAACGAGGCGCGTTAAAGCGCTTCCCCGTCGTCCCACCACTTGCCGTCCAACACCACGCCAGCGAGCGAGAAACGCTGATTGCCGTCGCGGGTTTCACCAAGAGAGTCGACGTAAGTGACCTTGTCGTCAATCACACGGAGCAGCGTGGCGTCACCAATGGTGCCGGGTTTCAGAGATCCCAGTTCCGGTTTGCTGATCGCGCGGGCGGGGCCCTCAGTGGTGGCGCGGATGATCTCGGGTATGTCCATGCCGAGATGCAAGAATTTGGAGAGCGTCACCAGTTGGTCGTAAGCCGGCCCCTCAATCGACAGGCAATGCACGTCGCTGGAAATCGCATCGGGCAGGAATCCATTGTCGAGCATCGCCTCGGCGGTAGCGAAACCGAAGGATCCGATGCCGTGACCGATATCGAAGAAGATGCCTTTTTCGCGTGCCGCTGCGACCTCTTCGCGCACCGCGCCATCAGAGGTGGACGGGGCGCCGGGGAAGGGGCGGAAGCAGTGAGTCAACACATCGCCCGGGCGCAAGCGATTGAGGACCTCCATACGGCTCGGGGGTGGCCAGTCGAGATGGCACATGACCGGCAAGCCGGCATCTTCCGCGACCTCAATCGCGACTTCAAGCGGTTGCACGCCATTTGAGCCACTGGTCCGGGCGCCAATTCGCACTTTGATGCCAATAATGAGATCAGCGTTCATTTTGGCGACATTCCGACAGGCAATCGGATGCAATAGATTGAGATCCAGGCACTCGCCGACCATCACCTCCTTGGAGAATGCGAAGATGCCGGGAAATGAGATGTTGAGATAGGCGAAGACGCGTGGGTCGATGGGCTCGATCACGTGCTTGCGGAAACCAGCGAAATTCCCCGCCCCGGCGGTGCCGGCGTCGACCATGGTCGTGGTGCCGGACCGTCGGGCATAGTCTGTCGGATCAATGCCGATCGACGTGCCACCCCAATAGACATGGGTGTGCAGATCGATCAATCCGGGCGCGACGATGGCGCCGGCAACGTCTCGGACATCAGGCGCCCCATCTCGGCTAAGGGCCTGGCCGACGGCTGCAACCTTGCCATCCTTGAAGGCAACCTCGGCGGGCCCGTCGATCCCCTCGGCCGGGTCGATCACCCGCCCTCCAGCGAGGATCAGGTCAAAACCATCTGTCATATTCTTTGTTCTCCGTTCTCACTCTTCGTCATCCTGAGGTGCGAGCGTATCGAGCCTCGAAGGGCGCACGGCGGAACCGATGTGCGTCCTTCGAGGCCCTCCCGTTGGTCGGGCACCTCAGGATGACGAAGGCTGTGGGCATTATGGAAACTGTCTCAGCTCTCTACCCGGCCCTAATTTCCCAACCGGCGCGCTAACGCATCCGGCAGATCGCCATTCTTGACCATCAGGACGGCCTTGAACAGCATTGCTTGGGTAAAGACACAGCGAATTTCCCCCGTCATCGCCATGTCCAATGCATCTTTGAATGCTACGCGTCGGATGACAATACGCTCGTCGCTTTCGGGTTCCGGTGGGTGCTGCTCCAGATCCCAGGCGAGAAAGCCGATTGCGCGCTCATCGCTGATGGCGTTGGAGAGGTCCATGGTGATGAATTTGCTCCATTGCGCCGCGACAAGTCCG
The DNA here is from genome assembly GCA_018699735.1 of Rhodospirillaceae bacterium. Lineage (GTDB taxonomy): Bacteria > Pseudomonadota > Alphaproteobacteria > Thalassobaculales > Thalassobaculaceae > JABIRP01. The sequence continues at coordinate 1,616 of JABIRP010000101.1, read as the reverse complement.
GTCTCCTCCAGCAGTTCTCGCTTTGCTGAGACAACCGGCTCCTGGTCCATCGCACCTCCACCTTCAGGGAGTTCCCAGCTGTAGTACTCGCCCGGGAACCGATACTGGCCGACCAGATAGGTCGAGCCGTCGCGATCGATCGGAAGGACGCCAACGGCCAAATTCTTCAGCTTGACCACGCCGTAGATCCCAGGCTCGCCGCTTGGGTTCAACACGTTGTGCTCGACCACCTCTATCCAGGGGTTGTCATAGATTGAGCGCGCCGAAAGGATCGTCCACGGGTTTTCGGTGTCGTCGCTGGATATTGTAATGTGTCTTATCCTTTCCGACGGTGTGAGGGTGCAGTGGCAACAACCGGCCCTCGGATCTCCCGTTCCAGTTTGGCCCGGAATACGTCCGGAAACTCCTGAAACCCGCGCGCGTTCATCACAAAAGAGCCCGGCCCACCGATGACGTGGTCGCGATAATAATCAAAAACATCAAGATCGGTCTCGCCGATTGGCACTCCGTTAAGCGTGATCCCGGCTGCAACGGCCTCGTCGCGCATCAGCTTGGTCTCGGGGCCTTCGTTTCGCACACCGTCGCCTGACACATCTATGATCCGGCGATTGCCCTCGAAACCGTTGTCGGCGAACAGAGGTATGGCCGTTCGGATCATCGCGCCCAAGGCGGTATTGCCAGCGAATGGGCGGTCGATGGTTTCGATCGTGGTTGCCAATTGCTCGATCTCGGGTCGGGTTCGCACATGGGTCCAATCGACAAGAACGCGATGCTCGCCTACTCCAGACCACATCATGACCGAGACGGCGATACCGCGGGCGCCGGTTTCCGCGATCGCCTCGATCACGGGTTCGGCCCTGAACGCAGCGGCAATGCCCTTGATCTGAAGGTCATATTCTTTCTGCACGATGCTGCCAGACACATCGATCGCCAGCATCAGCTCCAGCCAGACCTCATCGGCTTGTGCGGGTAGGGTGCCAAAGCTCAAGAAAAGCGGGACCAGGATCGTGCGTAAGAGTTTCACTGGCTCCCTTTCTCTTTGCCTATGACCCGACCCAAACCGTATGGGCATGATTAAGCGGGCCGTGACCACCGCCATAACCTGGAGCGGTTTTGATCGCTGCCAGGACATAGGCCCGGGCGCGGCGGATGGCTTCTTCAGTGGCCATGCCCTGTGCAATCCCAACCGCGACGGCTGAGGCTGTGGTGCACCCGGTGCCGTGGGTGTGGCGGGTTACAATCCGAGGGCTGGAAAACTCAGTGACGCCCTCATGTGTGAACAAGATGTCGACCACCTCGTCGCCCTCAAGGTGACCACCCTTGAGCAAAACCGATCTGGCGCCGAGTTCAAGCAATGCATCGCCGGCACCGCGCATATCATCGACGGTCAGGATCTCGCGCCCACTCAAGAGTGACGCTTCCGGCAAGTTCGGCGTGAGCACCGTCGCCCGTGGCAGCATCAGTGACTTCAAAGCTGATAGTGCGCGGTCCTCCAAGAGCTTGTGTCCGCCTTTGGCAACCATCACGGGGTCGACCACCAGAGGCACACCGGCCGCGTGTTCATCGAGTTCGCGGGCGACGGTCTCGATCACGCCAGGCGAATGCAGCATGCCGGT
>JABIRP010000013.1 GCA_018699735.1 Rhodospirillaceae bacterium | reverse complement strand
TTGGATTTAAGGAGCATTTTATTCTTAAATATTAGTCACTTGCGATTATTCGACCGATCGGTGCACAATCACGAAATAGGGAAATTTGAACGGGTGGGATCATGTCGCGCAGTCTAGCGATGTTTATGTTTTTGGTCATGGGACTGGGCCTTGCCGGGTGTGGCGAGGATGAACCGCCTGGTCCGAAAATGGACCATGTGATGGTGCGAAACGATAGCTCGACCGAGGCGAATGTGCGGGTGAAGCTATGGCAAAAAGGCTACCTCGCGGTCTCGGCTGGCGACTCCGCCAAAATCGAGTTCAAGGCTGAAGCCAGAACGGTTCAGGTCGAGGCCAAAAGCCGCAAGCAGTGGGATGACTGCTGGGTGACGATGAAGGTCGGCGATACGCTCGTCATCTACGACGGGGTGGAACGGATCGCCTGCAAGGCCGAATGATCGTGAGTGCTTTGCGTCTGGCGCGCGTCTAACACCACATTTCGGCCAAACGGTTTCAACTGACGTGCACCGCCACCTTCAGCGACCACGGCCCGGGCGCCGTCTGGTTTGTCGACAATGAAGCCCGCGAGCCGGTCTATGCCGTAGGCGTGCAACCCTTGAGCCAGCGGCGTGCCGCGCCCGACCAGGCTTACTTCGGCGCCCTCGGCCATTTCCAGCAACGATGGGAGCGTGCCGTTGACCAGCGCCGAAGCGGTTACAATCAATCGGCTGCATCCGGGGATGACAAGGCGCGCGGCTTCGGCCGGCAGGTCGTCCGGACCCGGGTTTCGTTCCAGCACGATCGCGCCCGGAACCTTTTCCTCGAGCTGTGGGAACCGCCCGATGATAACGGTATGCCCGTTCTGGCCATCGGGGTCGGTTGAGAGACCGTCGCCACTTGGCCCGATCATGTCACGACGGTTGGTCGCAGCGTTGATCGCTGCGATACCGATCGCGCGTTCGTAGGGATTGACCGAGAGCGCCATGCGCGCCAGTTCGGCCAGAGATCGTTGCGCCAGGGATCCGGTCTCCGCGATGGTCCGGCAACCGCCACTGCCCTTGTTCGGCGTCGTGGCCAGCCCGCTGCCATCCGGCCCCTCGACCATGGTCCAGTTGAAGCCAACCGTAATACCGGCGCAGGGAACATCCGGCACTGCGCGCGCCAGTTCTTCCATCATCCGGTCCGGCCCCCACCAGCGCCACAGGTCGCTGGATTCAGGCCGCAGCAATTCGGCTCGTTGCGGGACGCGCAGATCCCAGTCCTCGAGAAACTCGGCGCGCGCGGCGGCGAGGGTTGGGATGCCGCTTTCAAGTGCGCGTTCAATCTCGCGCATGAAACCGAGGCCTCGGCCTTCCAGTGGTCCGAACTTATCGATGACAATCAAGTCAAAGCCGCGTTCCCGGGCGCGTGCGATGGCTCTGGCGCCGAGCTCGATTGCAATTTCGTCCAATTGCCACTCACCGACCTGGATGCCGGTTGTTGTGCGCCGCGACAGGGGGACGCGCTCGTTGGTGTCCAGTTCAACCAGATCGAAGCCGATCCGCTCTTCACCCTCGAAGACGGTATCGAGAACTACGCCGCCGACCTTCCAGCCTCGCTGCATCAAATCAACGGCAAACCGCGCCAGCGCAGCGCTTTTGTCGCTGCCGGGCTTGTAGAGGATCAGGCCGGGTCTGAGAGACGGTAACATGAGGGGCAATAACGCATGCCCCAGCCTGCATGGCAAGCACGCGCTTGGTAGTGGGCGGCCGAATCTGGAGTTAGGGAGCGCCCTTCAATGCGGATCTCGTATATTCTCACCTTGTCCCGCTTCCCCGCCGACCTCCGCACTCTTCCCGCTTCCCGGCCGAGCAACGCGAGAGCCGGGATCTCGACCAAGCATGGCCGCGAGGTCCCGGATAGTCGCTCCGCGACTTCCGGGAAGCGGTGGAAATTGAGAATTCAGCTCCTGACCCGTTCATATCTTGGGAATGAAGCCTGCAACTTACATCCTTGCCAGTCGGCCACGTGGAGCTTTGTACGTTGGCTCGACCACGGATCTAATCCGCCGAGTTCACGAACATCGTAGCGGGGCTGTTTTTGGTTTTACCCAAAAGTACGGAATCGCACGCCTAGTCTGGTTCGAACAATGGGAACTGGTCGCGGAAGCTGCGCACCGAGAGCGCCGGATCAAGCGATGGCGGCGCGTCTGGAAGGAAGAGTTGATCGAAGCGGAGAACCCAACCTGGCGCGATCTCTGGTTGGATATTGCTACACCATAACAAAACCCGCTGCTTCCCGGCCGAGCAACGCGAGAGCCGGGATCTCGACCAAGCCTCCCCGCGAGATCCCTGATAGTCGCTCCGCGCCTTCCTGGAAGCGGTAACCGAGGTCCGTGTCGAAGGGCGCTCGCCCTATTCCGCCGCCTCGACCACCGCCTCAATTCGAGCCGCACAGAACTTTAGTTCCGGGATCTTGCCAAACGGGTCGAGCGCTGGATTGGTCAGCATATTGGCAGGCGCCTCGGTGAAACAGAACGGGACGAAGATCACTCCCTGCGGGACCTGATCATCGGCCCGCCCGGTCACCTCGATCACGCCGCGTCGGGTTTCGACCTTGAGTTTCGCGCCGGGTGCCAGGCCAAGTCGGCCAAGATCATCGGGCGAAACATGGGCCACGGGCTCCGGCTCGATCGCATCGAGGACGCTGGCGCGTCTGGTCATGGCGCCGGTATGCCAATGCTCCAGCAACCGCCCGGTGGTCAGCACCATCGGGTAGTCCGCGTCCGGCACCTCGTCGGGTGGAATGATTTCGGTTGGCACGAACTTGCCGCGCCCGCTGGGCGTCGGGAAGCCGCCGGAGAATATGACGCCTTGGCCCTCGGAGGTTTCATCGGCGCAGGGGTACGTCACGGCACCCTCGCGCTCCAGCCGCTCCCAGGTGATGCCGGTGAGCGAGCCCATCATGCGGCGCATCTCGTTGAAGACATCGCGCGGGTGCGTGTAGTTCCAGTCGAGCCCGAGGCGTCGGGCAATTTCCTGAATGATCCACCAGTCCTGCCGGGCGTCGCCTGGAGGGTTGAGCGCCTGGCGGCCCATCTGCACCCGGCGGTCGGTATTGGTGACCGTGCCGTCCTTTTCCGGGAAGGCGGAGGCTGGCAGCACGACATCGGCGAAGGCTGCGGTTTCGGTCAGGAAGATATCCTGAACCACCAGGTGCTCCAGCTTGGCAAGGGCGGCTCGGGTGTGGTTCTGATCCGGGTCCGACATCGCTGGGTTCTCGCCCATGATGTAGACGCCCTTGATCCGTTCTTCGTAGATCGCGTCGGTGATCTCGACCACCGTCAGACCCTTGTTCCGATCAAGTTCAGTGCCCCAAAACTCTTCGTAACCACCCCCGAACTCTTCGGCCTCGACCGACTTGTAGTCCGGGTAGAACATCGGGATCAGACCGGCGTCAGAGGCGCCTTGCACGTTGTTCTGGCCGCGCAAGGGATGCAGGCCGGTGCCGGGTCTCCCAACCTGCCCGCACATCAAGGCTAGCGAGATCAGGCAGCGGGCGTTGTCGGTCCCGTGGGTGTGTTGACTGACACCCATGCCCCAAAAGATGAGGGCGCGCTCCGCCGTCGCATAAACCCGGGCCATCTCGCGGATGGTGTCAGCCTCGATGCCGCAGATCGGTGCCATGCGCTCGGGTGTGAATTCGGCAACGCGTTCCTTCAGCGCCTCAAAACCTTCGGTGAAGCCCTCGATATATTGCTGGTCGGTCAATCCCTCGGCGATGATCGTATTGATCATGCCGTTTAACAGCGACACATCGCTGCCCGAGCGGAACTGAATCATGTGGTCGGCATGGCGGGTCAATGCCTGGCCTCGCGGATCCATGACGATCAGCGTAGCACCCGCCTTGGCGGCGTTCTTGATGAAGGTGGCAGCAACCGGATGGTTCACGGTCGGGTTGGAGCCGATGACGATAATGACGTCAGCGTTTCCGGCTTCGACGAACGGGGCTGTCACAGCACCAGAGCCGATGGTCTCCATCAAGGCGGCGACCGAGGAGGCGTGGCAGAGACGGGTGCAGTGGTCGACGTTATTCGTGCGGAACCCTGTGCGCACCAGCTTTTGCACCAGATAGGCTTCCTCGTTCGAGCCCTTGGCGGAGCCAAATCCCGCCAGCGCATTGCCACCGTCGCGGTCGCGAATGCGGGTGATCCCAGAAGCGGCGAGATCCAGCGCCTCATCCCAAGTGGCATCGCGGAAGTGGGTGTAGGGATTGCTCGGATCAAATGGCAGAGAGGCGCCGCGCGCGACGTCATCGCGGCGGACCAGCGGTTTGGTCAGGCGTTCCGGATTATGGATGTAGTCGAATCCGTAGCGGCCCTTGATGCAGAGGCGGCTTTGGTTCGCGGGACCGGGGCGGCCTTCAACATGCACGATGCGGTCGTTTTCGCTCCCAGTCTCGCTCCCGGCTTTGCCGTCTGCGACATGGAAGGAGAGCTGGCAGCCGACGCCACAATAGGGGCAAACGCTGTCGACGGATCGGTCGACCTTGCCGGCGAAAATACCGTTCACGTCGAGCAAGGTTTTCGGCATCAGAGCGCCGGTCGGGCAGGCCTGGACGCATTCACCACAGCCGACGCAAGTGCTGGCGCCCATGTCGTCCTCAAGATCGAAGACGATGCGGGCACTCGATCCCCGCCCGGCCATGCCGATGACGTCGTTGACCTGGACCTCGCGGCAAGCCCGAACGCAAAGACCGCATTGAATGCAGGCATCCATATTGACGGCGATCGCGGGATGGCTGGAATCCGGCACTGGTTTGGCGTCGGCAGTAAAACGACTGGCATCAAGTGCCGCCGCGTCGATCTGGCGCCAAAACCCGGAAGCCGGATCATGCGCTACCGAGCGCTCCGGCTGATCGGCAAGCAACAGCTCAAGGATCATCTTGCGGGCGGTTTTGGCGCGTTCGGAGGCCGTGGTGACCTTCATGCCGTCAGCAGGCTCTCGGATGCAGGAGGCAGCGAGCACGCGTTCGCCCTCGATCTCGACCATGCAGGCCCGGCAATTGCCATCCGGGCGATATCCATCAGCCGGTTTCAGGCAGAGATGTGGAATCTCGGTGCCATGTTTTTCGGCGACCTGCCAGATCGTCTCACCCGCCGCTGCGGTGACATCTTTGCCATCGAGTTCGAAGCGTATTTGATCGGCCATCGTCTGGTCCTCGCCGCCGGTTGTCATAGGTCTTCCGAGAAATACGTCATGACACTTGTGATTGGATTACTTGCCGCTTGGCCAAGACCGCAGATCGAGGTGTCTCGCATGGCGGTCGAAAGCTCAGTTAGCAAGGCTGTGTCCCAGTTCCCGTCCGCCATCAGATCTGCGGCTTTCTCAGTGCCAACCCGACAAGGCGTGCATTGCCCGCAACTCTCATGCGCGAAGAACCGCATCAGATTGAGCGCCGCGTCCTTCACCGAATCTTGGGTCGAGAGAATCACCACGGCATGGCTGCCGACAAAACTTCCGTATTTCTCCAACTGCCCGAAATCGAGCGGAAGATCGCCCATGGATGCTGGCAGGATGCCGCCAGACGGACCACCAGGCAAGTAGGCCTTGAACGCGTGACCGTCGGCCATCCCACCGCAATAGTCTTCAATCAGCTGACGGACCGTGGTGCCGGAGGGCGCGATCTTGACACCCGGGTTCTTAACCCGACCCGAGACCGAGTAGGTGCGCGGACCTGGATGGCCGTCTTGACCTTGATCGGCGAACCACGCCGCACCTTTCTCGACGATATCGCGGACCCAGAACAGGGTCTCAACGTTATTGACCAGCGTCGGTCGGCCGAAAAGTCCAACTTGAGCGACATAGGGCGGGCGATGGCGCGGCAGACCGCGTTTGCCCTCAATGCTCTCAATCATCGCCGATTCTTCGCCGCAGATGTAGGCCCCGGCGCCCCGGCGCAGATGCAATTTTACATGCGGCGCGATGCCTGCGGCCTCTATATTCGGGATTTCGGCTTCCAACACGTGGCGGGCTTCGGGATATTCGTCCCGCAGGTAAATGTAGACGTCGGATGCACCGACCACCCAGGCGCCGATCATTGCGCCTTCCAGCATACGATGCGGGTCGGTTTCCAGAAACTCGCGGTCCTTGAAGGTGCCGGGCTCGCCCTCGTCGGCATTAACCGCCACAGCTTTCGGGCCAGGCTGGTCGCGTACAATCGACCATTTGCGCGCGGTCGGGAATCCGGCGCCGCCGAGGCCGCGCAGACCAGACCCGTCGAGAGCTTGGATGACGGCGTCGGCCGATACGCCTCCGGCAAGACATTTTTCCAGAAGGTCGTACCCGCCCTCGGCGCGATAAGCGTCCAGCGCCTTAGCCTTGATCGGGCGGTTAGCCCCGGTCCCGACGGCGGCCACCAGAGCTTCCGCATCAGCGTGCTCGATCAATGTGTGCCCTATGGCGGCGGCGGGCGCTGTGTCGCATGCGCCCATACACGGGGCGCGCACGACCCGCACATCTTGGGATGAGAGCCGCGCCTGGGTTTCTTCGTAAACTTTGTCGGCGCCCAACATGCAGCAGGTAAGACTGTCACAAATTCGCACGGTAACGGCCGGCGGAGGTGCAGTACCTTGGTCCACCACATCGAAGTGGGCGTAGAACGTGGCAACCTCGTAGACCTCCGCCATGGCCAAGCGCATTTCAGAGGCAAGCGCTACCAGATGGGCTGTCGATAGATGTCCAAACCGGTCCTGCAAGGTATGCAGATGTTCGATTAAGAGAGCTCGCTCGCGTGGTTGCGCCCCGAGCGCGTCGCGCACTTGCGACAGAGCGCTGGGGTCGACTTGCCGGCCTTTTGGCGTGGCGCCGGATCGGCGTTTTTTGCTTTGAGTGGTCATGTCGTTCATCTGTCTCGATCGGCTAGGACTCGCCCGAATGGACGCATGGAAATCTGGTATACCAGAGATTTCTCTCGGGTCACGCAATATCAAAGATAGTTAAGCTGATCGGGGCCCCGGCTCCTGAGACGCATGAGGGTCCGTGCGCTCCAGTCTTGACGAACCGGCTTCCAAGCCAATTATAGTGCAAGGTCCTTTGGTCGCATGAATGTGAAAAGTAGGTCCGCATGTCCTTTGAGCTTCGAATACTCGATTTGATCGTTTCCCGGATCTGTCACGATTTGGTGAGCCCCGTCAGTGCGACCGTCAACGGCATTGAGTTGGTTGAGGAGTTCGGTATCGAGGATATCTCCATGGTTGGCGAAGACGCCTTGAAGCTGGTCTCCAGCAGCGCACGCCAATCCTCTGACCGGCTTGGCTTCTTTCGGATCGCATTTGGCGGCGCCGGTTCGACGTCAGATCATAACCTTGGTGCGGCCCGTAGGCTTGCTCAAGACTATGTTGTGACCAGAAAACTGGAATTACGATTCGAAGACGACAAAGAACTGGAAACGGTCCAGTTGCCGGCAGGCGGTGCGAAGCTGCTGCTTGAACTGATTACGATTGCCTGTGATTGCGTAGCCAAGGAAGGGCATATCCAAGTCACGCTCGGTGACAATGACCCAGATGTGACAGTCGAGGCGATTGGCACCGGCGTAGCGCTTAATCCGACATCAGCGGATGCATTAGAAAATGCAACTGAAGTCACGGACCTTGATACCAGGTCGGTTGTTGCATTTCTCGCACGCGAAACGGCGGCCAAGTTTGGCTTCGCTCTGACGACGCAAGTCGAACGGGACCGGGTCAGCCTCGTGATGAGGGCATCTGGCTAGCCTGCTTGTCGGGCGGGAATGCCAGCCAATACAAACCTGCTCCGATAAACAGCGGGTCTACCCAATTCTGCGGTCCTACCCAGGTCGTATTGCGGTAATCGCTTAATTTTGAAGCCTAGCCATCGCGTTAACAGGATTTTAATCTGCTGTGAATTAGGTTAATGGCGGATGTGAGGTGATCGCGGCGCGCCCAACCGGCTTAAGCTTTGTAACGAACCGCGGCAAATAGGTATTTGTTATGGACGAACTGCTTAGTGAATTTCTCACGGAAACCTCGGAAAGCATCGCCGAGCTTGATGTTGAGCTCGTGCGTTTGGAGCAAAATCCGAACGACCAAAACCTACTTGGTAATATTTTCCGGTTAGTTCATACGATCAAGGGAACCTGCGGGTTCTTAGGTTTGCCTAGATTGGAGGCAGTGGCACATGCCTCGGAGAATGTTCTCGGCAAGGTGCGAGATGGTGATTTGGTGGTGACGCCGGTTGCTGTGAGCCTGGTGCTTGAGTCGTTCGACCAGATCAAATGGCTGCTCGCCGAACTCGAGGAGAATGAAGCTGAGCCGGCCGGCGACGATCTGGATTTGATCGCCCGCCTAAACCTGTTGGCTGAAGGTAGTGAAGTTCCTGCCCAGGCAGCGGCTCCCGAGGCAGCGGCTCCCGAGGCAGCGCCTGAGCCCGAGGCCGCGCCGGAGCCCGAGGTTGCAGTAGCGGCCGGTGAGCTTTCGCCGGAGATTGCGGACGTTATCGGAACGCGTCCTGGCGAAGTGCCGCTGGACGAATTAGAGCGTATTTTCCAGGAAACGCCGGGCCCAGATGACGCCATGGCAATGGAAGCAGAGCCTGAGGCGGAAGCAGCGCCCGAACCCGAGCCCGAAGCTGAGCCCGAGCCCGAACAAGAGGCAGCGGGGACCGAGGTTGCGGTCGGCAAGTCGAGCGAGGTTGCGGTCCATAAAGAGGCGGCGCCGAGAGAGTCCGCGGTCGCCAATCAGACGATCCGCGTGAATGTCGATCTTCTGGAAAACCTTATGACTATGGTCAGTGAATTGGTTCTGACCCGCAATCAGCTCATGCAGATCGCTCGGAATGATAAAGACAGCGAATTCACGGTTCCGCTGCAACGCTTGAGCCAAGTGACTTCGGAATTGCAGGAAGGCGTCATGAAGACGCGCATGCAGCCGATTGGTAACGCTTGGTCGAAATTGCCGCGCCTGGTTCGCGATCTTGGGCTGGAACTAAAGAAAAAGATCGATTTGCAGATGCTCGGTGCCGATACCGAGTTGGATCGTCAGGTCCTAGAATTGATCAAGGATCCGCTAACGCACATGGTGCGCAACTCGGCTGATCACGGCATCGAGGACGCCATCGTCCGGGTTAAGAACGGTAAGCCCGAGATGGGCACGATCAAACTGAACGCCTATCACGAAGGCGGCCACATTATCATTGAGATCACCGACGACGGCCGAGGACTGGATACGGAAGCGCTCAAGAAAAAAGCGCTAGCCAACGGGTTGGCAACTGAGACCGAGATCGAGAACATGTCGGAACAGCAGATCCAACAGTTCATCATGCGTGCCGGGTTCTCGACCGCTAAAGTCGTAACCTCGGTATCGGGGCGTGGCGTTGGCATGGACGTGGTGCGCAGCAACATCGAGAAGATCGGCGGCACCATTGAGCTGAAATCCGAAGAAGGCAAGGGATCCTCCTTCATCATCAAAATTCCGCTGACCTTGGCCATCGTTTCGGCGTTGATCGTCGAAGTCGCGGGCGAGCGCTTTGCCATTCCCCAACTCAGCGTTGTCGAGTTGGTTCGCTCCTCGGCAGATAGCGAGCATCGGATCGAGCAAATTCACGGAACCCCGGTTCTGCGGCTTCGCAACCGTCTGCTGCCATTGGTGTCTCTTCGCAAATTGATGCAGCTTGATGAAGACGATCTCGAACTGACCGAGGAGGTCGTCGCGGAGGCGACGCAAGAAACTTCGGGTATGGTGTTGAATTCTAAAGAAACTTTCATCGTTGTTACTCAGGTCGGGACCTATACATTCGGCATCCTGGTTGACCGCGTGTTCGACACAGAGGAAATCGTCGTCAAGCCAGTCGCACCAATTCTGCGGCACATCTCGCTGTTCTCAGGGAACACCATTCTCGGTGACGGCAGTGTAATCATGATCCTGGATCCCAACGGTATCGCGGCTTCGACAGGAGAAATCACTGTTGCCGATGGCAATGAGGTTGAAGCCAATCGGGCCAACCTCGCGAGAGCACAGGATGTGACCTCCCTGTTGATCTTCAAGGCGGGCGATACGGCACCGAAAGCGGTTCCGCTGGCCCTTGTCGCACGTCTAGAAGAAATCGATTTGGCGTCGATCGAATATTCCGAAGGGCGACCCCTGGTGCAGTATCGTGGCCAATTGATGCCCTTGGTTCCACTGGACGAGCAAACTACGCTCGGTTCCGAGGGGCGTCAGCCGGTGCTCGTCTTCGCGGACGGGGATCATTCCATGGGTCTGATCGTCGACGAGATCATCGATATCGTCGAGGACCGGATCAAGGTCGAAATTGCACCTGATAAACCGGGGCAGTTGGGCAACGCGGTAATCAACGGCCATGCAACCGATGTGATTGACGCTGGGTTTTACCTGACCCGGGCGTTTGGCGATTGGTTCGGGGCACCGGATGAAGAGATTGGCGACAAGGTTGCCAAACGGGTCCTCGTGGTTGACGATAGTGCATTCTTCCGAAATCTCCTGACGCCGCTGCTATCGGTCGCAGGCTATCAGGTGACGACTGTCGACGATGGTCGCAAAGCGCTGGAACTCTGCGAGGACGGTGCGGAGTTTGACGCCATTATCAGTGACATTGAGATGCCGGAGATGAACGGGTTCGAGTTTGCAGAAGCCGTTCGTAATACAGACCGGTGGAGCGATATTCCGATTGTTGCATTGTCGTCGCATACAAGTGCCGCTGATTTGGAGCGCGGACGCGAGGTGGGCTTTACTGACTACATCGCGAAACTCGATCGCGAGGCTTTGATCGAGACTTTGTTACAAACCATCGGCGCATGAGGTAGAGGCAAATGGCAGATAATTCAAAGGTTCCCGCAGTTCAGAATGGCCAGAACGTCGTATCTTTGGGTGCGTTGGATCAATATGTTTCAATCACGATTGGCAACCAGCTCTTTGGTATAAAAGTGCTGTTGGTCCACGACGTTCTAGGGCCGCAACGGATCACGCGAATCCCGTTGTCACCGAAGGAAGTTGCGGGCTCGCTAAACTTGCGTGGCCGAATTGTTACCGCTATTGATTTGCGCAGCCGGCTTAATATGCCGCCTCGTCCAAAGGGCGAGGAGGGGATGAGTGTGGTTGTGGAGCAGAGTGGCGAGCTTTATAGTTTGATGGTGGATGCGGTTGGTGAAGTACTGTCTCTTGACGACACTAACTTCGAGTCTCATCCTCCAACTATGGCGCAGACCATTCGGGAGGTATCGAGCGGTATTTATCGCTTAGATGATACTCTTTTGGTGGTTCTCGATTGTGATAGCTTGCTGAACTTCGGCCGACAGGACGCGGCTTAGTCTGACTTGGCAAGGGCCGGGTCTATTTTGGCGGGCGTAGGGCCCTTGCAAAGGCGGAGTGTTCATGAAGACCTGTCTTGTCGTTGACGACTCAAAAGTCGTTCGAATGGTGGCTCGGAAGATACTTGAACAATTGGAATTCGAAGTTTCCGAGGCGGCTGATGGGCAGATCGCCTTAGATTCGTGCAAACAACAGTTGCCTGACGCAATCTTGCTGGATTGGAATATGCCTGTCATGTCGGGCATTGAGTTTCTACGCGAGCTGCGGCAGTTGCCGGACGGCGACCGACCAATTGTTGTATTTTGCACCACGGAAAATGACCTGTCGCACATCCAAGAAGCGATAACAGCCGGTGCTAACGAATATATTATGAAGCCGTTTGATAGCGAAATCATCGAAACTAAATTCGCGCAAGTGGGCCTGCTTTGAAATGGCGCTTGAAAAGCGAAGCGAGGGAAAAGCGGACCCGATAACGGTCATGCTCGTAGACGATTCTGCGGTAATTCGTGGTTTGTTTACACGCACGCTGGAGGCCGACCCCGACGTTCAGGTCACGATTTCCGTCGGCGATGGTCAAGCCGCAATCGACAAATTGAAGCGAAACGAAGTCGACATTATGGTGTTGGACATTGAAATGCCGCGCCTAGACGGAATTTCTGCATTGCCGCGCCTGTTGGAGATTGATCCGGATCTGCCGATTATCATGGCGTCGACGTTGACACATCGAAACGCTGAAATTTCGATGAAGGCGCTGGAGTTGGGCGCCAAGGATTACCTTACCAAGCCAAGCACGACCCGCGAGCTTACCGGTGAGGCGGATTTCAAAGCGGCTCTTTTCAATCGCGTTAAGGCATTTGGTGATCCCCGTAGACGGCATAGGCGAGCGACCCAGCCGAATTCCGCAGCCGCGCCAAATAAGGTATTCAGTGCAGAGCGAGTTCCGGCCCCGGCTTCCGCCCCGACCCGGACCCCGGCCCCGACCCGGACCCCGGCCCGGACCCCGGCCCCGGCCCGGATCCCGACCTCAACTCCGGCCCCAACTCCGCGCAGTGCGAGATCCACACCGCTTTTTTCCAAGCCGGGCGAACCAAAAGTTTTCACTCTGAGAGCGGCAGCGAAGGTGTCGCCGCTTGTCCTTGCGATTGGCAGTTCGACCGGAGGCCCGCAGGCCTTGTTCAAGGTTCTGGCGGATCTACCGAAAAATATTCGCCAACCGATCTTCATTACCCAGCATATGCCCGCGACTTTCACCACCATTCTTGCTGAACACATCACCAAGTCGACCGGATGGCCGTGCTCGGAAGCTAAGGACGGTGAGGTGGCGCAATCAGGGCAGATCTATTTGGCGCCGGGCGACTATCACATGACAGTAAAGACCGATGGAACCCGGAAGGTGCTCAATTTGGATCAAAGTCCACCGGTTAATTTTTGTCGACCCTCGGTGGACCCCATGTTGGAAAGCTTGACCACAGCCTACGGTGGACGAGTTTTAACGATCATTTTGACTGGGATGGGGCAAGATGGCCGCAACGGTGCCCAATCCGTGGTTGACGCCGGCGGCCAAGTTGTTGCGCAGGACGAAAAAACCAGTGTTGTATGGGGTATGCCGGGCGCGGTCGCGATGACTGGATTGTGCAGCGCTGTATTGCCACTCGACCAGATTGGCGCGCATGTTCATCAGCTGGCCACGAGGTAGCGCCAATGAATTCCGGCGATTTTGACTTTCTGGCTAACTTAGTGAAGTCCCGATCTGGCTTGATCTTGACTGCGGACAAGAGCTACCTGCTGGAAAGCCGTTTGGTGCCTCTGGCGCGACGCCACGGCATGCAGGGGCTGGATGAATTGGCTCAGGGGCTGCGCCGGAAGTTCGACGAGAAGTTGGCTGCCGAAGTCACCGACGCAATGACCACGAACGAGTCGCTGTTCTTTCGCGACATGAAACCGTTCGACCAGTTTCGGGATATTGTCCTGCCGAAAATGCTGGCCACGCGTGCGGACCGGAAAGCCGTTCGTATTTGGAGCGCTGCTTGCTCCAGCGGACAAGAGCCATACTCGCTGGCAATTCTGTTAAACGAGCTTGGTTCGAAGATTGCCGGGTGGCGGTTTGAGATCATTGCAACAGATATCTCGACCGAGATGGTGACGCGGGCGAGTGAGGGTGTTTATTCCCAGTTTGAAGTGCAACGCGGCCTACCGATTCAGATGTTGGTAAAGTACTTCAAGCAAGATGGGAACCGTTGGCTGATAGATGCAGCTCTGAAGCGGATGATAAATTTTCGTGAATTCAACCTTTTGGGAGATCCGGCGGCACTCGGAAGTTTCGATGTGATATTTTGCCGGAACGTACTGATCTATTTCGACCAACCGACGAAGACCAAAGTACTGGCGGGAATGGCCAAGCAATTGCGGCCGGATGGCTATCTCTATCTCGGTGGGGCTGAAACGGTGATTGGAATTTCGGATAAATTTGAACCGGTTCCAGGACAACGCGGCATTTACCAAAAGACGGGCACATAGCTGTCCTCTTGAAATGGGTTTGTAACGAATTGCCTGAAGATATGTCCGTATAGATACGAATTTGCGCTTTCTTATTTTTGTTGCATATTTTCGTTCGTTCAGTGTCCTGGGAATTCCCTTGTGACCTGCGAGTGATCGGAAATCTTGGATTGGGCGGTGTACGTGGGCAAACCCGAGAGCCATGCCGAAAGTCAATTGAAAACCGAACTGCGTCGTGCAGAGCAGTGGTTGGATGAGACCTCTGGGACGGTTCCTATTATAATCATTCACCTCGATACGGATTTGCGTTACCGCTTCGTAAATGGTGCTCATCTGGAATGGCATGGGCTACGCAACGAAGACGTAATCGGCGCCCATGTACGCGACGTAATCGGCGAGGAAGCGTATCTTCTTTCACGGGATCACCATCTGCGGGCGCTGGCAGGAGAACGTGTCGAAGTCGAAAGTGTTTTGCCCTATAAGCGCGCTGGCGAACGCCGCGTTCGATCGATCTTCATCCCTGATATTGATCCGGCCGATGGCAGTGTCATCGGACAGCATTGCCTCGTCGTTGACATAACCGATCAAGCGCGCGCGCAAGAGGACTTGCGCCAATCGGAAGAGCGGTTTCGAGACTTTGCATGTGCGGGGTCGGATTGGTTTTGGGAGGTCGATCAGACCTTGCGATTCACCTATATCTCGGCGTCCTTCGAAGATAAGACCGGGATAGAGCCTGCCATTTTGATTGGCACATCTTTCCCCGACCTAGCGGCTAAGCGGTATCCAGGCGGCGAGTTGGACGCGTTCTTCGACTTGGCACAACAACACCTGCCGTGTCGGAATATTGTAGCTCGCAGAGTTGAAGAGGGGAGAGAAGATGGATGGATCCGTCTGAGCGCCGTGCCGGTATTTAGTCAAATTGGGGACTACCAAGGGTATCGTGGTGTGGTTGCCGACGTTGCTGCGGCAAGACGGGCGGAACTCGCGCATCAGGAGAGTGAGCGGCGGTTTCGCGATTTTGCTCAGTCTTCGTCGGATTGGTTCTGGGAAACGGACCGAAACCACCGGTATACCTTTGCAACGGGACTTGAGCGCTTTGATTTTCCACCGGGATCCATTCTGGGCAAGACGCGGTGGGAGCTTTTCGGGGCAGACCCCGAAGATGCTGCTTGGAATGCTCACATGGAAACCCTGAAGGCTCGGATCCCGTTTCGAGACTTTGAAATCAACCAGCGTTTGCCGTCGGGGCAGACTGTTCATCGGAGTGTGAGCGGGATACCTAGGTTTGCCGAAGACGGTCGGTTCTTGGGTTATCGTGGGACGGCAACGGACATAACCGAACGCAAGGTCGCACAGGATCGCATCATTCGATTGAATGTGGAGTTGGAGGCTAATGTCGAAGAGCGGACACGCGAGCTCCGCCAAGAAAGTGAGCACGCCGAGCAGGCGAACCGGGCAAAATCTAAATTCTTATCCAACATGAGCTATGAGTTCCGCACTCCGATGAACGCGATACTTGGGTTTGCACAGCTTCTAGAGCTTGAAGACGATATATCTGAGGGCATCAGGGAGTCCGTCAACGAAATACTGAAGGCCGGTGATCATCTGCGGTCGTTGTTAGACAACGTGCTTGAATTGAACCGAATTGAGACAGGATCACTCGCGGTTTCGTCTGTCATGATCGACCCAGTTCCGATTGTAGAGGAATGCGTCAAACTGATCCGACCGTGTGCTGCTGAACTCAAAGTGACGCTAGATCATTCCTCTGAGCACCCGGTAAATTGCCAGGCTTGGGGAGACCCTGTGAGATTACGTCAAGTCTTGCTGAACCTCCTGTCGAACGCCGCTAAGTACAATCGCCCGGGCGGGTCGATCGACGCCCGAATTGAAAGCGATGATCCAGACTGGATCAAAATTGCGGTGTCAGATACCGGTATCGGCATTCCAGCTGGTGCTGACGATAAAATTTTCCTGCCTTTTGAACGAATTCACCAAGAAACGACCTTTGTCGAAGGCGCGGGTATGGGGCTCGTAATTGCAAAAAAGCTGGCTGAACTGATGGGCGGAGTGGTTGATTTCGAGCGCCACGAGGACGAAGGGACGACCTTTCGCGTCATGTTGCGGCGCTCGCCACCAGACCCTGCCTTGCTCTCAAAGTAGGCTCGAAATCCGAAAAAAAAACGCCCCAAGCCGTGTGGCTTGGAGCGTTTGATTTTTCTGAGATGCCTGGCGGTTTTAGCTCATTGCCTTCTGCAGGTTCTCATCAAGCTTTTCCAGAAATTTCGTGGTGTTCAGCCAAGGTTGATCTGGCCCGATCAACAAGGCGAGGTCCTTGGTCATGTCGCCGGATTCGACCGTATCGATGCAGACCTTCTCTAAGGTATCGGCGAACTGCACGACCTCGGGCGTCTCGTCGAATTTACCGCGATAGGAGAGACCGCGGGTCCAGGCGAAGATCGAGGCAATCGGGTTGGTTGAGGTTTCCTTGCCCTGTTGGTGCTGGCGATAATGGCGCGTGACGGTGCCGTGCGCCGCTTCGGCCTCAACAGTCTTGCCATCCGGCGTCATCAACACCGAGGTCATAAGGCCGAGCGAGCCGAAGCCCTGGGCCACGGTGTCGGACTGGACGTCACCATCGTAGTTCTTGCAGGCCCAGACAAACTCACCGGACCACTTCATTGCGGCCGCCACCATGTCGTCAATCAGGCGGTGCTCGTAGCTGATACCAGCAGCCTTGAACTTGTCCTCGAACTCGGCCTCAAAGACCTCTTGGAAGATGTCCTTGAAGCGCCCGTCATAGGCCTTGAGGATCGTGTTCTTGGTCGACAGATAAACCGGCCAATTGACGTCCAGACCATAGTTCAAGCAGGCGCGGGCGAAACCGCGGATCGACTCGTCCAGGTTGTACATCGACATGGCGACGCCACCACCCGGAAAGTCGAAGACCTCGCGCTCGATCGTCTCGCCACCGTCTTCGGGCACAAACTTGATGGTAAGCTTGCCTTTTCCGGGCACGACGAAATCGGTTGCGCGGTACTGGTCGCCATACGCGTGACGGCCGATGACGATCGGATGCGTCCAACCTGGAACCAGGCGCGGCACGTTTTGGCAAATAATTGGCTGACGGAACACCGTACCGCCCAGGATGTTGCGGATCGTACCGTTCGGAGAGCGCCACATTTCTTTTAGATCGAACTCTTCGACCCGCTGTTCGTCCGGCGTGATGGTGGCGCATTTGACGCCGACACCGTGCTCTTTGATCGCATTGGCGCTGTCGATGGTGATTTGGTCATTGGTCTCGTCGCGTTTCTCAACGCCCAAATCGTAATACTTCAAATCCACGTCGAGGTAGGGGAAGATGAGCTTGTCTTTGATCATCTGCCAGATGATCCGGGTCATCTCGTCGCCGTCGAGTTCGACGATAGGTTTTGCGACCTTGATCTTGGCCATCGAGCGCTCCTGATATGGTTGGAAACTGGGGGTTTTGGGGGCGGCGAGACTTTAGCAGCCCGCTCTGTGTTTGCAAGTCGAACAGAAACCTTCTGATTACTCTCCAGCGGCTACCAAAGCGCGCCCCGGAACCCAGCAATAGCCATCGGGATCCAATATATAGGCCTCGCGAAGGCCGTGAGGCTTGTCTGCGGCGTCACCGAGGACATGATCACCTCGCGCTTTCGCGCGCTCCACCGCCGCGTCAGGATCTATGTCATATAGTCGCAGCTCAACACCTACGCCGCGGACCGAGCCGTCGCCGGTGAGTGCCAGCAGCGGGTTTGAGTGGTAGGTCCCATCCACGTGCAGCATCCATTCCATCGAGCCATAGCGAAGGATAGCGAAGTCTGCGTTCGAATAGATCTGTTCGACGCCTAGCACCTCGACCTGAAACGCAACCGAAGCCAATACGTCGCGGACCAATAAATTGACCCCGAACCCTTTTAGGGCCTTCCCATAGGCCGCTCCATTGGGTTTTTCGAGGTCGTCGGTATGATCGATCGGCATCGAATTCTCCTTGCGGTCACAGCAGCTTGCTATCGACATTGGGGCGCGCCTGGGCGTCACCCCGGATATCGGCGATTGCGTCGGGAATTTGCTCGATTGTCGAAATCACCCGGAACAGGCGGCGGTTCTCAGGCTTGGCGAAGCCCATATCCACACAATGATCGATGAGTGTGATCAAGGGTTGCCAATATCCACCCGTGTCGAGCAATAGGACAGGTTTTGCCGAAAGACCCAACTGTGTCCATGTGAGCACCTCAAACGTTTCATCGAGTGTGCCAAGGCCGCCGGGGAGGGAGACGAATGCGTCCGCTCTCTCATACATGATTTTTTTGCGTTCATGCATGGACCCAGTGATGATCAACTCTTGGACGCCCTGATGCGCGACCTCAAAGTCGTGCAGGAATTGCGGGATGATGCCGACCACCTGTCCGCCGCTCGCCAATGTCGTATCGGCGACCAGGCCCATGAGCCCGATACGGCCACCACCATAAATCAGCCCGATATCCTTGGCGGCTAGCCAGTGTCCTAGCGCTTTCGCGGCGTCTTGATGAATTGGGTCGATGCCGGTGGATGAACCGCAAAAGACGCAGATATTTTGAATAGATTTCATGACCGCTCTATTCCATCGTAACACCTGAGCGTCAACTCAAATCGCGGCGGGCAACCGGTTTCATTGCACCGAAACACCTGTCGCACTATGTTTGGCTCAGGCATTCGGAAACTGGAAACATGCTTGCACGTCCAATTCTCATCGGTGTTCTTGGCGCGATCGTAATTGTTGTCGCGTTTGCCCTGAATTATTACCTCTCGGTCAACGAGGAGGTGGACCATGCTGCCCGGCAGGACACCGGGGCGAACAAGCCGGTCGTTAAGTCATCAAAGAAAGCTGGAACTCCGGCAGCGCCCAGAACTGCTGCCAATGGAACCCCCACCAAGCCGACTGCTACGGCTCAATCGCCGGCCGCAGGTACGACGACGTCGAAGCCCGTTCTTAACTCGCAAAACCCGGCCGTTGCCGTGGCGCCTGTGCAGCCGAGTTTTGATATCGTGCGCGTCGACCCTGAGGGCAACACGGTCATTGCCGGTCGGGCGTCGGCGCATTCCTCGATCGAGATCCTTGACGGTGAGACGGTCATTGGCAAGGCGACTGCCGATGCTCGCGGCGAGTGGATTTTTGTGCCGGAAGCAAAACTGGAGCCAGGCAAACGGGTCCTGGCGCTCCGTTCAACTGACAAGCAAGGCGAAACAGCAGCTTCCGATACGGCTGTCATTGTGGTTATCCCGGAACCTGGCAAGGATATCGCTGGTAAGAAGAGTGATCGGCCATCGACGCCGTTGGCGATGGCTGTTCCGAGAGGGGATGCCGCCGCCAGCAAGCCGTCAGTTATTCTGCAGGCACCAACCGCGACCGAGCCAAAACCGGCGACTGCCGCGAGCGCTTCGACGGTCTCAACCGCAAAAGAGGATAATAAGACCCAGACTGCGATGGCCGCGCCAGCTACAACAACCCCAGCCGCCGCCCCAACGACAACGACCAAAGCCGTCACGCCGCCAGCCGCTGCAGCGTCAACCGCCACGGGCTCAACCACTACGACTTCTGCCGCCAAGACTTCAGCCGCCAAGACTTCAGCCACCAAGACTTCAGGCGCAACTGCTCCGGCCACCGCCGCCCCGGCCGCCGCAGCCCCGGCCACTACAGCCCTGGCCACTACAGCCCCGGCCACTACAGCCCCGGCCACTACAGCCCCGGCCACTACAGCCCCAACCACTACAGCCTCGGC
>JABIRP010000100.1 GCA_018699735.1 Rhodospirillaceae bacterium | reverse complement strand
TCCAAATAATATTGTTCGCGGAAAACGAACATGACCACGTCGGCATCCTGCTCGATGGACCCTGACTCTCGCAAATCGGCCAGCACCGGGCGCTTGTCCTCACGTTGTTCGACCGCGCGGCTGAGCTGGGAGAGGGCGACCACCGGAACGTTCAGTTCCTTGGCGACCGCTTTCAACCCCTGGGTGATGGAAGAAATCTCCTGGACCCGGTTTTCGGATTTCTGGCTCGCGGGCGAGCGCATCAATTGCAAGTAATCGACCACGATCAGAGCCAGGTTCTTCTCCGTGCGCTGCAGTCGCCGCGCGCGCGTGCGCATCATCGGAACCGTGATGGCTGGTGTGTCATCGATGAATAGCGGCGCACGTTCCAGCCGTTGGCTCGCGGTTACAAGTTTCTGAAACTCACCCGCTGACAATTCACCCCGGCGGATTTTCTCACTCGATACATCGGTCTGTTCCGCGAGAATTCGGGTGGCCAATTGCTCGGCCGACATTTCCAGTGAGAAAAATGCGACCACCTGTCGGTCGTCCTGGTCGCCGTCAAGATGTGCGGTGGCGACATGGAACGCGATGTTGGTCGCGAGTGCCGTCTTGCCCATGGCCGGGCGTCCGGCCAAGATCAGCAGATCGGACGGATTTAGGCCGCCGAGTTTGGCATCCAGATCGTTCAATCCGCTTGATACGCCCGCCAATCCACCATCTCGGTGATAGGCGGCCGCCGCCATGTTGATCGAATCGGTCAGGGCTTGGCGGAACTCCATGAGCCCGCCTTCGGCGGTTCCATCTTCGGCCAGCTTGTACAGTTTGCCTTCGGCCACCTCTATTTGATCGTTGGCCGAGGTTTCCATCTCGTGGCGAAAGGCGTCATTGACGATGTCTTCGCCAAGATCAATCAACTCGCGCCGCAGGAAACAATCGCGGATCACGCGGCCGTAGTCTTCGGCGTTAATGACCGTGACCACGGATGCCGCGAGCGAAACCAGATACTGAGCACCACCGACCTCGCCGAGGTCCTCATCCTGGTCGAACATCGGCTTCAAGGTCACCGGATTGGCAATCTGGCCGCGTTCGATCAACTGGCCGCAGGCTTGGAAAATGCGCCCGTGTACAGGGTCAGCGAAATGATCTGCCTGAAGGTACTCACCAACTTTTTCGAAGGCGTTGTTGTTCGCTAGGATAGCGCCCAGAAGCGCCTGCTCGGCCTCCAGATTATGGGGGGGCTCGCGGTATCCAGGATCGCTCTGGCGAAGGCCGGGGATAGGCGTGACGTTATCGTATGTTTCTTCGTTTGACATGGCGGGAGGATAACAGATCGGCCCGGAACAAGCATTGACATTCGCCCCACAGGCGTTTGAAGAATGCTTTAAAATCAATTCACTAGTTATCCCCAGGCCTGTTAATAACGGGGATTAAACGTGTCCAGTAAAATTCACCCGACTCGCATCAATCTGGTGATGTCAAACCATCCTTGCCAGCACGAGGCTAAACATCCATTTCTGCAATCAGACCGGTTTGGGGTTGTGGGTATAAAAAACGGCGCCTTTCAACGAAGGCGCCGTTTTTAGAATAATAGGAGCGTGAGCCCGGTTGAGCGTGCACTCAAGCTTGGCTGTCGTCGCCTTCGCTCTCACTCTCACCTTCGCTGTCACCGTCAATCGCAGCGGCTGCATCCTCGGGGTTCTCGAACAACTCTTCGGCAGCGGCGGTCGCTTCGGCGGTGGCACGGGCTTCCTCTTCGGCAAACGCCTCTTCCTCATCGTGCGATCCGATCGCCCGACCGAGTTTCTTTTGTTGCTCGGCTTCTTCGGTTGATCGCGCGATGTTTACCGTGACGCTGACTGAGACCTCGGGGTGCAATTGAACCCGAATTTCCTCGAGGCCGAGCGCTTTAATGGCGCGGTCGAGAACCACCTGTTGGCGGGTTACGCTAACGCCCGCCTCGGTGATGGCAGCGGCGATGTCGCGTGCGGTAACCGAGCCGTAGAGCTGGCCAGAGTCGCCCGCAGCACGGATCATCGGAACGTTCAACCCATCGAGCTTGGTTGCGATCTGCCCCGCTTCACCCTTGTTTTCTAGGTTCTCGGCTTCGAGTTGGGTGCGCTTGCCCTCAAATACCTCAAGGTTGGCTTTGGTCGCTCGCAGGGCCTTGCTTTGCGGCAGCAGGTAATTGCGTGCGTAGCCAGCCTTGACGGTGACCACCTCGCCCATTTGTCCCAGCCGCTCGATGCGCTGCAAAAGGATGACTTCCATGTTCTTTCTCCTCGGCATCGGGGCGATATCGCCCCGGATTAATTCTTAATGTTCCGACGTCGTGCGACGTGATCGAGCCGTCTGTTTCAGTCTGGATCGTTTCCACTCAATTTCGACAACCGCCCTCTGAGATCGAACGCCTGGTCCAGGAAGCCAAGCACGACGGTCAGTTTCTGGCCGAGCGGGAAGATCAATGCGATCAGATACGCTCCGACCAACAAGCCCCTTCGGTGACCGGCCAACGCGTGTGCTAGGCCTAACCCCGCCAAAAAGAAAGGCAGCGAGACAATCGGTATCAAGTTGTCGACCAAATAGCCGGGCGTCCCATCGGTGACGAACGAGAGCAGGAGCAAAGCTGCCAGTGCTCCCATCAGCCATTGCGGCAGTTTGATAGATGCCATGCTCGGGGTTGGTCTGATATTCCGACCGGACCGGGCTACGATCCACTGTGCCGTTAGGCCATTCAAAATCATCAGAGAGGCCCAGACCACTGCGGCCCAACCAGGTAGGCTTTCCAGGAAAACCGCTTTCCAGGTTTCCAAGGCTTCCGCACCACGCTCGACGCTGTCCACATCGACTGCGGGAGCCAACGACATGACGAGATCTATATAGACCTTCACGGCACCTTTCGGCCCGCCTTCCCAGCCCAGGAAGGCAACGAAGCCGGCGATCATGCCCACTGCCGGCAAAATGGAGACCCAGGTTACGAGATGACCTGTCGGATACCATTCCAGGTCTCTTGACGACGGATCGTCCCCGACCGGTCTGGCGAGCAGAGCGCGCTGCGCCAGAAACGCGGCAGGGAGACTGGACCCTATCAGATATTGAAGCCCAACCGGCCATCCGGCCGTGACCAAGATGACCACGCCACCCGCCACCGCGGCGATTGCCATGGGCCACCAGCCGATTGACAGCCCAATCAGAAACAACGGCAAAGCCGAGGCGGTTGCGAGCATGACACCTGGTACCGATCCTATGACCGGTGCCAGATACATGATCGCGCTCGCCACTGCCGCTATCGCGATTGTGAGCCAAATGGGCATATCTCAGCATCTCTCGACGCCGTTGCTCAACGACGTCGACTTACGTGCCGACATACGGCAGCAGGGCAAGAAACCGAGCCCGCTTGATCGCCGTTGCCAGCAAACGCTGCTTCTTGGCGGAAACCGCCGTAATCCGGCTTGGCACGATCTTGCCACGTTCCGAGAGAAACCGCTGAAGCAGCTTGGTGTCTTTGTAGTCGATCTTCGGCGCGCTGGTACCCGAAAACGGGCACGACTTGCGACGACGCATGAACGGGCGACGGACTGCCGCGCGAGAAATGTTCAGAGTAGTCATTACTCGTCACCTCCGGTTTTGGCCTCGGTGGGGGTGTCTTCAGATTTGCTTGCGGGCGCATCGTCTGAAGGTGCGTCGCTCTTACGCTCTTCGTCGCGTCGACCGCGGGGCGGGCCGTCACCGAAGCGTCCACCACCGGGACCGCCACCGGGACCACCACGACGCCCGCCACGATCGGGTCGCTCGCTGCGAACCTGCATCATGACGCTCGGTCCTTCGGGCAACTCGTCCATACGGATGGTCATGTAGCGCAGCACATCTTCGTTGATGCGCATGTTGCGCTCCATCTCCTGAACCGCGTCCGAAGGCGCGTCGATATGGAACATGATGTAGTGGCCTTTACGGTTCTTCTTGATCCGGTAGGCCAGATTGCGAAGGCCCCAAATCTCGCGCTGCTTCACCTCGCCGCCGTTTCCGGTGATGATTTCGGTGAACTGATCGGCGAGCTGTTCGGCCTGGGTGGACGAAATGTCCTGGCGTGCGATGAACACGCTTTCATATAAAGCCATGTCTGCTCCTTCTGGCTTATCGGGAACGCCTCATCAACGGCGCCCCCAAGCCGGCAATGCCGGCAAGGAGTTATGTAAATGCCCGTTTATTTTCCCCGGATTTCCGGCGGCGGACCGGCGCACTATACGGAAAAGGAGAGAGGGCGCAAGCGTGGGGCATATTCTATCTGGACCCCCGATGTCGCTTTCGAGTGAGACAATAGCGCACAAGGTTCGCAGAGCGGCCAGGCGGAGCAGAAAATCACGGGCTTGACAGGTGACCAGCCGACGGCCTTATTCGCGGATCACCATAAGGATAGACAGGTAAGAGCAACGATGAGCGACAATGACCTCAAGCGCGCCTTCACTTTTCCTGGCCAGGGCTCGCAA
This sequence comes from Rhodospirillaceae bacterium, assembly GCA_018699735.1. Taxonomy (GTDB): domain Bacteria; phylum Pseudomonadota; class Alphaproteobacteria; order Thalassobaculales; family Thalassobaculaceae; genus JABIRP01. Next base: position 907 of record JABIRP010000100.1, on the reverse strand, counting down.
GCTGCAGGAATGGGCAAAGAATTGGCGGAGTGGCATGCCGAGGCCCGAGCCGTGTTCGAGCAGGTCGACGAGGCGCTGTGCGAGCCGCTCTCCCGATTGATGTTCGAGGGGCCGGAGGACGAGTTGGTCCTGACCCGAAACGCGCAACCAGCTTTGATGGCGGTTAGTCTTGCGGTGATCAAAGTCGTTGAGGCCGAAGTTGGCAAGCCTTTGTCCGAGCTGGCGCAGTTCGTGGCCGGCCATTCCCTTGGCGAGTATTCAGCACTGGCGGCTGCCGGCGCGCTCGATCTGGCGGACACGGCTCGCCTGCTGCGATTGCGCGGAGAATCTATGCAAAATGCGGTTCCGGTTGGTGAGGGTGCCATGGCGGCTCTGCTCGGAATTGATCTCGATGTGGCGCAAGAGGTGGCTGCTGAAGCCAGTGCCCACGGCGTCTGCGATCTCGCCAATGACAATGCGCCGGGACAAGTGGTCGTCAGTGGTGCCAAGCTGGCGGTAGAGAAAGCGATCGAGATCGCGACTGGCAAGGGTGCTCGGCGCGGTGTGTTGCTTCCGGTGAGCGCCCCGTTCCATTGCGCAATGATGGCACCGGCCGCAGATGTGATGGCGGAGGCCTTGGCGGCGGTTGACTTACGAGACCCATCGGTGCCGGTGGTCGCGAACGTCCTGGCAACACCAATTGCCGCAGCGGCCGAAATCAGGGCCAGGTTGGTTGAGCAGGTGACCGCAATGGTCCGTTGGCGAGAGTCGGTTGTCTGGATGGCGGGCGCTGGTGTCGGAGAGTTAGTCGAAGCGGGCTCAGGTAAGGTTTTGACCGGTCTGGCCAAACGGATCGATCGGTCCGTGGCAGGCCGTGCGGTAGGCACGCCGGATGAAATTCGCGAGCTTGTCGCGTCATTGTCCGGCT
>JABIRP010000099.1 GCA_018699735.1 Rhodospirillaceae bacterium | reverse complement strand
GGTTGCCTGGATTCCCGCCTTTGCGGGAATGACGATTCGGAACGGCGCGAACTGAGTACCCATTCTCAATCCTCACGCCGGCCGGGTGGCAATCAATGCGAACAGGCGGTGCGGGACGCTCAGCGGATCTTCGGGAAACCGGCTCGATAATTCGGCGGCCAGCGCCGTGTCGAAGGCCTGAACCCGCTCTTCCGGCAAGCTACCTCCGACCCCCGCACTGGCGCGAATTCGGCCGCGCCAAGCCTGATGGGTGTATGGTTGCGGCAGGTCGTAGGTAAAACTCTCCAGGTCGCGATAACCGGCGATCGCGGCGCCAGTCGCCCGACCGGAATGAAACCCGGTCCCTCCGCCATACGGCCATTCGGGGTTGTGCGATCGAATTAGATCCTCAGTGGCTTCGACCATGTTGCCGGGCAGCGGCAGCCAGTCGTAATGGCAGATCACCAGCCGGCCGCCCGGGACCAGCAGGCGCGCAACCTCGGCAAAGGCAGCGGGACTGTCGAACCAATGCCAGCACTGTCCGGCAGTCACGATATCGTAACTCGCCGCCGGCAGGCCGGTGCTCTCGGCGCCGGCGACGACATAGTCAACCGTCACGCCGGCCTCGCGGTCGAGAGCCCGGGCGCCTTCGATCATCTGTGCGGACGGATCAAGCCCGGTTACCCGGCCGCCGCGCATCGCGAAGCCCCGCGCCAGGGTGCCGGTACCAGTGCCGAGGTCCAGAATGCGTTGGCCGTCCGCTCCGATGGCCCGTTCGCCGAGCTTGTCGAACAACAGTGGCGGAAAGCCTGCCCGGTGAGTGGAGTAGTCAGACACCGTGCGACCGAAGTCGGCCTGGAAATCCTCGCTCATGGGGTCTCCTTTGAAGCTTTGAATTGACGGATCGATAATAGCCCTCAAGTGCCATTGAACGGAAATCGGGCAATCCGACTGAACGGTGCGGCACGACTTTCCTGACGAAAAACCGAAACAGCATCTATCGCTATCGGCATGTCCAGCGCCCGGCCCAAATGCTCAGCCAAAATTGTTTGAACCGAGGCTCGGTCCGCTAGGTCTTCCAGGCGCGAGGTGAGGGTCATGTGAAAGCGGAACTCACCCATCACATGAGGATACCCCCAACGCCGAAGCAGTGTCTCTTGACGGTCCGTCAAGCCGGAGGCCACCCGCCGGGCGATGTCGGCCTTGCTCTCGGGCATGCGCCAGGGATCGAAGATCTCGACACAATCGGCAGCGAGCGCGCAAATCTCATCGTCCTCACCGTCTGGCAGGAGTGCCAGAAACCCCGACAACTCACCTAGTCGCAGTCTCATCGAAAACCCTCGACGCTGGGACGCGAAATGCTCAACGGCGGCTAGGAGCCCTTTCTCATCTGTGCCAATGGCCAATTGAAATGGGGCTTTCAGTGTTGCGTGAAAGCCGTAGTGGCGAGGGGAGGCCGTAATATTGGCCATTCGGTCCGAGCCCAGCCCGGGAATGTCGGGCTGGCCGAGAACGCGGTCCTCGATTGCATCGCGCCCCAACCACTGGTTGGAGCGACAGGACACGTCGGATGTCGCGGATGGCGCAAAATAGAGGGCCAGTCTGGAATGGCTCATGATTTAAGTCCGAAATTCTGGGGCAGTCGAGGTGGTCGAGTGAGGTCACGCTCAGGTAATATCGGAATGATGACCGTTGTCCGTGTGACTGTCTATTTCGATAATGCGACACAAAATGTTATCTGGAAAAATATATTTACTTATTGTTAACCAGTATTACCCCCCAAGGTGCCCGTGACAACCAGATATTTATTGAACACTGCCCATATTTATACCTAGTGAATTAATGATATATTAAGAATGCCCCTTTACGGTTCGGGTCAATTCGTTCGCGCCATGGTCTACCCACTGAAATACAAAAACTATTGACGCGAACCGGGGACCTAGGAGGCAATTATGTTCAAGTCGATGTCGATTAAATGGAAATCCGTCCTGATCGCGGTGGCTTCGATCCCACTGCCACTGGCGGCAGCAATCTATGCCATGGTCGCGATGAGTGAAATTGGTAAGGAACTGAAGGAAGTCGGGGACCAAGACATGCCCCTGACCCGAGAGATCACTGAAGTTACGATCCTGCAGCTCGAACAAGCCATTCACTTTGAACGCGCTTTGAAATTTGGCGCAGATTTCTCGAAACAGGCGGACGCGAAAGAGAGGTTTGCCAAAGCTGCCGAGGCCTTCGAGCATGAAACCAAACAGGCAGATAAAATTTTTGTGCACCTGCGCGAAAAATTGGGCGAGGCGGTAGAAGCCGCGAAGCGCGACAACCATGCAGACGCCATCGTGGAGTTCGAAGGTCTTGCCAGTCGGTTGATCAAAGCAGAAGAACATCACGCCGAGTATGAACACTTGGCTGAGGCCGTCTTTCATGCGGTGACCGCTGGTGAGCACTCGAAAGTGACGGTGCTTGCCGGCAAAGCGACCGACCTGGAGGAAGCTCTAGACAAAGAGCTCGAAGGTATTCTGGTTGAAATAGGGCGCTTCACTGAAGAATCCCTGCACAAAGCGGAGGCTCATGAGCAGTCGGCGCTAAACCTCATCACGATTTTGAGTGTCGTTGGTTTGTTCGGCGGATTATTGGCCGGGCTCCTGGTCGGTCGAGCGATCTCCATGCCGATCGTCGATTTAACAGGAATTATCGAGCGGCTCGCCAGCGGCGACAAAAGCATTGATGTTTCTGAGGTAGCGAAGCGTGGAGACGAGCTCGGTGCGATTGCCGGGGCAGTTCAGGTGTTCCGCGATAACCTTATCGAGGCAGACGCATTGCGCGCGGCTCAGGAGACCGAACGTCAGGCAGGCGAGGAGCGGGCCCGCAACATCGAGCGGCTAACGCGTGAATTCGATGCCGGTGTTAGCGAAGTTCTGAACACGGTCGCCAGTGCGACCACCGAAATGGACGCCGCAGCGTCTTCGTTGACGGAGATCGCCGAGCAGACCTTGAAACAAGCCGGCACGGTCGCGGCAGCCTCCGAGCAGGCTTCGGCCAATGTTCAAACCGTTGCCACTGCAACCGAGGAACTGTCGGCTTCGATCCGGGAGATCAGTCAGCAGGTCGAGGAGTCCTCGAATATCTCTGGGGCGGCGGCGAAACAGGCGGCCCATACCAGCGAGACCGTGGGCAGCTTGAACGATGCGGCGGTTCGGATCGGCCAGGTGCTTGATCTCATCAACGGCATTGCCGAGCAGACCAATTTGCTGGCCTTGAACGCGACGATCGAGGCGGCACGCGCCGGTGAAGCCGGAAAGGGGTTTGCCGTTGTCGCGTCCGAAGTTAAGGCCCTGGCCAACCAGACGGCTCAGGCGACTGAGGAAATCACCGGTCAAATTCAGTCGATGCGAGACGAGACCGGGCGGACGGTTCAGGCGATCAAAGAGATCACGAATACGGTTGAACGGGTAAGCCAGATCGCGTCCGGGATTGCCTCGTCGGTCGAGGAACAGAGTGCCGCGACGGCAGAGATTGGCCGAAATGTGCAGCAAGCGGCAAGCGGTACTGAGGAAGTTTCGTCCAATATTCTGTCTGTCAACGAGGGCGCGCAGAGTACAGGTTCCGCCGCAGTTCAGGTGCAAAGTGCGAGCCGCGAAGTGTCCGAGCAGGCCAACAGCTTGAACCTTGTGGTTCGCGAATTCCTGACGAATGTTCGGGCTGCCTAGCGTCTGCAAGACCCCTAAACGATTAAAGGGCCGTCCTGATGTGGGGGCGGCCTTTTTCGTTTTGATGCTAGTTTCGCTTAGTCGCCGCCGGCGGCGTGTCCGTCCAAGTTGCGAACTTGATCGAGAACCAGTTCACGGACTTGCGGTGCGGCACCACTCAATGCTGCTTCAGCCAGGTGGATATCCATGATGCCATCGGAGTGGAGTGCGGTCGCAATTTCCCGCATGAGGTCGTCGGGGACTTCGTCGCTCAACACATGTTTCAGTTTTGCGAGATACCAGTCTGTGGATTTTTCTGACGCGCCCACGTGGCCGCTCCATCAATCGTTCGTAAAAAAGTTATCCACAGGATATTTGGAATCTCGATCACTCACTAACCGAACGTTTAGTCAGAACATCTGCCCGTATAGTTTTTCCAGCGAATACCGCGAGTCGTCTCGCTTAGTTCGAGGCTTTAGAAACGCAAAAGATCCACCCCAAATTCGGGCGGATCTCCGCGACTCGGGTCTAATGCAGGCGGTGAGAACTACTTCATCGTCGGCATGATGAAGTCGGCTCCAGCCCTGATTCCTGTCGGCCATCGGGCGGTCGTGACCTTGTATCGCGTGTAAAAGCGCACACCCTCCGGCCCGTGCATGTGGTGATCACCAAACAAGGACCGCTTCCAGCCACCGAAGCTGTGGAAGGCCATCGGAACCGGGATTGGTACATTGACCCCGACCATGCCGATCTGGATCTTGTTTGCGAACTCGCGGGCGGCATCGCCGTCGCTGGTGTAGATCGATGTGCCGTTGCCAAACTCGTGGCTGTTGACCAATTCGGCGGCTTCATCATAGGTGTCGGTTCGCACAACCGATAGGACCGGGCCAAAGATTTCGTCCTTGTAGATCGACATGTCCGGGGTCACATCGTCGAACAATGTGCCGCCGGTGTAATAGCCATCTTCGTAGCCTTGCAGGGTCAGGCCGCGACCGTCGACCACCAGCTTGGCACCCTCGGTGACACCGGTGTCGACATATCCCTCGACCTTGGTCTTGTGTTGCGCGGTTACCAGCGGCCCCATCTCACTCTCGGGATCGGTCCCCGGCCCAACCTTCAGGGCCCGCACCCGAGGCTCAAGTTTTTCCATCAGCGCATCACCGACGCCGCCAACCGCGACCGCCACCGAGATCGCCATGCAACGTTCGCCGGCCGAGCCGTATGCGGCTCCCATCAGCGCGTCAGTCGCTTGTTCCAGGTTGGCGTCGGGCATGACGACCAGATGATTCTTGGCCCCGCCAAGCGCTTGGACGCGTTTGTTGGTCGCGGTGCCGGTTTGATAGACGTACTCAGCGATCGGGGTTGAACCAACGAAACTGACAGCTGCGATATCGGGGTTATGCAGCAGTGCGTCGACGGCTTCCTTGTCACCGTGGACGACATTGAACACACCATCGGGGAGGCCGGCTTCTTTCAGCATTTCGGCCATCATGAAGCCGGCACTCGGATCGCGCTCTGACGGCTTCAGGATGAAGCAATTGCCACAGGCAAGGGCCACCGGGAACATCCACATCGGCACCATAACCGGGAAGTTGAACGGCGTGATTCCGGCGCAGACACCGAGGGGTTGGCGGGTCGAATAGCTGTCGATACCGCCGCCAACCTGTTCGGTCATTTCACCCTTCAGCAAATGCGGAATACCGGCGGCAAACTCGACCACTTCCATTCCCCGGGTGATTTCACCCTCGGAATCGCTCAGTACCTTGCCATGCTCGGCGGTGATGACGGCGGCCAGTTTCTTGGAGTCCCGTTCCAATATCTCACGGAGCTTGAACATGACCCGGGCGCGGCGCAGCGGCGGGGTCTGGGACCATTCCTCGAAGGCTGCAGCAGCGTTCTTTACCGCGGCATTGACCTCGGCCGTACTGGCCAACGGAACTTGCGCCTGCACCTCACCGGTCGCCGGATTGAATACGTCGCTTTGGCGCCCGCTCGTGCCTGCGACCGCCTTGCCATTGACCCAGTGGCTGATTTGCGTGGTCATGTCACCCCTCCTTGCCGGGGCTACCAAACGCAGCCCGCCGATTGAATTCTCCCGGGGGTTATAGCCTCAAGGGTGACGTGGGCTCAACGGCGAGTTTGTCACGCCGTGCCAAGAGTTCAGTCGTCGCTATCTTCTTCGATTTTCTCATCGCGGCTGAACAGGCCTTCAAGTTGCATCGCGGTTTCGCCCTCGCTTTGCGCCGAGGCGTGAACCGGCACGACGGGTTGGGCCGGTGCAACTTCATCCCGGAGCATGGCCTCGTCATGTTCCTGAAAGCGGTCGACGATCAGATGACTTTCTTGCGCCGCGACACCCAAGCCCTGCAGCGCATGGGTTGCGATCTCCAAGCTGCCGGCGAAAGTTTCGCGGACCACACGGTCGATGCCGAGCCGCATCAATTGGGCTGCGTGGTTCCGGTCCCGTGCCC
>JABIRP010000098.1 GCA_018699735.1 Rhodospirillaceae bacterium | reverse complement strand
TGGTCCTCTCCGGGCGATCCAGTGACAAGTTAGAAGAGCTGGCGAGCCAGCTGCCGAAAACCTGCGATGCCTTGGTGGTTCCTGGTGATTTGCTGGAACGCGATGAAGTTGAGGCGCTGGCGACAGCAGCGCTGGAGCGATTCGGTGTCGTTGACATCATTCTGCATGCGCTTGGCGGCGGTTACGGATTTCGCGAACCACTATTGGAATGGGACCAGCTGAGCATCCTACACCACCTCAATATCGGCGCCGGTGCAGAATTGAACCGGTTGTTGGCGCCAGCGATGCGGGAAGCCGGCAGCGGGCGGATCCTGCATGTCTGCTCAATCGCATCCGGCGAGGCGGTGGCCTCGGTCGGCTACAACACGGTCAAGGCCGGCCTCGCGGCCTATGTGCGTGGTCTGGGTCGGGCGTTGGCCGGTGATGGGATCGCGGTTACCGGTATTTTGCCTGGCGCCTTCGAGGGGCCGGACAACGCCTTTGCCCGTCTGAAAGCGAATAATCCGGATGCTTACAAGGAATTTGAAACGGACCGATTGCCTCGTGGAAAAGTAGGCCGTGCAGAAGAGGTCGTGCCGTTGATCTTCTTCTTGGCCGGTGCGGGAGCCGCGATGATGGGCGGTTCCTGTGTTCCGATCGACGCCGGCGAAGGTTTCGCGATAATTCCAGACGCATTTTCCTGAAGTTAAGAGACAGCGAGGGGCCATGGGCCAGGAAATCGATATCGGCTACTTCAACAAGGACGTCGTGCGTAAGATCAGTCGTGGGTTTCGCGCCATTGGTCCGCAAATGATCGCCTTTGATTTGGGCAAGGAATATTACGACGGAGAGCGCGGCAACGGCTACGGCGGCTTCGGCTACGACGGTCGCTGGCAGCGCCTCCTGCCGCCGTTGATTGAGCGCTACGGCCTGACCGAGCAATCTTCGGTGCTCGATCTTGGCTGCAAGAAGGGCTTCATCATGCATGACTTCAAACAGCTGTTGCCCGGCATCACGGTCAAAGGCGTTGAAAATCACCCCTATCCGATCGAAACCTCAATGGAGGATATTCGAGACGACATTCTGCTCTGGCGATACGATCAGTTGCCGTTCGAAGATAACGCCTTCGACTTCGTAATCGCGTTTTCGGCCATATATATGGAGAACCTGCGCGGCGTCATCGGCGCCTTGCGTGAAATTCAACGGGTCTCCAACGGCAACTCTTTCGTCACGCTCGGTGCCTACCGCACGCTGGAGGGACGGGACAAGTTTCTGGAATGGACCTTGCTCGGCACCTCAATCCTGCATGTCGACGAGTGGCATGAGGTGTTTGAGTACACCGGCTATACCGGTGATTATTACTTCACCACGGCCGAGTCGCTAAACCTAGAGTGGGCCGACTGAAAAAGCAGAACGTCCCCATTTAACGTCTCAGCGTGCCGCCTCTAAAGCGCGGCGGGCGCCGTCGATTAGGAGCCAGATGTCGGCGGTGAGGGTCACAAAGTCATAACCACGAGCGGCCAGTGCTTTTGCCTTTTCCGGGGATCGCACGACACCTGCAAGCGCGACCGGGGAGGCGTTCACTTTTTCTTCCAAAGTTGCGACCAAACGGTCCAGTTCAGCGTTGTCATAAGAGCCATAGGCGGCGAGGTCCTCAAAATCGTCAACGAGATCGGCAGCTAGGTCGCCGGTGCCAATCATGACAAAATCAAGCCCTTCCACGGCCAAAATCTCGTCAATGTTCTCCACTCCCTTGCGGGTTTCGATCAGCACACCGATCGCCAAGCGATCGCGATAGAGCTTTGGGTAATCGAGCTCGGCCATACTCCAATCCGCAGCCCGAGATTCCGGATAACCGACCCCGCGCTTGCCGCCATGCGGGCGATACTGGCAGGTCGCGATGATTTGGCGCAGCTGTTCCGCCGTTTCCACCGTTGGGACGATGATGCCCTCAATCCCGGCATCGAGCGCGCGGGAGATGTAGACCGGGTCGTCGGATGGCACGCGCAGCAGCATGGTCGTGTCTGTTGCCTGCGCCGCGCGCATCTGGGCGATGAGGGTCTTGAAATCCGCTCCAATGTGCTCGTGATCTACGATCAACGCATCGAAGCCGACCAAGGATAGAATTTCGACGCCATCGCCGCCTTCGAGGAAGACCCAACATCCGTGAGCGGTTTCTCCGGCGGATAGCTTCCGTTTCAATCGGTTGTCACGAAACATTTCTAGCCTCTCGTGGGTAAAAATCTGTTAGGTGATCGTAGCATCGGGGGAGGTGCTCCGGTCAATCACCCCTTGTTGCGACCTATGGCTCGGGATTAGATTGAGCGCGATCAGAATTACGTGACCTAGGGGAGACTGAGTAATGGCGTCGAGCGGGCATCACAGAGTTGTCATAGCCGGTGGTGGAACCGCGGGCATTACGGTTGCCGCCAGTCTTATGCGCCGCACCGGTCGTGATCTCGATATCGCCATTGTCGAACCGGCGGCCATGCACTACTACCAACCGGCCCTCACCATGGTTGGGGCTGGGGCCTATGAGATGGACCGGGTCGGCAAACCGATGGCTGATGTGATCCCCTCGGGCGTGACACATATTGAGACTGCAATCGCCGCCTTCGATCCCGACAACAACGCGGTCACCTTGGCGGACGGCGAACGGATGACCTACGACTATCTGGTGGTTGCGACCGGTGTCAGGCTCGATTGGGAAAAGGTCGAAGGGCTGGCTGAGACCCTCGGTAAGAACGGTGTCTGTTCAAACTATTCGCCCGACCACGCGCCTTATACATGGGAGTGCGTGCGCGGGCTGGAGCCAGCCTCACGCGCGGTATTCACGCAACCGCCGTTGCCTTTCAAGTGCCCTGGCGCGCCACAAAAGGCGGTTTACATGACAGCTGACTACCTCAAGAGAAAGGGCTTGTTGAAAGGTTGTGACGTCAGCTTTTTCCTACATGGCCCCGGGATTTTCGGTGTGCCATTTTTTGCCAAGGAGCTGGTAAAGGTCGCGGCTCGTTATGGCGTCGATGTACGCTATCAGCACAATCTGGTGGCGGTTGACGGCGAGGCGAAGACAGCGACCTTTGAGCAGGTGGCAGAAGGGCATGAAGGTGAGCAGATCACAGTGCCGTTCGACATGCTGCATGTCTCGCCGCCGCAAAGCCCGCATGAATTTGTTCGCAAGAGCTCACTGGCCAACGCTGCCGGTTGGGTCGAGGTTGACCAGAACTCAATGCGTCACGCACGCCACGAGAATGTCTTCGCACTTGGTGACGTTACAACGACCCCAAATTCGAAAACCGCTGCCGCGGTGCGCAAACAGGCACCCGTTGTGGTGCGCAATCTGCTGCATGCCATGGCGGGCCGCGACTTGGAACCGGGTTACGACGGCTACGCGTCTTGCCCGCTGACGACGGGTTGGGGCAAGGCCATCATCGCGGAGTTCGTCTACGGCGGAAAAGTAACCCCGACATTCGGATTTCTGGACCCGGCCAAGGAACAGCCGCTTGGCTGGTTTGCCAAGATCAGCGGCCTGCCGGCGATGTATTGGTGGTACATGCTTCGGGGCTACGAGTGGTTCCCGGAGCACGACCGGAATTTTCAGGAATAGGCGGCGCAAGCGACAGCGATATTGCCGCCCGATAGGCCCGTTGCCGCAGGGTCGTAAACAATTTTCTGGATAGCGAACCGGGGTCGGATTTTTTGCCCGGACGATGGGCTTGGTTGCGTGCTTTCAACCTGAAAACCGGTGCATCGCGATAGCGAACTGTTTATATGAATTTCAGGAAAATTTACTAATCGCCAACCCGAAAACCAGGAGAGAAATCGATGTCGGAAACCGATCAAAGCGGCGGCGAATCCAAGGCTGCCCATGTTAGTACTGCGACGGATTGCACGGACTTGTTCGTAGATGGGGTCATGGGAGCGATGGTTCGCGATGGAGTGGTGCGCATGAACCTCGTCAACACCCGATACAATGTCGAAGGGACGGATGTCGAGCATGCGGTGGTCGCGAGAATGATCATGTCGCGGTCCGGAGTTCGAAATCTGCATTCGGCACTGGAAAGTATTATGAGCAAGCTAACGCGTTCAGGAGATCGCGGGGACCGTAGCGACCGTAAGGAGGGTTGACGCGATCATGGGGGTCGGTCAAGAGGCCGACACCGTGTCAAGCCTGGATGATCAAACCAAAACGAGCCAATCGGCGGACGCCCCGTTTGCATCCACGCCGATTAGGGTCACCTGATCGCCACCGCCAAGGTCCAATACGGCATTGCCGTTGGCGTCGGATTGGACGAGCGAAAGGAGTTCGGTCGGGTCGCCGCCTTCCAGAAACCCGAAATGTTCTGCGTCGAGTGTGATCTGGTCGCCGTCGGCGGCGCTGAAATCCGTGATGTAATCGGTGCCGTCGCCTGCGTTGAAGACGAAGGTGTCAGCACCTGACCCGCCTTGCATGAAGTCGGTCCCCTTGCCACCGGCGACCACATCGCTGCCGTCTCCGCCGATGACAATATCGTCGCCGCGACCACCGTGAACGGTATCATCGCCGGCACCGCCCTGTACCGTATCATCACCTTGGTTGCCCATGACGTTGTCGTTGCCCTTACCGCCCAAGGTTTGATCTGCGCCTTTGCCACCTAAAACGGTGTCGTCGCCCTGGCCACCATGAACAAAATCCGCACCCTGGCCACCATGCTGGGCATCGTTACCCTCGTTGCCGAACAATTCGTCGTTGCCGAGGTTCCCGAAGATGGCGTCATCACCTTGATTGCCAAAGACTTCGTCATCGCCATCTGCGGCGAGGAGCGTGTCCTCGCCGTCATCCGCTTCGATCACATTGTTTCCGAGATTGCCGAGGATAATGTTATCGCCAGTATTGCCCATGCCATCGATATTCTCGTCACCGCCTAGCACGAGGTGATCGGCGCCATCGCCTAATTTGATGCTGATGAAGGCATGAACCTCGTCAACCGCGTCGGCATCGCCGTCGATCCAGAACATTTCCTGACCGGACTTACTTATGAGGTCGGTGTTGAAATCGTCAGGATTGGCATTCAATTCTTGATCTTGGATCGCGTCATCCGATGACTTGATGATCTTGCTGACTGTGGCAGAGGAATCGGTTTGAGACTCGGTACTTGCTAGCTCCTCATCCTTCTGTGCTTGAAGGTCTTCTTGTTCTTTCTTAATCCGCTCGACTTCCTCGAGTTCAGCCCGCTCGGCTTCCTCGGCCTCCAGGCGCTTGGCCTCCTCGGCCTCCTGACGCTCGGCTTCTTGACGCTCGGCTTCTTCGGCCTCCAGACGTTTGGCTTCTTCGGCCTCCTGACGTTCGGCTTCTTCGGCCTCCAGGCGCTTGGCTTCTTCGGCCTCCTGACGTTCGGCTTCTTCGGCCTCCAGGCGCTTGGCTTCCTCGGCCTCCTGACGTTCGGCTTCTTCAGTCTCCAGGCGCTTGGCTTCCTCGGCCTCCTGACGTTCGGCTTCTTCAGTCTCCAGGCGCTTGGCTTCCTCAGCCTTCAGGCGCTCGGCCTCCTCAGCTTCCTGGCGTTCGGCTTCTTCCGCTTCTAGGCGCTTGGCCTCCTCGGCCCGTTGCTCACGCAGTTTTTCGACGGCTTCTTCTTCTTCAATTCGTGCCTGCTCGGCCTCTTTTTCGGCTTCGGTTTCGGCCTCTTCTTTCTCTTTTGCATTCTTAAGAGCGGCTTCTGTTTCGACCTTGGCATCGGCGAGTGCGGATTTTTTTTCCGGAGAGCCGTCTTCTTTGGCCTCGTCATATGCCTTTTTTAATTTTTGTCCTTTTTCCTGAAGCTCGTCCTCGGCCTCCGCTTTCTCCTCGCTGGCCTGCTCCTTGGCTTTGGCCTTGGCTGCGGCTTTCTCTGCCGCTTTTTCCTGCGCTGCCTCGTAATCAGATATCAAGCCGACTTTTTCGACGTTGACCATGTCGATCTTATCTGCGTCCGCCATGCTTTTGACGTAGACGACGTCGTAGCCATCTCCGCCATCAATAAAGCTGTCGGATTTGTCGGCGATGATTACGTCGTTGCCAGCGTTTCCAAAGATCTGATCACTACCAGCACCGCCCTCGATCGTATCGTGTCCGCCGCCGCCGCTGAGAATGTCATCGCCGGCGTTTCCGTCGATGTCATCTCGGCCCTTGGTGCCGGTGATTTGATCGGACTTCTTGCCACCCTCGATGCCGTCGATGTTCTTCAGGGTTACGCCGGAGAGATCCCAGTCCAGTTGTTCATTGGCGCTGTCGCCGCGCAACTCGACCTCGGCATCCTTGTTGGCCTTGTTGCCGTCGATGACCTCGATGCCGTGATCAACCTCGGAGGTGCCGAAGTCTTTTTGCAGTTCAATATCGACATCCTTGCCACCGCGATCCTCGGCTTTGATGGTGTCCTTACCGCCCTTGCCGCTATCCTGATAGATGTCCTGGTCGCCGTGACGCGCGATATAGACGTCGCTGTCTGCGCCACCGTCCAGGGTGTCTTCGCCCTTGCCGCCGTCCAGACGATCCCGGCCGCCTCCGCCTTGGATGGCGTCGTCTCCACTTCCACCGCTGAGTGTGTCATGGCCGGTGCCGCCGTCGAGCTTATCGTTGCCCGACCCGCCATCGAGATTATCCCGACCCGCACCGCCTTTAAGGTCATCGTTGCCGGCATCGCCGCTCAGGGTGTCGTGACCGTCGCCTCCATCAAGCGTATCGTTGCCGGCGTTTCCGTCGATGTCATCTCGGCCCCTGGTGCCGGTGATCTGGTCGGACTTCTTGCCGCCCTCGATGCCGTCGATGTTCTTCAGTGTTACGTCGGAGAGGTCCCAGTCCAACTGCTCGTTATCAG
>JABIRP010000097.1 GCA_018699735.1 Rhodospirillaceae bacterium | reverse complement strand
CGTTAGCCCTGCGACACAGGCTCTATCCAATCATCCATTTCCACCATCATCACGCCAGTCGTAATTTGCACCGATATATGCCGTTTGGTCAAACGATTAACCCGCATCTCAGACCAATAACCGAAGGCACGGCCTGCAATATCCCAGCAATATTTTAGACCCCCCAACCGCAGGCAATCTTCTCATCCGGGCGGGTCATTGTCGTCGATTTCCGTCTCATTTTCGTTCCGTTTGGTCGCTACGGTGAGCCACAAAACCTCCAATACACAGCCCTCTAATTTGTCCCATGCGAGCAGATGTCAGTCTATGGCGGGCGCATTGATGTTCGCATCGGCATCGACCTCAGCAATATCGTTACCGAGGTCTAATGGTGGATAATCTGGCTCAAGAAATATTTTGTGCGGTCACTCTTCGGGTGATCGAAGAATTCCACCGGCGCGTTCATCTCTACAATTTCGCCCATATCCATGAACACCACCTTGTCCGCAACCGAGCGGGCGAACCCCATTTCATGGGTGACGCAAATCATGGTCATGCCGTCATGGGCGAGATCGACCATGACATCGAGTACCTCATTGATCATTTCCGGATCGAGTGCGGAGGTCGGCTCGTCAAACAACATGATCTCCGGGTTCATACACAGCGCCCGCGCGATCGCCACGCGCTGCTGCTGACCACCAGACAACTGTGACGGATACTTGTCAGCTTGCTCGGGGATGCGGACCCGCTCCAACAGCCGCACCGCCGTTGCATGGGCTTCCGCCTTGTCCGCCTTGCGAACGAGACGCGGCGCCAGCATGAGGTTTTTCACGACCGTCATATGCGGGAACAGATTGAAATTTTGAAACACCATGCCGACCTCTGAACGGACGGCATCAATGTCCTTGATGTCATCGGTCAGCTCGTGTCCGGCAACGATGATATGGCCGCTGTCATGCTTTTCCAGGCGGTTGATGCAGCGGATCATGGTCGACTTGCCAGAACCTGACGGCCCACAGACGACGATCTTCTCGCCTTTGTTGACTTCCAGGTTGATGTCTTTCAGCGCCTGGAATGACCCGAAGAACTTGCTAACGCCCTGCAACTGGATAATCGGTTGTTGGCCTGCATCGCTCATGTCGCGGTCTCCTGTCTCACATGTCGGCTCATGCGCCGCTCTAAGGCACCAAAGGCTTTTTGGATAAACCAGGTGATGATCAGATACACAATCGCGACGGAAATGAAGATTTCATAGGGCGCGTAGGTCTCGGCCACGATGGTGCGGGCTATTCCAGTCATGTCGACGACAGTGATCGTGCTGACCAGCGCCGTCGACTTCATCAAGCTTATCACGTCATTGCTGTAAGCGGGTGTCGCCAAGCGGATGGCAATCGGTGTGGTGATATAGAGGAAACGTTGGCGCAGAGATAATCCAAGAGCCGAGCCCGCCTCCAACAACCCGCGTTCCACACCGAGCACGCCGCCGCGCAGAATTTCCGAGATATAGGCACCATTGTTCAAAGTCAGGGCAACAATGGCGCATCCGAACGGATCGCGAAAGACCGGCCAGAAGATGCTTTCGCGTACAAAGTCCAGGCCCGGCAGGCCGTGATAGATGATAAAAATCTGCACCAGGATCGGCGTGCCACGGAATATGTAGATGTAAACCATCGACGGCCATGCCAGGAACCACTTGCCGCTGATCCGCAAGAGTAGCAAGACAATCGCCAAGGCTGTCCCCAAAACCAGGGACAGCAACAACACCTGGAACGTCACCCCAATGCCCATGAGCATTTTGGGAATGCTTTCAAAAATGAGCGGAAAATCGATAATCATCGCACACGCTCCAAATGCTTGTTGGCGTGCTTCTCAAGGGCCATCGTCGTCAGGGTGATGATCGTTGAGAAGCCCAAATAAATGGCGCCCACGGCAATAAAGAACGGAAAAGGCTCGGCAGTCGCAGCCATGCCTTGCTCGGCAACAAAAAGAAGTTCGTTCAACCCGATCACAGAAATGAGGGCTGTGTCCTTGATCACCGATAGCATGTGATTGCCGAACGGCGGCAACGCCAAACGCCACATGGCTGGGACACGGACATAGAAGAAGGTTTTGACAGTGGATATACCGAGCGCGCGTGCCGCCTCGATCTGGCCCGGGTCAACACCAAGAAAGGCGCCGCGGAATGTCTCGGTCGCGTAACCGCCGACGATCAGTGAAATCCCGAATGACCCAGCCCAAAACGGCGGAATATCTACGAATTTAACAGTAGGGTCAAAAATATTGACGATGGCGGTCAAGGTGATCGCCGAGCCGAAATAGATCAGCAATAGGATCAGGATTTCGGGCGTACCGCGAAAAACGATTGTATAGGCATTGGCGATTTTTTGGGCGATGCGACTGTTTGACAACTTCGCCGCTGCACCCATCAACCCGAAAGCAACAGTGCCGGCCAAAGCAACGAAGAAGACCTGAACGACCTCGACTCCGGCCCAGAAGAAGTCGTCCCACCATCCGATTGTTGCTTCCATGCGCGTTACCTCGCCAATGCCCTGTATCGGATGATGAGAGAATGCACGGCGGGATCCCTATCTGAAATCCCGCCGTGTCGAGCTCAACAGAGCGTTATTGCGTCCACTTCTCGTTATGGATCGCGAACGGGAAGTACTTGCGCGCGTACTTCTCAAGCGAGCCGTCCTTCGACAAAGAAATAACGGCCTTGTCGATTTTCGCCTTCAGCGCATCGTTACCTTTTCGCATGCCGATGCCGACACCGATACCGAAGTACTTCTTCTCATCGACTTGTGGGCTGACGAACTTGAAA
Source organism: Rhodospirillaceae bacterium (assembly GCA_018699735.1). GTDB lineage: Bacteria > Pseudomonadota > Alphaproteobacteria > Thalassobaculales > Thalassobaculaceae > JABIRP01. The sequence continues at coordinate 8,074 of JABIRP010000097.1, read as the reverse complement.
CCCTTGCCATTCGGCTTACTGAGGAACTTCAGGAATGCCTTCATGGGATTGGTCATGATCATATCGACGCGACCATTTTCAAGATCGAGATACATGGCCTCTGAAGAATCGTACAACACTACTTCAGCGCTCGGAATTTCGGCCTCGAACCAATGGGAATATGTGGTCGCGCGGCCGGTACCGATGCGTAGGCCTTTGAAGTTCGCCGCAATCGGCTTGCCGGCATCATCAAAGAGCATCGTCGTCATTTTGTTGCTGCCAACCAAACGACCGACCGAAATTCGATACGGTGCGGAGAAGTCGATCTTCTTCATGCGCTTCTCGGTGATCGACATGGACGCGGCAATCAGATCGAACTTGTTGGCCAGCAGAGCCGGAATCATGCCGTCCCATTTCTGACACACGAAATCGAGGTCAGCGCCAATGATCTTGGCAACGCCCTTTGCCACGTCGACGTCATATCCGTCGAGCTCGCCGTTGGCGTTTTTGAAATTAAATGGGGCATAAGTGCATTCCATTCCAACACGCAGGGTCTCAGCTTTCGCCGGGCCGCTGACGTTCAAGGCGAAGGTGGCCAAGCCAACCATCATGAGGGTCAGTGATTTTTTCATTTTATTTCCTCCTTGTTGATCAAATCGTCGATAGTTTCTTATCGTTGGTTAGTAGATGACATCTTCAAAGGCGCGGGTCAGCCTATCGGCATCTTCCTCTGAATTATAGTGGGCACCCTACACCCAATCCCACGCCTCCAGCATCACCGTGATGCCTTATCGCCGAGTGTATCGAGATCCCCCGGCGCACACGGCCGAGAACGAGGCATTGAGAGCACACCAGCCGGACAATCCGCACCGTGAAGAGGTAACCATTGAGGTGCTCCTAGACACGGGCATGCATGGTGGTGATGCTTGGGGTCAGGCTGCGGAAGGGTTGACGATAGCCGACGATCGGGACGACGATACCGACCGCGATCATGGAGGCCACTATGTCCGTTGGATCCGTCTTTCCGGAGCATGAGGGTGAAAAACGCGGTTCCCGCCTACGGATATTCACAACCGACATTTCGGCCTCTGAGTTGACCTCGGGAAGTCAGGCTCGCGGAGGCGGAACACCTAGTGCTGGTTCCGACCGACTGCCAGGAGCATCGGTTCGACCGTATGTTGGCTGCTGTGATTCGGTACGTTGCCGAGGCAATGGGAGTGCCTCTTACCGAGAAAGATTTGGCGCCGGTAAGATGAAGCCGTTCCTCGCCCTCTTCATCGCCCTATGGATCGCCACACCTGCGCGTGCCGATCCGGCAACCGGCATTCCATACATCGTCGACGGAGATAGCGTCTCCTTGCCATTCCGTCTGTTCGGCATTGACGCGCCCGAGCTTTATCAGACATGTCAAACAAGAGCAGGTCGATGCGACCCGTGCGGCAAGCGTGCGCAAGTGGCGTTGAAGACCCTCACCGGCAAGGCTCGTACCATCCGCTGCGAGCGAACCGGAACCATGATCTCTGGCCGAGTTATTGCGGTTTGCTTCGCGGGGCAGGTGGACATTGGCAAAGCCATGCTTTCCCGAGGCTGGGCCGTGATTTACCGGCGGCACCTTAGCCAGGTACCGGAACTTGCCAGCAGCTACATCGCGGCCGAGGCCGAAGCCAAGGCTGAGGCACGTGGTATATGGGCGGGTGAATTCATCCGGCCCGAGCGATGGCGCCGGGGCGATCGGTTGCCAGGATGCGAATAGATGCCAGGATGCGAATAGATGCCAAGATGCGAATAGATGATAAGCAACCGGCACAGGTGAAGTCGTCTACCGTACCCAAATGTCGATACCGCAACTCGACCACGCGGTCCGGGTCTCCTCCGGTTTCACGGCGCGGCACATACGCAGCCCCAGCGCCAGTCGCGTCGTCTGAGATTCGGACTTATTCCGGACCGCCGACAAGCTGGGCGATTTCCTCGACCTCTTGCGTAACGGTCTTGCCGGCATCGGTCGAATAGACGTGATCGGCCGCGGCAAGGTAGGTGTCTTTGTTTTCCTCCCAGATCCGTTTCAAGTCATCCGCCTGCGAGGTATCCTGGTTGACTCTGGGGCGCTCGGCGATGCTGGCACGCTCAGCCAGAACGTCTATATCGGCGGTCAACAGCACAATTGTACCGGTTCCCTTTATCGCATCTCGGTTCCACGCATAGCGCACCGTGCCGCCGCCAAGACCAATAACCACACCCGGCATAGCAGCGAACCGTTTGACCGTTTCGTACTCGCGAGCGCGAAACCCAAGCCAAGTCTCGGCGGCGACAAGCGCGTGCAGATCAGCCCCGGCCTCCGCCGTGATAACCTCGTCCAGATCATGGAACGGGCGGCCGAGGTACTCGGCAAGGGCGCGGCCGATGGTTGTCTTGCCGGTACCGATCAATCCGCAGAGATAGATGTTGGGTATGCGTGACAAGGGACGCCCCTCAGTCATCACCTTGTTCGGTACGTTTCGCAACGATCAGACGGCAGTGCGGGGAGCCGTCGGCCAAGGTCGCTGGCAGTGTCATTTCCAGCCCGTGATACTCGGCCCGACCACGGTCTCCCTCCATGGCGATATCGCAAAGCAGGCGGACCTCCTCCGGCGTACACCCTTCTTCTCGCCAAAGATCGACCAGCGGACAAACCGTCATCTGCTGCTCGTAGTGGCCCGCCTCACGTACCTGGCCTGAGGCAAAGACATCGGCCGAGCCTTTGTTCTTGTGATTGTCGGCCCACTGATCGGGGCCGAAATCAGCGACATCTGTTCGCCCCTTACGATGACCGAATTGGCGGATGGCGGTGCGCATACGGACCGCGACCTCGTCAGCCGGCAGGATCTCGGAGAAGCTGCGATAGAGATATAGCATCCAGAGTGCCCGATCTTTGATCGCGCTCCGAACCTTCGGCACCCAGATGTGCCGGGTCGCCAACTCTTCTTCGGTCATTCCCGCCGCCATTCTCGTCATCTCCCGACCATGTTATGAATTCTCGGATGAATGATAGTCGATCGTGGGCCAGACCGGAAGGTCGGCAAACCCGAAACGCGCAAGCCCGACAGCAGAGTTGGGATGTCCCGACCGGAGATGTTTGAGGTCGAGGCGCGGACGTTGACGTGGGTGGAAGGAGACCTGAAATGGCGGGAACCCGGTTCGAACAATGGCTGCCGGTTTATGGAGCGTTGATCCTGGTTCAGGTCCTGGGCATGCCCGCTATTGCCAGTGGACAATCCCTGCTTGGTGACAATCTCCGGCCGGCCCGGTGTTCTGCTGGCGAGGTTTTCTCGCTCGTGTTGCATGGCGGCACGGCGCACTCCCCAAGCACATATATCGACGGCATCGCCTTCATTCAGCGCCTGCTCAAAGAGGCCAGACCGGCGTTGAAAGCGGGTGCTACCAGCGTCGATATTGTTCACCGGGCGATCCGTGCGATGGAGGATTCCGGGCTGTTCAATGCCGGCCGGGGGGCGCTAGCGAACAAGGCCGGCGTGGTCGAGCTAGACGCCTCGATCATGGATGGTCAGCGGATGAATGCCGGCGCAGTCGCCTCGGTCAAACGGGTGAAGAACCCGATCAGCGCGGCCCGGCTGGTAATGGAGCGCTCACCTCAGGTCATGCGGATCGGGCCCGACGCCGAGGCCTATGTCGGGTCCCGCGGCGGCGATATCGTCAACCCCAGCTATTTCCGCCTGTCAGGCCTGACGTTCTACGACGTGCCGGTACCGGAAGACGTAAAGATCATCGCGCCAGGCCCCGGCGTGGCACCGGAACTTGCTGGCTATTCCGGGATCTGGGGCGGTGTACTGGCGGGCGCGCTGCCGATCCTCCTGGTTGTCGAGGAGGTCGAGGCTGACCGGGCCCGTGTCCTGTTCGGCCACGGCTTCGATCCGGGCGCCGACATCCGAACCGGGCACTCGGAGCGATACGATGCACGGTTCGAGTTTGGCGCCATGCTGATCGACGTCGAGACCCCCGGGAAGGGCCAACTGAAGCTGAGGGTCCGGCCAGGCAAGGCCGGCGACCTCGACCTGGTATACAGCCTAGCCAACGGGCACCGGCTGACCACAGCGCTGCGAAAATTCCAGGAGATCCCCGGTCACGAGAAGCATGGCACCGTCGGCGCTGTGGCCCTCGACCGCTGCGGCAATCTGGCGGCTGGCACCTCGACCGGCGGTTTCGGCTCGAAGGTGCCGGGCCGTGTCGGGGACTCCCCGATTATCGGCGCCGGTACCTATGCCGACAACAAGACCGCGGCAGTCTCGGCGACCGGCCATGGCGAGTACTTCATGATCCATGTGATCGCACATGATATCGCGGCGCGGATGGAGCATGGCGGCAAATCACTCGACGAGGCAGCCCATGCGGCGATCCACGACAAGCTAACCAGCGCCGGCGGCCGCGGCGGAGTGATCGCCGTGGACGCCAAAGGCAATGTCGCGATGGTCTTTAACACACCCGGCATGGTGCGTGGCCTGGTGACCCATGACAGGGCCCCAACCTCGGGCGTGTACAAGTTGAATCTTCGATAACGCTTTTCCCGTCGGTGTAATTTTGGGTGATGTTCTGCAATCCAGTTACTCTGAAATACCGAATATCAAAATTCGGCCGATATTGATGGGCACAATGTCAGATTATCGGTGGAACGCAGACCAAAGGCTTGCAACGCGGATCGGCTCAGGTGTGCGCTCGTCTACTGTTTTGGGAGACCGCCGCGTTTGATAGCCATTTCTGTGAACTTGCCGAGCGCGCCGGCCATTTTCTTGAATACTTTGTCGCGATCCGTGATGCCGTAGCGCTTTGCTAACCATGCAGGATCGGTATATCCGAGTTTTACAGAGCCGTCCTCAGCTTGCCATGCCAATGCTTTCAATGGGAGGTCCAGACCAATCATTCGGTTCGAGGTCATGAGTGGGGTTCCGATTTTTGGCGTCCCAAAAATGATCAAGGCGGTGGGTGGCAGTTCCATGCCAACCTTTTTTGCGCCCTTGGCATGATCGATCCGAGCAAAAATAGTAATGCCGGCCCTTTCAAGAGCAATCCCAAGTCGATCCAATGTCTTGATGACATCAAAATCGCTTGTCTTGATAATTAGTCCGTCTGTGCCGGCATGGGACGCGCTAGGCAGCATGATCGCGAGTGAAAGAAAAATCCCAACGAACGCGCCTATGTGAATTCTGTGTCTCACGAAATGCTCCCCCTGTTCTACGTTCAACTGTACGGTCTTTCGCCCAGCATATTTCAGTTGTTATACCATCAGCGGTCACATTCCCGTTATTGAATACAACATAGGCTATGAGAAAGGTTAAGAGGCTCACAAGGCGCCATAATCCACACGGTATGGAATTTGCCAAAGGGGTGACCGTCATGGTTATCCCTTGCGACCGTGACCGAGGGTATGGTCATGATGAACACCCCTTTGCGGCCCAAGGTGTTGCCATGATGGCAATCCCTTGCCGATCCGCGCCAAGGTATCACCGTGGCGATGATGACCTTGGGGACGACGGCGCAATTTTTCGCTGTCCTCGGCGATCGACGGAAGCACAACATCGCAATCTTGTAGCAGCCTCAATGCAACGCCGTAGGCGAGCGCCTGGAGCTTCGCCGGTCAAGTGACACTGAGCAAGACCATACCAACAACCGTTGCGATCCGCGCCATGTCTGCCCATCGGCGGTCACCGGGAAACCGCCCGGCCGAGCGCCATACGCCTATTGAGACAAAGACATTGTACGGCACAGAGAAACCGTACCCGAAAATGAACGCCAATGTAGTTTGGTCCGCTGTGATCAGGGTGAGAAAGAGCAGACTGGATGCGACATTGATGAGAAGGCCGCCAAGGACTGCCCAATTCCAAAATACGGTTTGGAGCGCCAGCTCGCCTTTCCAAAGACGGTACAAGACCTTCATAGGCCCAGCATATTCTACGCATGGGCTGAAATAAATTCCGGAATGTTTGTGGATTTGCCGAATTGGAAACGATGGCCGAGGCCTGCTGTTCACGGAGCGGTGTTTCCCATCTCCGAGCGTGCCGCCAAGGGCGCTTTAGGTGGTGTCCTAATCCTTGATCCGTGGGGCGGCGCAGCAGATCGCTGAAGACTGGCCGGTACAGTCCTGACCGGGGAGGACAAGATTAGCACCGGCATTTTCCTGCAAACTCAGAGTACCATAGTTCAAAGCAACGAGACGCTCCTCGGAGCGTCCCGCTTGATCAAATCAGGCATCGGAGCTTCTGCAGTTTAACTTTGTTTTTTCAAGAAAACAGAGCCCGACTACGCGAGCCAAATATCGAAGCTGAGTTGATCACCCAAACTCATACCGAAACCACTGTCTGGTGAGAGATCAACGTATAGATGATGATCGTCTACAATAACGACCTCAAGGGAAACAGTTTCATGCTGAGCGAAGTTCGCGAGCGTAATATCAGCCGAAACAATCGCAGGCGTACTTTCATCGAACTGGAAGTGAAGCTCCGGGTCGCCACCAAATCCGACTGACTGATTGATTAATACGTCAACACTGATGCTTCCGGCAGTCCCAGAGGCATCAATATCCGCAGACAAATAGCCAGCGGGGAAAGTCGCCTCCACGCCGTCTCCGATAATACCAGTGTCGTAGAAAATACCTGGGTGATAGGAAAGACCGTTCTGGCCAAGTGAAAACACGACCTCCGTTCCCACAAACGCATTCACATCATCTGTACCACCAATATCAATACTGATGGTTTCTGTTGCGATCCCGCCGTTACCGTCATCAACATTGACCGTGAATTCATCTGTGAGGCTGTCGCCTGAATTGAGTGCTTGAACCTCCGCCGCCTCATTATCAAGCGTATAGGTCCAATTTCCGCCTGAATCGATCGACAGAGCCCCGTATGCACCTTGGCCGTCACCCTCAACGCTCCACGATAAGACATCGTTTGGGTTGGCATCACTGGCGCTGAGCGAACCAGTTGCCTGCGTGACGTCGTCCTCGATAACGGCACCGGTCACATCACCACCGTCGATCACAGGCGCTGGGTTCAAAAGGCCGGTCTCGAAAAGCGTCTCCATAAGAACCTGAAGGCTGGACGCGGTGTACGCACTGACGCCTTCCAGCACAAGAATGTCTTGAATCATAGCTTCAGAGGGGACATACCCATCCAAAATGGCTGTAGAGTATGCATCCGCTTTCGATTCTAGCTGCGGATTAACGGCTACATTTTTATTACTCGTGACCAAACTTTCGAATGAAGTTGTCGTACCGACACCACCTTTAGCCATATTTGCGCTCCTTAAAGATTCATTGCGACCGCGAACGCGGCCATTAATTTTTCAAGAGCGCTTAAGCCCCCACTCCCAGGCCCATTGTTTAAATTCAAATTAACTTTGCAACCAGATTTTCTACAATTATAAACGTAAAACTTTACCATAAAATCTAATTAACATTGTTTCTCCGTTTAACATTTAGATTGAGAACCTTACAATCAAATCCAGACGATCATCCTGCGCGTGCCAATTGTACTTTTACGATAAGGTGCGTCAGCCAAGCTCCATCGAGAAAAATCCGGCAATTCCAATAGGATACCGGGTGATCACCTCCAACAAAATTCACCAGAATCGACAAAGTACGAAACCTATAGGGTGATAGGTAATCCGGCCGCCTAGGCGGCAGATGGAAAATTCGTGGTCGTCAATAGAAGTTCTGCTGTAAGAGAATTTGGTAAGCATTTGCGAACCGAGGCTATTGAGCTTCCGTCGAAAGAGGCAGCAATCAAAACCTACAATTGTAAAGCCGATCAGCGTGCGCTCGCGAATCGTATAGCCTCACCATCATGAGCCCTGACACCAAATCCCGTACCTTCCGCGATACCGCCCTCACAAAGCGCCATGATCACCCGACCGAAACGGCCGTGATCACATTCCGACCATTGGCGCCCTCCAGGCGAGAATGAAACTGGCGCCTTCGGCCCCGGCAGCGTCGGTATGCTCGACGCCGGGCGCGACTTGGCACATATCGCCGGCGGTGAACGTTTCCTGTCGGTCGCCATAATCGACGGTCAGCGTCCCCTCGGCCACCAGAACGATCAGATCTTCCTTG
>JABIRP010000096.1 GCA_018699735.1 Rhodospirillaceae bacterium | reverse complement strand
CGGTTGGCTAGGGGTCGGTTGGCTAGGGCTTAGAGCTTGCGCCCTTGAAGCACCCCGTAATTATACATTGCCTGCAAGTCGGCGCGTTGTTTCGCTGACAGGTGGCCGGTCTTGATTATGCGGGCGTAGTCGTAGACGTCGCGTTTGTAATTTGGATCGACGTTGCTCGATTCAAGAACGGCTCTCACCATTTGTTCCACAGTGGCCTCGCCAAGCGGCGGGTTGACCCGTTCCTCTTGTTCTACGTCAACGGCGAGCGCTTCAGTCGGATCTGCCCGGGTTGGCAAGAGTTGCCTCGGCAGAACGATTTCTGACCAAGTCAGACCAACCCCACTCAGTATTTTACTGGCGGCATTCATCGCCGCCAAAGCCTCGTGATCGTTCGGGCTCGAAAACATTTCCATCAGCTTCAGAAGCCGACGGTAATCACCATTGTTGATCATGCCGAATACGGTGTCCCCAGCTACGACAAGGCCTGAATTCGGATCATAGCGCGGAACGCGAGAAGACCAAAGATATCCGGTAAATCGACGGTTTCGCGATGTCCCCCCGATAAGCCCCACAATTCGGCCGGGTCGGCTTGACAGCCCATGGGGGAGGCAGTACATGAACGCTCCGTACGGCGATCGAACTTAGGTTGAACGCATCGGTTACGGGGGTGTAGCTCAGTTGGTTAGAGCGCTGGCCTGTCACGCCAGAGGCCGCGGGTTCGAGTCCCGTCACTCCCGCCACTCCTCATCAAATTCCAGAATCCTCGACGCGAAGTTGCGCATTGACTTGCTCCGTCGACCGCAATCCGGTGATGGCATTGACCTATATTACGTTTTTGCCACGCTGAAGCACCAACGTGGGGTTCCCTTGGGCATCGGGGCGCACTATAGTTGGGCACCATTTCGGACCCCCGATTTGGGGATCGCCCCTGTCATGGAGCTGTCTGGGCATGACGGACCTTCTAGCGGAATACCTACCGATCCTGATTTTTCTGGTTATCGCCGTTGGATTATCGGCGGTGATGGTTGCGGCCTCGATGATCATCGTGCCGCAAAAACCCGATTCGGAAAAAGTCTCGGCCTACGAGTGTGGCTTCGAGGCTTTCAATGATTCGCGCGGTCAGTTCGACGTTCGGTTTTACCTTGTCGCAATCCTGTTCATCATCTTTGATCTCGAAGTCGCCTTCTTGTTTCCCTGGGCTGTATCCCTTGGAAACATTGGAATTTTTGGCTTCTGGTCGATGATGGTATTTCTTGGAGTGCTAACCATCGGTTTCGTCTACGAGTGGCGCAAAGGCGCCCTTGAGTGGGAGTAAGTGTCATGAATGATTTGACCCATAGACCAATCCCGCCGGGCGCCGATCAGGATGCGATCCTGCGTGCGGTCGGAGAGGAATTGGGCGAGCGCGGATTTGTAGTGGCGCAAGCCGACAAGCTGGTTGCCTGGGCCCGAGGCGGGTCACTCTGGCCGATGACCTTTGGCTTGGCATGCTGTGCAATTGAGATGATGCATTCAGCAGCCAGCCGGTATGACCTTGACCGATTCGGCATGGTTTTCCGGCCGAGCCCGCGCCAATCGGACGTGATGATCGTTGCCGGAACGTTGACCAATAAGATGGCCCCCGCCTTGCGCAAGGTCTACGACCAGATGGCCGAGCCGCGTTGGGTTCTATCCATGGGGTCCTGCGCTAATGGTGGCGGCTATTATCACTACTCCTATTCAGTCGTTCGAGGCTGTGACCGAATTGTGCCGGTTGATGTCTATGTCCCCGGCTGTCCGCCGACGGCCGAGGCTCTCTTGTATGGCCTGATACAACTGCAGAAGAAGATCCGGCGCACGACCTCGATTGCGCGCTAGGAAGAGAGAGCCAAGACGATATGGCGATTACAGAAACCAATCCGGCACTGGGTGATTTAGCTGAGTATCTTGCCACTCAGCTTGAAGCCGATCTAACCGACTGTGGCATCTCCAACGGCGAATTGGTTCTGTGGGCACGCCCTCAGACGCTGATCAAGGTTCTGACGTTCCTGCGTGACGATACGCAGTGTCTGTTCAAAGCGTTGATGGATGTCTGTGGTGTGGACTACCCGGAACGCGATCCGCGATTTGAGGTCGTCTATAACCTATTGAGCGTAAAACAGAATCTCCGTATTCGTGTGAAAGTTTCGACCGACGAAGACACGCCAGTTCCATCATGTGTCGGTGTGTTCTCCTCGGCCTTGTGGTTTGAGCGCGAGGCCTGGGATATGTACGGGATTTTCTTCTCCGATCATCCTGATTTGCGTCGATTGCTGACGGATTACGGGTTCGAGGGACATCCATTGCGTAAGGATTTCCCGCTGACCGGGCATGTCGAAGTACGCTACGACGACGTGGAAAAACGGGTTGTCTATGAGCCGGTCAAACTGGTTCAGGACTTCCGCGATTTCGACTTCCTGAGCCCGTGGGAAGGTGCGCCGCATATCCTGCCCGGCGATGAGAAGGTCGCGGAAGAGGACGCGAGCGAAGGGGGAGCTGGCTAATGGCCGAGACCCAAATCAAGCCGCTAACACTGAATTTCGGGCCACAGCACCCAGCTGCCCACGGTGTGCTGCGTCTGGTGCTGGAACTCGACGGCGAGGTCATAGAGCGGGCCGACCCGCATGTCGGTCTGCTGCATCGTGGCACCGAGAAGTTGATCGAGCACAAAACCTATCTTCAGGCGGTCCCGTATTTTGATCGGTTGGATTATGTGGCGCCGATGTCGCAGGAGCACACTTACGCCTTGGCGGTGGAAAAGCTGCTGGGAATAGAAGTGCCGACGCGGGGGCAGTATATTCGTGTGCTGTTTTCCGAGATCTCTCGGATCCTGAACCACATTCTGAATCTGACGACCTATGCCATAGATGTTGGCGCCATGACGCCGTTGCTCTGGGGATTTGAGGAGCGCGAGTACCTCATGGAGTTCTACGAGCGGGCGTCCGGTGCGCGCCTGCATGCGGCTTATTTCCGTCCAGGCGGCGTTGCGCAAGACCTGCCCGACGGCCTGCTCGACGATATCGCCACGTGGGTCGATGAATACCCGACGTTCATCGACGATATGGAAACGCTGCTTACAGAGAACCGGATTTTCAAGCAGCGCACCGTCGATATCGGCAAAGTTAGTGCCGAAGAAGCGCTTGATTGGGGTTTCAGCGGGCCGTGCCTTCGGGCCTCGGGCTTGCCTTGGGATTTGCGTAAGTCGCAACCGTACGATGCCTATGGCGATATGGATTTCGACGTGGTGATCGGTAAGACCGGTGACTGCTATGCACGCTACTTGGTGCGGATCGAAGAAATGCGCCAGAGCTTGCGCATCATGAAGCAGTGCCTGGAAAACATGCCGGACGGCCCGGTGAAGACGGAAGACCGCAAGGTCTCACCGCCACCGCGGGCTGAAATGAAGCGGTCGATGGAGGCTTTGATCCACCACTTCAAGCTCTACACCGAGGGCTATCACGTGCCGGCGGGCGAAACTTACACGGCCGTTGAGGCGCCAAAAGGCGAGTTTGGTGTCTATCTCGTCTCCGACGGCACCAACAAGCCATACAGATGCAAGATCCGCTCGCCTGGCTTTGCCTTTATGTCCTCAATGGATTTTCTATCGAAGGGGCACATGCTGGCCGATATGACCGCGCTGATTGGCTCGCTTGACATCGTCTTCGGGGAGATTGATCGATGAGCGCCCGCGAATTTGCCAAGGATCAACCGGACAGCTTCGCGTTTTCGGCGGAGAACGAAGAGACGATCAAGGCCATCATCGCCAAGTATCCCGACGGCAAGCAGGCCAGTGCTGTTATCCCATTGCTCGATCTGGCACAGCGCCAAAACGATAACTGGATACCGGTTAAGGCCATGGAGGCGATCGCCGAGCGCTTAGATATGGCCAAGATCAGGGTCATGGAAGTCGCAACCTTCTATACGATGTTCAACCTGGCGCCGGTCGGGAAATATTTCCTGCAGGCCTGCACCACGACGCCTTGCTGGCTGCGTGGCTCGGACCAGGTGATGAAATGCGTGCACGACAAACTCGGCCTGCACGGTCACTACGAGACGACCGATGACGGGATGTTCACGCTGCTTGAGGTCGAATGCCTCGGGGCCTGCGTCAATGCGCCGATCCTGCAGGTGAACGATGATTTCTACGAGGACCTGGACTACGAGAAGACGGCGGAGTTGCTGGACGCGCTGAAGCGTGGTGAGGCACCCCCGGTCGGCTCATTGGCCGGGCGAAACAAATCCGAGAGCAGTGCCGGGGCAACAACCCTGGCGCAGATGCGACCGGCGGCTGGAGAAGACTGATGCTGAAGGACGAGGATCGCATCTTCACCAACCTCTACGGTTGGCAGGATTGGGGGCTCGAGGGCGCGCGCAAACGCGGCGACTGGAGCACCACGAAGGACATTCTTTCTAAAACGCCAGAGGACATTGTCGACGCGGTCAAGGCTTCAGGCTTGCGCGGCCGTGGTGGGGCAGGGTTCCCAACGGGCCTTAAATGGTCGTTCATGCCGAAAGAGCCTGGCGATCAGCCGGTCTACCTTGTGGTCAACGCCGACGAATCGGAGCCTGGAACCTGTAAGGATCGCGAGATCATCCGCCACGATCCGCACAAACTGGTCGAGGGCTGTCTGATTGCCGGGTACGCGATGCGTGCGACGGCGGCATACATATATATACGCGGTGAATTCTACAACGAGGCGCGCCATCTGCAGGCGGCGATCGATCAAGCCTACGAAGCCGGCCTGATCGGCAAGAATGCCAGCGGCTCCGGGTATGATTTCGACGTTATCCTGCATCGTGGCGCTGGCGCTTATATCTGCGGCGAAGAGACGGCTTTGCTTGAGAGCCTGGAGGGCAAGAAGGGCCAGCCTCGCTTGAAGCCACCGTTTCCTGCGGGCTGCGGCCTGTACGGCCGCCCGACCACGGTCAACAATGTCGAAAGCATCGCGGTCGTCGGTGAAATCATGCGACGCGGTCCGGAATGGTTTGCGTCATTCGGGCGTGACAAGAACCAGGGAACCAAGCTGTTCTGCATCTCTGGGCACGTCAACAACCCGTGCAACGTTGAAGAAGAGATGGGCATCCCGCTGAAAGAGCTGATCGAACGGCATGCCGGCGGTGTGACGGGAGGCTGGGACAACCTTCTGGCCGTGATCCCTGGTGGGTCATCGGTGCCGGTGCTCACGAAAGAGATCTGCGACGACGTATTGATGGATTTCGATGCGCTTCGCGATGCGCGCTCGGGGCTTGGTACGGCGGCTGTCATCGTGATGGATAAGTCGACCGATATCGTCAAGGCGATTGCCCGGTTGGCACATTTTTATCAGCATGAGAGCTGCGGCCAATGCACACCGTGCCGCGAGGGAACCGGTTGGATGAACCGGGTCATGCAGCGCATGGTCACCGGCGATGCGGATATCTCTGAGATCGATGCGCTTGAGCAAGTGACCAAGCAAGTTGAGGGGCACACGATCTGTGCTCTGGGGGATGCAGCGGCTTGGCCAATCCAAGGTCTGATCCGCCACTTCCGCCCGGAAATGGAACGTCGCATTAACGAGCGCCAGGCCGGGGCACCCTCGGCCCAGGCGGCCGAGTAAGGGAGCAGGGGAAAACTGATGCCCAAACTCACGGTCAACGGTATCGAAGTCGAAGTGCAGCCGGGCGCAACCGTGCTGCAGGCTTGTGAGGAGGCCGGATTTGAAATCCCGCGCTTCTGCTATCACGAGCGCCTATCGATTGCCGGCAACTGTCGCATGTGCATGGTCGAGATTAAGCCCGGACCACCGAAGCCGACGGCCAGTTGTGCCTTTCCGGCTGGCGACAACATGGAAGTCTTCACCGACAGCGAGATGGTCAAGAAGGCGCGCCATGGGGTTATGGAGTTCCTGCTGATCAACCACCCGCTGGATTGCCCGATCTGTGATCAGGGCGGTGAATGCGATCTGCAGGACCAGGCGATGGCTTACGGCCATCACTCCAGTCGGTACGATGAAAACAAGCGCGCAGTGACTAATAAGAACATGGGGCCATTGATCGAAACGATCATGACCCGGTGCATTCATTGCACGCGCTGTGTCCGATTCTCGACTGAGGTCGCGGGCGTTGACCAGATGGGACTTCTCAATCGCGGCGGCGAAGTCGAGATCACGACCTACCTCGAAAGCGCGCTGGATTCCGAGTTGTCGGCCAATGTTATCGACCTGTGCCCGGTGGGCGCGCTGACCTCCAAGCCTTACGCCTTTACTGCCCGGTCCTGGGAGTTGCGTAAGACCGAAAGCGTCGATGTGATGGATGCGGTTGGCTCCAACATTCGGGTCGATGCGCGCGGCGGCGAGGTGATGCGTGTTTTGCCGCGTCTGAACGAGGACGTGAACGAGGAGTGGATCTCGGACAAGACCCGGTTCGCCTGCGACGGATTGAAGCGCCAGCGTCTCGACAAGCCCTATGTACGCGGCGTGGACGGTAAGTTGGCTCCCGCGAGTTGGGATGACGCCTTCGCCGCGATCGCCACCAAGGCCAAGGGCCTCTCCGGCGAGAAGATCGCGGCGATCGTCGGCGATTTGGCCGATGCCGAATCAATGTTCGCGCTGAAACAGCTCATGGGTGCTCTTGGGGCATCCAGCATCGATTGCCGCCAGGATGGCGCCAAGCTCGATGCCTCGTGCCGGGCCGGGTACCTCTTTAATTCCACCATCGCCGGAATTGAGGACGCCGACGCGCTGTTGATCGTCGGCTCCAACCCGCGTTGGGAAGCGGCGGTGCTGAACGCGCGCATTCGCAAGCGCTGGCTTGCCGGAAACTTCCCGATCGGCATGGTCGGCGCGCCGGTATCCGCGAGTTATGACTACGACCAGCTTGGTGCCGGTCCTGAGACCCTGAGCCAGATTGCCGACGGCAGCCATGCCTTTGCCAAGGTGTTGGATGCGGCCGCGCGGCCGATGATCATTGTTGGCCAAGGCGCACTAGCCCGGGCCGATGGTGCGGCGGTGCTCGCCACGGCGCGCGCCATCGCCGAGAAATTCGGCATGATCCAACCGGCCTCTAGCGATGCCGAGGGTAACGAAGTGCCAACCTGGAATGGCTTCAACGTTTTGCACACTGCGGCCTCGCGTGTTGGCGGCCTGGATATGGGGTTTGTTCCCGGAGATGGCGGTCGCGATACCGCCGGCATTCTGGAAGGCGCCGCCAAAGGCGAGATCGAGCTGCTGTATCTGCTTGGTACCGACGAGGTGGCGACCTCCGGTATCGGCGATAAGGCCTTCGTCATCTATCAGGGCCATCACGGTGACCAGGGCGCCCACCATGCCGACGTAGTCCTGCCGGGTGCCGCTTATACCGAGAAAGATGGGCTCTACGTTAACACCGAAGGCCGGGTCCAGATGGGCTTCCGCGCCGTGTTCCCGCCGGGTGAAGCCCGAGAGGACTGGAAGATCGTGCGGGCACTTTCCGACCATCTCGGCCACGGCCTGGGTTACAACACTTTGGGAGAGTTGCGCTCTGCGTTAATCGCGACACACCCTAGCTTTGCCGAACTGGATGAGGCGCCAACCGCCGAGTGGGGCGCATTCGGGGTTTCAGGTGAGATGAGCGGTGACGCGTTTGCCTCGCCGATCGAGAATTTCTATATGACCGACCCAATCAGCCGCATGTCGGCCACCATGGCCGAGTGCACCGAGACCTTCGTCAATGCGAAGGCCGGACGCACAGGCACCGAAGGGTGAGGGAAGGGAGCCGAGCCGGATAATGTTGGAAACCTTGCTAGCCCACCCCTATTTGGCGCACCCGTTTGTCGCGGGCTATGTCGTGCCGACGGTGATCATCGTCGTCCAGATCTTGGCGATCGTGGTGCCTCTGCTGGTCGCGGTTGCCTATCTGACCTACGCTGAGCGTAAGGTGATTGCCGGTATGCAGCTTCGCAAAGGGCCGAATGTCGTCGGCCCGTTCGGATTGCTGCAACCCTTGGCCGATGGCCTGAAACTTTTCGCCAAGGAAACCATTCTGCCGGCGGGGGCCAATAAGCTTCTCTTCCTGATGGCCCCGATGCTGACCTTCATCTTGAGCCTGATTGCCTGGGCGGTAATCCCGTTCGATCAAGGTCTGGTGTTGGCAGACATCAATGTCGGCGTGTTGTATCTCTTCGCCATCTCGTCGCTTGGCGTTTACGGCGTCATTATGGCTGGCTGGGCATCGAACTCGAAATACGCGTTCCTAGGGGCGCTCAGGTCGGCGGCCCAGATGGTGTCTTACGAAGTTTCGATCGGTTTCGTCATCATTACGGTTCTGCTTTGTGTCGGCTCGCTCAACCTGACGGCCATCGTCGAGGCGCAACGTACGATCTGGTTCGCCATCCCGTTGCTGCCGATGTTCGTGATCTTCTTCGTCTCGACCCTGGCTGAGACCAACCGCACGCCGTTCGACCTGCCGGAAGGCGAGTCGGAGATCGTAGCCGGCTATTTCGTCGAGTACTCCTCGATGGCCTTCGCCTTATTCTTCCTCGGCGAATACGCGAACATGATCCTGATGAGCGGCATGACCTCGATCCTGTTCCTAGGCGGGTGGCTGCCACCGCTAGACATCGCGCCGTTTAATTGGATACCGGGGCCGATCTGGTTCTTCGCCAAGATCTCCCTGGTTCTGTTCTGCTTCTTGTGGGTGCGGGCGACCTTCCCGCGCTATCGATATGACCAGCTCATGCGGCTTGGTTGGAAGGTATTCCTGCCGTTCTCGCTGTTCTGGGTTGCGCTAACTGCCGGTGTGCTGGTCACGTTCGACCTGCTGCCGAAGGCTTGAGGAAAGGACGGAGCTGATGGCTGTTCTCGACCGCGCCGCCAAGAGCCTGCTGCTCGCTGAGCTGGTGACCGGTATGGCCTTGACGCTGAAGTATTTCTTCAAGCCCAAGGTGACGGTGAACTATCCGTATGAGAAAGGACCGCTCAGTCCGCGTTTTCGCGGTGAGCATGCTCTTCGGCGTTATCCCAATGGTGAAGAGCGCTGCATTGCCTGCAAGCTCTGCGAGGCGATTTGCCCGGCCCAGGCGATTACCATTGAGGCCGAGCCGCGCGACGATGGTAGCCGCCGCACCACACGCTATGACATCGACATGACGAAGTGCATCTACTGCGGTTTTTGCCAGGAGGCATGCCCGGTCGATGCGATCGTCGAAGGACCTAACTTCGAGTTTGCGACCGAGACCCGCGAAGAGCTGTATTACGACAAGGCGAAATTGCTCTCGAACGGTGACCGTTGGGAGGTCGAGATTGCGGGCAATCTGGAGCGCGACGCGCCCTACCGCTAAGGAGCGGCCGAACTAAACGAACGAATGAAACCGATGCGGTTGGACGATATGCGAAGAAACAAAATGGTTGAGGCGGCGGATGCCTCCGGAGGGCGGTCATGATAATCCAGGCCTTGGCCTTCTATGTCTTCGCGGCAATTGCGATCGCGTCCGGCGTCATGGTCGTGACTTCGCGAAACCCGGTGCATTCGGTGCTCTATCTGATCCTTGCCTTCTTTAATGCAGCCGCACTGTTCGTTCTGATCGGGGCAGAGTTCATCGCCATGATCCTGATCGTGGTCTATGTCGGCGCGGTTGCGGTGCTGTTCCTGTTCGTTGTCATGATGCTCGACATCAACTTCGTCGAATTGCGCCAAGGCTTCATGCGTTACATGCCGATCGGCGCGCTGATCGGGCTGGTTCTGCTGGCCGAATTGGTTTTCGTCGGCGGCGCCTGGACGTTTTCCGGTGAGGCGACGCAAGTGATGTTGGCCAAAACGCCTGAAATCGCGGCAGTGCATAACACGGAAGCCATCGGCAATCTGATGTACACCCGCTACGTCTATCTGTTCCAGGCGGCGGGGCTGGTGCTTCTGGTCGCCATGATCGGTGCCATCGTGCTGACCCATCGCCAACGTGATGGTGTGCGCAAGCAGCGTATCGGTGCCCAAATTGCCGTCCGGCGCGAGGATGTTGTCGAGGTCGTCAAGGTCACCAAGGGGGGCGGTGTGTGATGCTGGAAATCGGTCTCGCCCATTATCTGACGGTGGCGGCGATCCTGTTTACGCTTGGGATCTTCGGCATCTTCCTGAACCGCAAGAACGTGATCATCATCATGATGTCGATCGAGCTGATGTTGCTCGCGGTCAATATCAATCTGGTGGCGTTCTCGGTATTCCTCGGCGACCTGACTGGCCAGATCTTCGCCATGCTGGTGTTGACCGTGGCCGCCGCTGAGGCTGCCATCGGGCTTGCCATTCTGGTCGTCTATTTCCGCAACCGTGGTTCGATCGCGGTTGAGGACATCAACCTGATGAAGGGGTGAGGAGCCGATGTACGTAGCCATCGTATTCCTGCCGGCTCTAGGCGCGCTGATCGCGGGTACGTTCCGCGCACAGCTGGGTGACCGGGGCTCGCAGCTCGTCACCTGCGGCGCAATGGGGCTCTCCATGATCCTCGGCATCGTGGCCTTCATCGACGTGGCGCTAGGAGGCAACACCCGCACGATCGAGCTGTTCGACTGGATTTCGTCGGGCTCCATGCAGGCGAGCTGGGCGCTGAAGTTCGACACCCTAACCGCCGTTATGGTGATGGTGGTCACCGTGGTCTCGACCATGGTGCATGTCTATTCCATCGGATACATGAGCCACGACCCCCATAAGCCGCGCTTCATGGCTTATCTTTCGATGTTCACCTTTGCCATGCTGATGCTGGTGACGGCGGACAATCTGGTGCAGCTGTTCTTCGGCTGGGAAGGTGTCGGTCTCGCCTCTTATCTGCTGATCGGGTTCTGGTACCACAAGCCGACTGCCAACGCTGCGGCGATCAAGGCATTCGTGGTCAACCGGGTTGGCGATTTCGGCTTCGCGCTTGGTATTTTCGGCGTCTACATCCTCTTCGATACCGTCAGTTTCGATGCCATTTTTGCCGCCGCCGCCAGCAAACAGGAAGCAAGCATCACCTTCCTCTGGTGGGAGGCGAACGCGATTACGGTGCTTTCGATCCTGTTGTTCATTGGCGCCATGGGTAAGTCGGCACAGCTTGGCCTACACACCTGGTTGCCGGATGCGATGGAAGGTCCGACCCCGGTTTCGGCCCTGATCCATGCCGCCACCATGGTGACGGCCGGTGTGTTCATGGTGGCGCGCCTGTCGCCCCTGATCGAGTACTCAGCGGATGCGTTGACGGTGATCACTTTTGTCGGTGCTGCGACGGCGTTTTTTGCCGCCACCGTGGGCCTCTGCCAGAACGACATCAAGCGGGTGATTGCGTACTCGACCTGCAGCCAGCTTGGTTACATGTTCTTCGCTTTGGGTGTTTCGGCCTATTCCGCCGCGATTTTTCACCTGATGACGCATGCCTTCTTTAAGGCCTTGTTGTTCCTCGGTGCCGGTTCGGTCATCCATGCCATGTCGGACGAGCAGGACATGCGCAAGATGGGCGGCATCTGGCGCAAGATTCCGCTGACCTACAGTTTGATGTGGATCGGGTCTCTGGCGCTGGCCGGCGTGCCGTTCTTCGCCGGTTACTACTCCAAGGATCTGATCATCGAGGCGGCCTTTGCCAGTGGCTCGGCCGTCGGTGAGTTTGCTTTCTGGATGGGGATTACGGCGGCAGTACTGACGGCGTTCTATAGCTGGCGCCTGATCATCATGACGTTCCACGGCAAGACCCGGGCAAGCGACGAGGTGTTCAGCCATGTCCACGAATCGCCCAAAGTGATGACGATCCCGCTGATTGTCTTGGCCATTGGCGCTATCTTCTCCGGCTGGCTCGGTTACGACCTGTTTGCCGGTGACGCGAGAGCGGATTTCTGGGGACCGGCATTGTTGGTATTAGAAGGCCACGATACGATTGAGGGTGCGCATCACGTTCCGCTTTGGGTCAAGCTTTGCCCGATCATCGCCGGTGTCCTTGGTATCGGAACTGCTTATTGGTTCTACATGCTGAACCCGTCGATCCCGGGCAAGCTGGCCACAACTTTCCGGCCGATCTACTTGTTCCTATTGAACAAATGGTACTTCGACGAGCTGTATGACGCGGTCTTCGTTCGCCCGGCAATGCGCATCGGTCGCGCACTCTGGAAGGGCGGCGATGGTGCGATTATCGACGGCTTTGGGCCGGATGGCATCTCGGCCGTCGCCCGGGTGCTGGCGGGTCGGGCCGGACGACTACAAACCGGCTACGTTTATCATTACGCCTTCGCGATGCTGATCGGGGTGATCGGCTTCGTTTCCTGGTTCGTGTTGGTTTGAGGGACTGATCAATGGCAAATGACTGGCCCCTTCTGTCTCTGGTGACATTCCTGCCGCTGGTCGGCGCGGTATTCATCATGCTGACCCGCGGCGAGGATGCGGTCGTGGCGCGCAACGCCCGCTACGTAGCGCTCTGGACCTCTTTGATCACCTTCGTCGTATCGCTTCTGATCTGGGTAAACTTTGATCCGACCACGGCCGACTTCCAAATGGTCGAGAAGCACGCCTGGATCCCGGAGAGCAATATCTCCTACCACATGGGCGTCGACGGGATTTCGGTGTTCTTCGTGCTGCTTTCGACTTTCCTGACGCCAATTTGCATCCTGGCGAGTTGGGAATCGGTTCAGACCCGGGTTCGCGAATACATGATCGCCTTCCTGGTGCTTGAGACCTTGATGGTCGGCATGTTCTGCGCCCTCGATATCCTGGTCTTCTACTTCTTCTTCGAAGGCGTCCTGATCCCGATGTTCCTGATCATCGGGATTTGGGGCGGGCCGAGGCGGGTTTACGCGGCCTTCAAGTTCTTCCTCTATACGCTGGCCGGATCGGTGCTGATGCTGATCGCGGTGCTGACCATGTACTTCCAGACCGGCACCACCGACATTCCAGAGTTGATGCAGGCCGGCTTCCCGGCGCAGCTGCAGACCTGGCTCTGGCTCGCATTCTTCGCCTCATTCGCGGTCAAGGTGCCGATGTGGCCGGTTCATACCTGGCTGCCGGATGCGCATGTCGAGGCACCAACGGCGGGCTCTGTGATCCTGGCCGGTGTGCTGCTAAAAATGGGTGGATACGGGTTCCTTCGCTTCTCGATCCCGATGTTCCCGGATGCCTCTGAATATTTCGCACCGCTGGTGTACACGCTTTCGATCGTGGCGATCATCTACACCTCGCTGGTGGCCCTGGCGCAGGAGGATATGAAGAAGCTGATCGCGTATTCTTCCATGGCCCACATGGGTTTCGTGACCATTGGCGCCTTCACGCTGACGACCCAAGGGGTTGAGGGCTCAATCTTCCAGATGCTGAGCCATGGTATCGTCTCGGCAGCGCTATTCCTCATTGTCGGCGTGGTCTATGACCGCATCCACAGTCGTGAAATCACGGCCTATGGCGGGTTGGTCACTCGAATGCCACGCTACGCGCTGGTGTTCATGATCTTCATGCTGGCCTCGGTCGGCCTGCCGGGAACCAGCGGTTTCGTCGGCGAGTTCCTGGTTCTCATGGGCGCCTTCAAGGTCAGCACCTGGCTTGCAACTCTGGCGGCAACCGGCGTCATCCTTGGTGCCGTCTATATGCTTTATCTGTATCGCCGGGTGATCTTTGGGACTTTGGACAAGGAGAGCCTGAAGGCGATCCTGGACCTGTCACCGCGCGAGATCGCGGTCTTCGCGCCGTTGGTTATCTTGGTTTTCTGGATGGGTATCTATCCCGCCAGCTTC
This sequence comes from Rhodospirillaceae bacterium, assembly GCA_018699735.1. GTDB lineage: Bacteria > Pseudomonadota > Alphaproteobacteria > Thalassobaculales > Thalassobaculaceae > JABIRP01. Next base: position 6,433 of record JABIRP010000096.1, on the reverse strand, counting down.
CTCGACCTGATGTCGGCCTCGGTGGATAATTTGATTTCAAACTACAAGGTCGCGCTGAATGCCAGCGCGGTCGACGTGGCGACCCGGTAGGCGGGGGGAGACGAAACGATGGGTGCGACCAGCATTCCCGTGATGGCCCCAGCGGCGGCCGAGATCTTTCTCGCCATCGCCGGCATGATATTGTTGATGGCGGGGGTGTTCCGCAAATCTGGATCCATGGCCGTCGTGTCATGGGGCGCGGTGGTCGCGCTGATCTTGGCGGCGGTTCTGGTGTTGACCCACGGCGGGACTTCGGCAGAACCGGTCTTCTTCGGCATGTTCTCGACCGGCCCCTTCGCGCAATTCGCCAAACTATTGGTGCTGGCCGGGTCGGCGATCGCCATTGTCATGTCCCTGGACTATATGAAGCGCGAAGGCATCGACCGGTTTGAGTTCCCGGTTTTGGTCGTGCTGGCGACGCTCGGCATGATGATGATGGTCTCTGCCAACGATCTGATCGGGCTGTATGTCGGCCTGGAACTGCAGAGCCTGTCGCTCTACGTCATTGCCTCGATCCGCCGCGATTCGCTGCGTTCAACCGAGGCGGGGCTCAAGTATTTTGTCCTCGGCGCGATTTCCTCCGGCATGTTGCTTTACGGCTCATCGATGATCTACGGCTTTGCCGGCACGACCGATTTCAATGGCTTGGCCCAGGTCTTCTCCAAACTTGGCGACAGCGGGCCGGCAGTTGGTGTCATCATCGGTTTGGTCTTCGTCATATCGGGTCTGGCGTTCAAGGTTTCCGCCGTGCCGTTCCATATGTGGACACCGGATGTATATGAAGGCTCGCCGACACCCGTAACGGCGCTGTTTGCGATAGCGCCGAAGGTTGCGGCGGTTGCGCTTCTCCTGCGGGTTATGATCGAGCCGTTTGGCGATCTGATTGCCCAATGGCAACAGGTTATCGTGTTGATCTCGATATTCTCGATGGTGCTCGGCGCCTTCGCGGCCATGGTGCAAACCAGCATCAAACGGCTGATGGCCTACAGCTCGATCGGCCACATGGGCTTTCTATTGGTTGGTATAGCCGCCGGAAACGAGTCCGGTGTCAGCGGTGTGCTGATCTACCTGTTCGTCTATCTGTTCATGAATGTTGGCACGTTCGCCTGCATCCTGTCGATGCGCCAACAAGGCCGTTACGTCGAAGGGATTGGCGATCTTTCGGGTTTGTCGAAGACTCATCCGATGATGGCGTTCGCGCTGCTGATCTTCCTGTTCTCGATGGCCGGAATTCCGCCGCTCGCCGGTTTCTTCGGCAAGTGGTACGTGTTCATGGCAGCGATCGAGTCTGGCCTCTATGCGCTTGCTATCATTGGTGTTTTGGCCAGTGTCGTCGGAGCGTTTTACTACCTGCGCATCATCAAGATCATGTATTTCGACGAGGCAGATGAGCCGCTCGACGCTGAGATTGGTGGCGAGATGCGGGTCGTGATGCTGGTGACGGCTGCGGTCACGCTGTTGTTCTTCGTCCTCCCAGCACCAATCGTCGCAACTGCCAGGGCGGCAGCCTCGGCCCTGATGGGTGGTTGATGGCAAGAGAGCCGTCTACTTGAGATGACGGAAACACCCTTGGCTGAATTCGATACGTCCGGGCTTCCGGCGACGGCGCGCCTCGTCCGTGTTGAGTCCGTTGCCAGCACCAACGATCTTGCGCGTGATCTGGTGCGGGATGGGGCCGAGGATGGAACCGTCGTTTGGGCTCACCAGCAGAGCTCCGGTCGTGGCCGCCAAGGTCGCATCTGGACATCTCCACCTGGCAATCTTTACACCACCACGATCCTGAAACCCGGTTGCGAGATTGCGCGTTGGCCTGAGGTCTCATTCATGGCCGCCCTTGCGGTTGCTGAGGCGGTCTCTGGTTTGGTTCCGGGGGTCAATGTGCAACTTAAATGGCCGAACGATGTGCTGGTTGATGATGCCAAGGTCAGTGGAATTCTGCTTGAGACCGTGCCCGATGCCGGTGCGATCCTGATTGGAACCGGCATCAATGTAGTTAGCCATCCAGATAACACGCCCTACCCGGCGACCCACCTGGCAGCATTGGCTGAGCAAGCGCCCGGGGATGCGCCGACTGTCGGGGACGCGCCGAGTGTTGGGGACGCGCCGAGTGTTGGGGACGCGTTAGAGGCCTATCTTGGCCGGCTCTGGGCTTGGCGGGCGCGTTGGGATAAGGTCGGCTTCAACCCGATACGCGAGGGATGGCGCTATCGCGCGCGCGGGTTGGGCGAAGCGATAGCGGTCGATCTTGGGGAAGAGCGGATCGAGGGGCGGTTTGACGATTTGGATGCCACGGGTGCCTTGATTGTGGCGTTGGATGGCGGCGGTCAGCGGGTGATTTCCGCTGGCGACGTGATATTCCGGGAGGGTTAAGGCGATGCTTCTGGCAATCGATTGCGGCAATACAAACACCGTATTCGCGGTATTCGACGGGACCAGCCAGCTGGGCGCCTGGCGAACCTCAACCAATGCCGGGCGCACCGCCGATGAGTATGCTGTCTGGTTAACCGGGTTGATGGCCTTGAACGACTTAGACCGCAGCTCCATCGATGCCGTTATCCTGGCGACGGTGGTGCCGGCAACATCGTTCAATCTGAAGAGCCTCTGCAACAAGTACTTCGATATCGATCCGATGGTTGTTGGCGATCCGGCGCTGTCGCTTGGGATCGAAGTTCGAATAGACAACCCGCGTGAGGTTGGCGCCGACCGTTTGGTCAATGCGGTCGCGGCGCATGAGCGTCACGCGGGCACGGCGATGATCATGATCGACTTTGGCACCGCCACGACCTTCGACGTGCTTGGCTCCGACGGCGCCTATGAAGGTGGCGTGATCGCGCCCGGGATCAATCTGTCGCTCGATGCGTTGTATCAGGCGGCGGCGCAACTGCCCCGGATCGCCATCCAACCACCGGAACGCCCGGCCGGGGTCAATGAGCCGATGCCGGTCATCGGCAAAAACACCGTGACCGCGATGCAATCTGGGATCTTTTGGGGCTATGTCGGCCTGATCGAAGGTTTGGTCTCGCGTATCAAGGCGCAATATGGCGCACCGATGTTTGTTGTTGCGACTGGGGGCCTCGCTCCGCTATTCGCCAAATCGACAGATGTCATCCAGGAAGTCGACCCCGACGTCACGTTGCGCGGTTTGGTGTTGATACATGAACGGAACAAGGACGTATGAGCTTGCACGGCACGCCCAAAGAGGACGAGTTGCTGTTTCTGCCGCTGGGCGGAAGCGACGAGATTGGTATGAACCTCAACCTCTACCATTATGGCGGCAAGTGGTTGATGGTCGATCTCGGCATCTCGTTTGCCGACGATACGATGCCGGGTGTCGATGTGATCATGCCGGACCCGAGCTTCGTTGAGGAGCGGCGACACGATGTGGTCGGCCTGTTGCTGACCCATGCCCATGAAGATCATCTGGGCGCGGTGCAGTACCTTTGGGACCGCATCCGCTGCCCGATCTATGCGACGCCTTTCACCGCATCCGTATTGCGCCGAAAGCTTGCCGACGCCGATCTGCTGTCTCAGATCCAGCTTATCGAAGTGCCGTTGAAGGACAACTTCGTTATCGGACCGTTCGAGATCGAGCTGATCGGTATCACGCATTCGATCCCAGAGCCGAACGCGGTGGCAATCCGCACCGGGGCTGGCGTGGTCTTGCACACCGGTGATTGGAAATTCGATCCGGAGCCGGTCATTGGCGAGGTCACCGACTACGACAAACTGCGGGACCTTGGTGACGAGGGGATTTTGGCGCTGGTCGGCGATTCCACCAACGTCCTGGTGCCAGGTCAGTCAGGCTCCGAAGCCGGGGTTGAGCGTAGCATGACCGAGTTGTTTGCCCAATTCGATGGTAAGATTGCGGTCACCTGTTTTGCCTCTAACGTTGGGCGGGTGCAGAGCGTCGCCCGGGCGGCCGAGGCAAATGATCGCCACGCCGTTCTAGTCGGACGCTCGATGCTGCGCATGGTCGAATGCGCCAAGGAAAACGGCTATCTGAAGGACCTGCCCGAGTTCGTTTCCGATAACGACGCCGGTTTCCTGCCAAGCGACAAGGTGGTCTTGATTTGTACCGGCAGTCAGGGCGAGTCTCGGGCGGCCTTGGCGCGCATCGCCGATGGCTCACACCAGCAGATATCCCTTGGCGAGGGTGACACGGTTATCTTCTCGTCGCGCGAGATCCCCGGCAATGAGCCGGCAATCGCCAAGGTTCAGAACCGCCTGGTTGGGCTTGGTGTGCAGATCGTCACCGAGCGCGACGCCCATGTGCATGTCTCGGGCCATCCTTGCCAGGATGAAATGGTTGAGATGTACCAATACACGCGTCCGGAAATTGCGGTTCCGGTACACGGGGACGCAGTACATCTGATGGAGCACGCCAAGCTCGCGCGGCGATGCCAGGTGCCTGAGACTGTGGTTCCGGGCAATGGGTCGATGATCCGGTTGGCGCCCGGCAAGCCCGAAATTATCGGTTGGATCGACACCGCCATGCTGGCGCTGGATGGTGACCGATTGCGGCCGGTGGGCGGTGACGTCATTCGGGAGCGCCGCAAGATGCTGCATAATGGCACCGCTGCGGTAACGGTCGTTTTGAACGGCAAAGGCCAGATGGTGGCAGCCCCGCAAATCTCTTTCGCCGGCATCTGCGACGCCCTGGAAGCACCGGAGGTGAGCGACGAGGCGTCAGATCTGGTGACCGAGACGATCGAGGCCATGTCGAACCGAAATCGCGGAGACGACGACCGGATCGAAGAAGCGGCCGGGATCGCGGTGCGCCGCATGGTCAGGGCGCGGTACGGCAAGCGGCCAATCACCAACGTGCATGTGGTGCGGGTTTAGGAGACTGAAATGATCGGACGCTTGAACCACGTGGCCATTGTGGTACCGGATTTGGCGGCGGCGGCGGCGATGTATCGCGACACCCTTGGCGCCACGGTCAGTGTCACGCAGGATCTGCCGGAGCATGGGGTGACGACGGTGTTCGTCGAGCTTCCGAACACAAAGATCGAGTTGTTGCACCCTTTGGGGAAGGGCTCGGCGATCATGAAGTTCCTGGAAAGTAACCCGTCTGGCGGCATGCATCACGTCTGCTATGAGGTCGACGATATTCTGGCGGCTCGAGATCGATTGAAACAAGAGGGTGCACGCGTGCTCGGTGATGGTGAGCCGCGGATCGGGGCGCACGGGAAACCGGTTCTGTTTCTGCATCCAAAAGACTTTTTCGGCACATTGGTGGAATTGGAGCAAGTCTGATGAACTGGGTATCCGGCCTCGTCGTCTATCTCCTTCTGTGGTGGTGGGTTTTCTTCATGACCCTGCCGTTTGGCGTCAAACGCGATGAGAACGCCGAGGAAGGCCACGAGCAAGGCGCACCTGAAAAACCGATGCTCTGGCGCAAAGCGGCGGCGGCGACGGTCATCGCGGGCGTTCTCTTCGTCGGAGTTTATTACATCGTCGACAGCGGCATCATCTCGTTTCGTGAGATGAGCCTGACCTTGGGGTAGCAACACATGTCGAGCTATTGCGATATCGCCCCCGGCCATCCGGTGCATGCCTACTACCATGACAATGAGTACGGGTTTCCAGTCACCGACGATGCAGTTCTGTTTGAGCGCCTGATCTTGGAGATTAATCAGGCCGGATTGTCCTGGGAGTTGATGCTGAAAAAGCGCGAGGGGTTCAGAGCGGCGTATGGCGGTTTCGAACCTTCGGTGGTCGCGGCGTATGGCGAAGCGGACCGGGCGCGCTTGCTGGCCGACGCCGGCATTATTCGCAACCGCCTGAAGGTCGGCGCGGCGATCGAAAATGCCAAACGCATTATCGAGATCCAGAATACGCACGGCAGTTTTGCCGCCTGGATCGATGCGCATCATCCGCTCGAGAAGGATGACTGGGTCAAGCTCTTTCGCAAGACCTTCAAGTTCATGGGCGGCGAGATCGTTGGGGAGTTTCTGATGAGTATCGGCTATCTGCCCGGCACCCACCGAGAGGATTGCCCGGTCTATGCTCGTATTCTGGAGCTGGAGCCGGCCTGGCGGCGGGGAGATTGACGGCGGAGTGGCTGTGGAGGGAAACCCACTTCGACACAGACTTCGATGCGGGTCTTTAACAGTGCTCCTTTACGCCTCGATCCAGTAAATCGGGCTGGTCCAGGCGCGGTGCCCGTCCTCTAGCGTAACCGCGATCCAGATCGGTGTATCGCCATCTTGCGAACGCTCAACAGGAACTTCAAACTCAACCTCTCGGGCATCCATTTCGCTCGGTAGTCGGAACAACCGCAGTTGTAATCCTAGGCCGTCAAACGCGAAAACTTGGTCTGTCAGTCCAATCTCTGAGAGCGACGCGTGGACGATTCCCTGCGGCGTGGTGATTTCAATTCCGGCCTCGGTTG
>JABIRP010000095.1 GCA_018699735.1 Rhodospirillaceae bacterium | reverse complement strand
TACACCTTCAAAATCGACAATGTCGGTGCGTATTGAGGCTGGATGATGAGTGACGATAAATCAGGCATGCGTGAGTCCCATACGTTCGACCGCGCTGCGATCCACGAGATCCACAGGGCCGCCGAAGAGGGGATATACCGGATCCGAGGGTTCGGCGCGAAACGCCCCCTGCCGCATTTCGACGATCTGGTGTTCCTTGGCGCCAGCATGTCGCGCTACCCCTTGGAGGGGTATCGTGAGGCTTGCGGCACCGACGTGACACTCGGCACGCGCCATGCCGAGAAACCCCTGACGATCGACATCCCGATCACCATTGCCGGCATGAGCTTCGGATCGATTTCCGCCAACGCTAAGGAAGCGCTCGGCCGCGGTGCCTCAGAGCTTGGGACCAGCACAACCACCGGCGACGGCGGCATGACGCAAGAAGAGAGGGGGCATTCCAGCAAGCTGGTTTACCAATATTTGCCCTCGCGCTACGGCATGAACCCGGACGACATTCGCAAGGCTGATGCTATCGAGGTGGTCGTTGGCCAAGGGGCGAAGCCCGGCGGCGGCGGTATGCTCTTGGGCCAGAAGATTTCCGACCGCGTGGCGGAGATGCGCACTTTGCCGACTGACATTGATCAGCGCAGCGCCTGCCGGCATCCAGACTGGACCGGGCCGGACGATCTGGAAATCAAGATCCGCGAGTTGCGCGAGATTACCGACTGGCAGGTCCCGATCTATGTGAAGGTCGGCGCGACCCGGACTTACTATGACACCATGCTTTCGGTGAAGGCGGGTGCTGATGTGATCGTGCTGGATGGCATGCAGGGCGGTACCGGTGCGACCCAGGACTGTTTCATTGAAAATGTCGGCATCCCGACGCTGCCGGCAGTGCGTATGGCGACCGAGGCGTTGCAGGAATTGGGAATGCATCGGACCGGAGTGCAACTGATTGTCTCAGGCGGCATTCGCACCGGAGCGGACGTGGCCAAGGCGATCGCGCTTGGCGCAGATGCGGTTTCAATTGGCACGGCGGCGCTCATTGCGCTTGGCGACAACCGTCCGGAGTTGGCCGAGGAATACGCCAAGCTCGGCACAGCACCTGGGTTCTACGAGGACTGGCACGCGGGTAACGATCCGGCCGGCATCACGACGCAAGACCCGGAGCTGGAAAAGCGCCTGGATCCGATCAAGGCTGGCCGTCGGCTTGCGAATTATCTGCGGGTATTGACGTTGGAGGCCCAGACCATGGCGCGCGCCTGCGGCAAGAGCCATCTCCACAATCTGGAACCAGAAGACTTGAACGCGCTCACAGTGGAGGCAGCCGCCATGGCCAAGGTGCCGTTAGCGGGCACCGATTGGATTCCGGGTCAGGGATACTGAAAACGGGGGAATAGAATGGCAAGCAAGCTGGAAGCCTTCGCAAAGAAGCAGGGCGTTAAGTACTTCCTGGTAAACTTCACCGATTTATTCGGCGTGCAACGCTCGAAATTGGTTCCTGCCACCGCGATTGCGGGTATGGAGGAAGAAGGTGCGGGCTTCGCCGGATTTGCCTCATACCTCGACATGACCCCGGCTCATCCCGACATGTTCGCGGTCCCGGACCCGGCAAGCGTTATCCAGCTGCCGTGGAAGCCTGAGGTTGCCTGGGTTGCGGGTGATCTGGTGATGGAGGGTCGCCCGGTCGAACAGGCACCACGCGTTATCCTGAAGCGCATGATCGAGACGGCGAAAGCCGCCGGCTACGTGATGAAGACCGGTGTTGAGGCGGAATACCATCTGATATCCGCCGACGGCCTTTCGATCTCAGATGACGCCGATATCGCCGGCAAACCCTGCTATGACCAGCAGGCGCTGATGCGCCGGTATGACGTGATCTCGGAGATTTGCGACGCGATGATCGGCCTTGGTTGGGGGCCGTATCAGAACGACCACGAAGACGCGAACGGTCAGTTCGAGATGAACTGGGATTATGCTGACGCCCTGACGACCGCCGATCGCCACGCGTTCTTTCGCTTCATGACCAAGTCGATTGCCGAGAAACATGGCCTGCGCGCGACCTTCATGCCGAAGCCTTTTACCCATCTAACCGGCAATGGCTGCCACGTGCATGTCTCGGTTTGGGACAAAGCGGGTAAAAAGAACCTGTTCGCCGACAAAAAGGGCGAGCTCGGCCTGTCGGCACTTGGCTACAACTTCCTGGGTGGCCTGCTGCGAAGTGCGACTGCGCTCTGCGCCATCACCAATCCGACGGTCAACAGTTACAAGCGGATCAATGCACCGGTCACGGCTTCCGGGGCGACCTGGGCACCGAACACAGTGACCTATGGCGGCAACAACCGCACCCACATGGTTCGCATTCCCGATGCCGGGCGCTTCGAGTTCCGATTGCCGGATGGCGCCACCAACCCCTATCTGTTGCCGGCCGCCGTGCTTGCCGCAGGCCTAGACGGGATCGCGACCAAGGCTGATCCGGGCAAGCGGCTCGATATCGACATGTACGCCGAAGGTCACAAAGTGCGCGGCGCCAAAAAGCTCCCGCTCTATTTGATCGATGCATTACGCGAACTGGCAAAGGATAAGGTTCTGCGCCGGCAGTTAGGTGACGAATTCACGGACGCTTATCTCAAGCTCAAAACCCAGGAATGGGATGAATATTCGAGGCACCTAACGGATTGGGAACGCACCAACACGCTTGATTGCTGATCTACATTGGGTCCTCGCGTTCGATCTTCTCGACCAGTGCCTTGTGCTTTAGGAGCGCGCGGTCGCGGGCGCTGAACCATTCGGCCGGTGGGCGTTCGGCGTAGTTGAAGAATCCGCCACCGCTGGCCACCCCAAGGCGACCCTCGCCGACCAAATTCTCGATCGTCGGACTTTGTTTCCGCACCGGTGGCGGGCTATAGGCGGCGTTCGACATGATCTGCTGAACCAGCCCAAGCCCGGTGTAATCCGCCTTCTTTAAGTGCCCCAAGAAGGCCATGCGGGCGGCGAGGCCGTATTTGATCGAGTCGTCGATTGCTTCCGGTGTTGCGATGCCGGAATCGAGTAGGTGATAAATCTCCAGACCCAGGGCTGCTTGTAGCCGGTTGGCGACATATCCCGGCGCGAACTTGGCAAACACGATCGGCTTCTTGCCCATACCGGCATAGAGCGCACGCAGGGTTTCCACCACTTCGGGTCCAGCCTCGGGAGCGCCGACCAAGTCGACCAGATCGATGATGTAGGGCGGCGTGTACCAATGCGCGATACCGCTTCGCGCCTTCAGGGTATCCGGCAGCAACGGGAAGATGTCGAGATGTGAGGTGTTGCTGGCGAGCAGCGCGTGGTCCGGTGCAGCCTCTGCGATCTGGGAATAGACCAGCCGTTTGATCTCGATATCTTCTGCCACCGCTTCGACCACCAGATCGGCATTGCCAACCGCTATGGTGAGATCAGGCTCTGTGGAAATTCGGGCCAAAACGGCGTCGCGCTCACCGGCCTTCACTGCACCGCCGTCAATCAATGTGTCCAAAGCGACCGCGATCAGTTTCGGCGCTGAGTCCATTTGTGCGGCACTGATATCCTGCATCACCACACGGCACTCACCGAGCGCATGCACGAGCGCCAATCCGTGCCCCATCAGGCCGGCGCCGACGATGGTGACATTGTGTATTTTCGTCATAATCCAATTCCTTGATTGCTTTTGAACGTGGCCAGCTATTGCCGTTCGGTGAACACCGATGCACAGTTGCAGGGATATGGTATTCAGGCATGCCAAACCATCCAAGCAAACTCCGAGCAAGGCGAAATTTTGAACGATTCCACGCTGACACTCATTCATGGTGGTCGGGTACTGACCAGTGAAGGCGAAACCGACCGACCTGAGCCGCAAGATATCTTGGTCGATGGCGGCACGATCCGCGCTGTCGAGGCCGGGTTGGCAGACGAACTGGTTCAGTCTGACGGCGAATACGCTGTTAATGGTCAACCAATTGAAACCGTGATCGATGGCCGGGATCGTCTGGTGGTTCCGGGCTTCGTGAACGCGCATTACCACTCCCACGACGTGCTGCTGAAGGGCTGTTTCGAGGCGATCCCGCGCGAGGCCTGGCTCCTGAACGCTTTGCCGCCGAACTACCCCAGACGATCGCCCGAGGAGATTAGAGCTCGGACCATCCTGGGCGCGCTAGAGTGCCTGCGCTCTGGAATGACCACGGTCCAGGACATGCTAACCCTCAATTTGGCGCATCCCGAAGATCTGGAAACCGTGCTCGCGGCCTATGAAGAGGTCGGCATCCGCTGCGTCTTTGCCATCCAGACCGGTGACGTACACGGGGCGGCCGTCACGCCGTATTGGAGCGATGTGTTCCCCGAGGATGCACTGCCTGGGTTGAGCGGTGTTGTCGCTTCGGCCGATACCAGTGGAATTCTGGCGACCCTTGAGGGCCAAATTCGTGGATATTCCAGCCGCTCTCCGGTTTTGAGCTGGGGGGTGGCTCCGTCGAGCCCGGAACGTTCGTCGCCAGAACTTCTGGCAGGCCTCAAAGGCATTTGCGATCGCCATGGGGTGCGGCTTTTCACTCATATCTACGAGTCTCGCGCCACCACCGTGATCGGCCGACAGAAGTTTGGAGAGTGGGGTGGCTCGCTGGTCGACTATCTCGACGATCATGGCATGCTCGGCCCGCATGTAACCTTGGCGCATGGCGTCTGGATGCGCCAGCGCGAGATCGACCGCATTGTAGAGCGCGGCGCCTCCATGGTGTTGAACCCGGTCGGAAACCTGAAGACCCAGGCGGGCATCGCACCAATCCCAGAATACGCAAGCTCGGGCGTCGAACTGGCGCTCGGCTGCGATAATTGTAGCTGCAGCGATGCGCAGAACATGTTTCAGGCGATGAAGGCCTTCGCGGGTTTGGCGGCGGTGTCGAGCCCGGAGGCTGGCGGTGTCACAGCGCTGGATGCTTTCCAAGCTGCGACGACAGGCGGTGCCAAAGCCCTCGGTCTGGCCGGAACGATCGGCGCGTTGAAACCCGGTTTGCAGGCGGACCTGACCTTGCTGGATCTCTCGGACCCGAGTTTCGTGCCGCTCAACAGCGCGCTTCGCCAGCTGGTCTTCACCGAGAGCGGCCGTTCGGTCGACACGGTTCTGGTCAATGGCAAAGTGGTGCTGCGCAATGGCCGCGCGGCGACAGTGGATGAGGTGGCATTGCGAGCCAGTGTTGAGACCGCGATGGAGAGCCTGCGCGGGGATATCGCAGATGTGGTGGCGCGGAACGATGCCTTGGCGCCGTATATGGCAGAGGCCCACCGCTTGACCTCGCATCATCCTCTGGAAATCTCGCGCTATGTGCCGGGCTTGGCGGAGACCGATCCGCCATGAAATTTCCAGCCTTCAAATATCTTCGTCCGTCCAGTGTCGCAGAAGCTGCGGCTCAACTTGCAGAACACGGTGACGACGCCCGGTTGCTGGCCGGAGGACAGACTTTGATGCCGGTGCTGGCCATGCGCCTGGCTGAACCAGAAGTGCTGATCGACCTCGGCCGGATCGAAAACCTTCGCGGTATCGCACTGGAGGACGATGCGCTGCGGCTCGGCGCCATGACCCGGTATGTCGACCTGGAACGCTCGGCACTGGTGGCCGAGCATGCGCCCCTGATCACGCGGGCTTTGCCGTACGTTGCGCATGTCGCGATCCGAAATCGCGGCACGATCGGCGGCAGCGTGGCCTTGGCCGACCCGGCAGCGGAGATGCCGGCGTGCATGTTGGCCCTCGGTGCCGAGATCGAGCTTACGTCGACCGAGGGTAATCGGTGGATTGCCGCCGAAGACTACTTCCTCGGGCTCTATGAGACAGCGCGCGAGGATACCGAAATTCTGACTGCGATCCGTATTCCGCTAGCGCCCGAGCGCCGGGTCGGGTTTTACGAGGTCGCACGCCGTCATGGTGATTATGCGCTGGCGGGTGCGGCGGCGGTCGGCGATGTCGAGGACGGGCGCATTCAGGGGTTACGCGTAGCAATGTTCGGCTGCGACGACCTTCCGGTATTGGCAAAGACAGCCGCCAAGGCAGCGGAAACCGGGGTGCTGGATGGGGCATGGCTGGAAGCCGATGTCTCGCCCACCAGCAATATCAATGGAGAGGCACATATCCGTCTGGCGCAAGCGCGGGTGGCGTTCCGGCGGGCGGTGACGGATCTGTTGGGAGTTTCAAATGGATGATGTCTTCGACATCACGTTGACGGTTAACGGCAGGCGGGTCAGTCGGCGTGTGCCTGTACGCCAGCATTTGACGGACTTTCTACGTGAGGAGCTTGGGCTGACAAGCTGTCATGTCGGGTGTGAGCATGGCGTTTGCGGCGCCTGCACCGTGCGCGTCGACGGAGCCGCCACACGTGGGTGTCTGACGTTGGCGGTACAAGCTGACGGGGCGGTCGTGGAAACCCTGGAAGGGTTGAGCGAGAGTGGTGAGATCGTCGACCTACAGGCGGCCTTTGTTGACCGCAACGCCTTGCAATGTGGCTATTGCACGCCCGGCATGCTGATCACGGCGGCGGAAATGCTGGATGCGAAGCAACCAATGTCTCGGGCCGACATACGGACTTTTCTTTCAGGGAACTATTGCCGATGCACCGGATATCAAGCCATCGTTGACGCGGTTGAGACAACGCTCACTGCGCGCTTGGCCGAACAGGAGCCGAGTGCATGAGCATCGCTGCTACCAACGCGCCGATCGGTCAGAGCGAGCGACGTACCAAGGCTAAACGTCTTGTAACCGGTCGCGGGCGCTATACCGATGACGTGACGGCGCGCCGGGTGCTGCACGCGGCCTTTCTCACCAATCCTTTCGCCCATGCCCGTATCCTGTCGATCGAGACTGAAGAGGCCGCCGGGTTGCCTGGTGTCGAGCGCGTGTTTACCGGTCCGGATATCGCCGATGCCTGCAATGGCTGGACCGGCAACCACGATCTATTTCCGAAATTGGACTCACCGCAGCAATACCCGCTGGCCGTCGATGTGGCCCGGTGGCAAGGCGAGGGGGTGGCGATGGTGGTGGCCGAAACCCGCGCCATCGCCGAGGATGCAGCCGCACTGATTGATGTCACGTGGGAGGAATTGCCTGCGGTCGCTGACCCGGTGGCGAATCTTGAGCCGGGAGCCACGGTGCTGCACCCAGGAAAATCCGATAATTTGGCGTTGGAACTCCGTCTGGGAACAGACGCGGTCGACGCCGCGTTCGAAAGGTCGACCTTGGTGTTGGAGGAAAGTTTCAGATTTGGGCGTCATACCGGCGTTCCCCTGGAGACCCGCGCCATCCTGGCGGAGTTCGATCCGAGCGAACAACGTCTGGTCATCCATCAATCGCACCAAGCCCCTCATCAGCAACAAGAGCTCTTTGCCCGCTTGCTGGATCTCGACGAGCAGAACGTTCGGATTGTTTGCCCGGATGTCGGCGGGGCCTTTGGTATCAAACTGCAATTCAGTGGCGACGAGGCGGCGGTGGCGGTGGCGGCTCGGATACTCGGTCGCCCGGTAAAATTCGTTGCCGACCGGTTGGAGTCTTTCACGAGTGATATCCACGCTCGCGACCATCAGGTCTCGGCGCGTATGGGTTTCGCGGTGGACGGCAAAATCACCGCCCTCGAAGTCGATGATATCTACGCGATCGGACCGTATTCGATCTATCCCCGTGCCAGCATCATGGAGGGGAACCACGTGATGCAATTGACAGCGGCCTCCTACACTGTGCCGGCGTTTCGCGGGCGAAGCAGGATCGTCTATCAGAACAAAGGCCTGATGGGGCACTACCGAGCGGTTGGTCAGCCGCTTGGCTGCGCTATAGGCGAGGTTCTGTTGGATCGCGCGGCCCGCAAGCTTGGGGTCGATCCGGTGGAGATCCGACGGCAAAACTACGCTGATCTTTCGGCAGGTCCGGTGACCAGTTCGGCCGGGGTCGCGCTGGAAGGCTTAGTCCTGCACGAGTGCCTCGATACTTTGGTTGAGCGGATGGACCTGCCCGAGCTCAGGGCGGAGCAGACCCGGCTTCGGAGCCAAGGTCGCTACCGGGGGATCGGCATCGCCGGTTTCATCGAGCAGACCGGCCCGGGCCCAAACTACTACGGAAAAGGCGGCATTCCGGTCTCGGCCCAGGACGGTTGCGTGGTCAGGCTGGAGCCGTCCGGTAAGGCGCGGGTTTTCAGCGGCGCCACCGATCAGGGGCAGGGGGCGGATACGGCGGCGGCTCAAGTCGTTGCTGCGGCACTGGGGATCCAGGCGGATGATGTGCGGGTCACTTTGGGCGATAGCGAAGTTTGCCCTTACGGCGGCGGTGCGTTTGCTTCGCGCGGAACTTCGATCGGCGTCGAGGTCGCGTGGCGCGCCGGCCGTCGCTTGCGGTCTCAGATTCTTGAACTGGCTGGTGCTTTGCTGCAATGCGACGCGGAGGCACTCGATTTGCGGGATGGCCAGGTGATTGAGTTGGCCACGTCGCAGGCCCGGTTCAGTCTGGAAGACGTCGCGCGGATCGGACATTTCCGCCCTTACGAGCTGCCCGAAGGTTTCCAGCCGATGATGTCGGCGGTCGAACACTATGTGCCGCGCGACAAACCGACGGTGGTCGGCAACGGTATCCAGGGCTCATATCTAGAGGTCGACGTCGAGACCGGCATCGTCTCCCTGCTTAATCACTGGGTCGTGCCTGATTGCGGTTTCGTCATCAATCCGCTCCTGCTTGACGAACAAATCCGAGGCGGTGTGGTTCAGGGTATCGGCGGCGCCTTGTTCGAGGAATTGGTCTATGACGACCAAGGCCAGTTACTGACCGCGACCATGGCGGATTATCTGACACCGATGGCGGCGGAAATTCCGGATATTGACGTGACCCGTATTGAGAAACCTATGGGCGACAAAACTCTTGGCGCCAAGGGCGTCGGCGAGGCGGGGACGGCGGGGGCGGTGGGCGCTGTACTTTGTGCGATCAACGATGCGCTGGTGCCGCTCGGCGCCGGTATTGCACAGACACCCTGCACACCGGCGCGTATCTTGACGGCGATTGAGCAAGCTCGAAACGAATGATCGAGGCTAGGAAGACTACATGACTTACGACTACATCATCGTTGGCGGCGGCTCGGCTGGGTCCGTGCTCGCCAACCGGCTCTCGGCTCGCAGCTCGAACAAGGTCCTGGTCTGCGAGGCCGGGCAGGACACCCCGCATGGCAAGGTACCGAAAGTTATCAGCGACAGCTATCCGGGTACCGCTTACCTCGACCCTCGATTTCATTGGGGTGAACTCAAGGTCACGACCCAGGTCATCTCGCACAACAATCCGGATGAGGACCGGCCACCCTTGCGTAAATACGAGCAGGCGCGGGTACTGGGCGGTGGCTCATCGATCAATGGCCAGATGGCCAACCGCGGCGCTCCGACGGATTTTGCCGATTGGGAGGCGCGTGGAGCCCCGGGTTGGGGATGGAAAGATGTTCTGCCCTACTTCAAGAAGGTCGAGCGCGACATGGACTTCGACGGCCCGTACCACGGTCGGTCAGGAAATATTCCCGTGCGCCGCATTATGCCGGAGCTTTGGAACGAGCACGCGAAAGCGGTAGGCGACGCCTTTTCCGAGGCCGGGTACGAATACATCGAAGATCAGAATGGCGAGTTCAAGGATGGATACTTCCCGATCACGATCTCCAACGCCTTCGAGACCCGCGTATCGGCGGCGGTGGGGTATCTCGACCCCGGTACAAGGACCCGGTCTAATCTGACGATCAGCACCAATACTCAGGTCACGGAGTTGCTGTTCGAGGGGGCTAAATGCGTCGGGGTGAAGGCTCTGGTTGATGGCAAGAATCAGGAGTTTCGGGCGAATGAAGTGATCATGTCATCCGGCGCCATTCACTCGCCGGCCCATCTGCTGCGGGCTGGGATCGGCCCTGCGATGCAATTGCAAGATCTCGGTATTGAGGTTCGCAATCACTTGCCGGGGGTGGGGCAACGCCTGATGGATCACCCCTCGATTGCGGTTGCCTCGTTCGTGAAGCCGTTTGCCCGGTGCAATGACTTTACCCGCAGGCACATCATGCTTGGGCTGCGCTATACCTCTGAGACTGAGGAGGTGCCCCAGGGCGATATGTTCGTGGCCGTGGCCAGCAAGTCGTCATGGCATGCGGTTGGCGAGCAAATTGCCTCGTTTCTTTTGTTCGTGAACAAGACCTATTCCGAGAACGGCCAAATCACGTTGAGTTCAAAGGATTGGCGGGTCGAGCCGAACGTTGATTTCAATTTGCTGTCGGATAAACGCGATCTTGACCGATTGATGTCCGGCTTTCGGGCGATGGCCGGGTTGCATGATCTTCCAGCCATGCAAAACGTGACGAGTGACCCCTTTCCCGCGAGTTATGGCGACAAGGTCCGCCAGGTCGGAATGCTCACTAAGAAGAATGAGATCCTCACCTCGATCATGGCGAAGTTGCTAGATGGCCCGGCGGCACTTCGGCGGGTGTTGATGGATAAGGTCATCTTGGATGAATTCAGTCTCGCCGACGTGATGCAGGACGACGAAAAATTGGAAGCTTTCGTGCGGAAATCCGCTGTCGGCGTTTGGCATGCCTCCTGTAGTTGTCGCATGGGTGCCAAGGATGATCCGATGGCGGTCACGGACAATGCCGGCCGGGTGCGCGGCATAGACGGGCTGAGGGTGGTGGATGCATCGATTTTTCCGGTCGTACCCTGCGCCAATACAAATTTCCCAACCATGATGGTGGCCGAAAAGATTTCCGATGCAATCCTAGAGGGGCACTAAATAAGCTGCGAATAAAGACGGCTTCTCACATAGTCTTACTCTCGCTATCATGACCGTGAAGTTGAAAGGATCGTTCATCCATCTGGGAATGCGGACTTAATGTTGAGTTGCAGATGACAGGGCATTCTTTCTAGACCCCTGAAACTGCGGAGCGCATTCTCGCTGCGATCAAGACATGACCGGTTCTAAACACATCATCTTGAATTCCCACACGCAGCGGGGCGGGGCCGAAAGTCCAAGCCTTGTGTGGGGTGCTGCGACACCGCAAGAGCGCGGTCCTGTGGTTGCCACCCTGACGGACCCCTCCAAACGCAACACGATTGGGACCCATGGCGGTGCGTACTCGCTCTATCGGGCGCTGGCTGTTTCCTCAGGTCATCTTGACCCCACACACAAAGCGGATCTGGAGAATACGGCCCCGACGGTTGCGATCGGGCCGTTTCCGCAGTGGAGTGAGCCTGACCGGATTGTATCTCTCGACCCGTTTGGCCACCTGGTCAGCGAGGTTTTTGCCGAGGAAATCGAGCAGGGCTTCGACCTCCGGCCGACGATTGCCGTAACCCAGGCGCATCTGACCATCCCCGAAGTGGCGACCGCGATCGCCGACGGACGTTTGACGCCGGATGGCAGGATCCTGAAGGGTGGCGGTGAGGTCGCGGTGACTAAGGTGGCGATCGAGCCGGTCTGGCATTTGCCTGGCATCGCTCGACGCTTCGGAATTGCTGAGCCGGCCCTCCGACGTAACCTGTTCGAACACACCGGTGGCATGTTCCCGGAACTTGTCACCCGGCCCGATCTGGAGGTTTTCGTGCCCCCGATTGGTGGTATCACGGCCTATATCATGGGGGATGTGAACGGCCTTGCCGACCCGAACGTCCAAGTCGCGTGCCGTATGCATGATGAGTGCAATGGCTCGGATGTTTTCGGGTCCGACATCTGCACCTGCCGGCCGTATCTGACCCACGGGATTGAGGTTTGTATCCAGATGGCCCAGGACGGCGGCGTTGGTCTGATCGTCTACAGCCGCAAGGAGGGCAGGGCGCTTGGTGAAGTTACCAAGTTCCTGGTCTATAACGCCCGCAAGCGCCAGGAGGGCGGTGATACCGCCGCCAAATACTTTGAACGCACCGAATGCATCGCCGGCGTTCAGGACGCCCGCTTCCAAGAGCTGATGCCGGATATTTTGAACTGGTTGGGCGTGCGACGGCTCGATCGTTTCGTGTCGATGAGCAATATGAAAAGTGATGCAATTCGAGCCCAAGGCATTGAGATTGGTGAACAAGTTTCAATCCCGGACGGTTTGATCCCAACCGATGCCACGGTCGAGATGGAGGCCAAGAAAGCCGCCGGTTACTACACCGAAGGCCCGACATTGAGCGAAGCCGATCTCGACGACGTCCGCGGAAGGTCCCTGTTCTGATGCCGGAAGGCGACGAGGACTGCACATTACCGGCACTCCTAACTCCCGAAGCGGTTCGCCGGCGCTGCAATGCGTTGCTCGAAATTGGCCTTGGTGAAGGACTGGGCGGCGGGCTTGAGCATTTCGCAGTGAACTTGAACGCTTTGGAAAAGGCCACGGACTTGGTCGAAGCGGTGACCCGCGAGACCTATCCTGATGGCCAGATCCCACTGCACAGTCGCTGGCGGCATTTCGAGTTCGGCGATCTCGACCTTTGGGCCCAGTTGTCGCACGCGTTGCCAGGTCTGGATGTGCATGAGCGTGCCCGCACCCGCTTTGATCTCGCTGTTGGATCGGTTCTGTTGGACGCTGGGGCCGGCCCGGACTGGGTTTATGGTGATAACGCGACCGGCCTCAGAATGTCCCGCTCTGAGGGTTTGGCGATTGCCAGCTTTCGGATGTTTGCGGGTGGCTCTCTTGGCGGAACCCCGGAAGCACCGAAGCTGGATGGAGCATCTTTGGCGCAATTGACGGTGCCCGAGCTGGCCGCCGGGTTTCAAGTATCACCGGACAACCCATTGATCGGAATGGAAAACCGGGTCGACATTCTGAACCGTCTTGGCGATGCACTGGCGGCGAGACCCGAT
The DNA here is from genome assembly GCA_018699735.1 of Rhodospirillaceae bacterium. Classification (GTDB taxonomy): domain Bacteria; phylum Pseudomonadota; class Alphaproteobacteria; order Thalassobaculales; family Thalassobaculaceae; genus JABIRP01. The sequence continues at coordinate 834 of JABIRP010000095.1, read as the reverse complement.
GTATTCGGGAATGAGGGTGGTAGGGTCGGCCAGCTCTACGATCACTTACTCGAAAGATCCCGAGGAGGCGTTTTGCCAGCGCGCGAGATCTTGTTGGCTTTGTTGGAGTTGTTTGGGCGTATATGGCCCGCCGGCCTGCAGATTGGGGGTTTGGCGCTCGGTGATATCGGCCGTCATAGCAAACTTAAACGATCAGACGAAACCGATGAGCTCGTACCGTTCCATAAACTCTCTCAATGGCTCGCCTATTCCCTGGTTGAGCCTTTGTGGGAGGCGGGGATTGATGTGGTCGATCTCGACGCACTAACCGGATTGGCGGAATATCGCAATGGCGGGTTGTTTCTCGACACTGGAGTGCTGGAATTGCGGTCACCCGACATCGCCGAGGAACCCTTGGCGGTTGGCTCTGAGCCCATCGTCGAGTGGCGCGCTTTGACGGTGGCGCTGCTGGATCGACTTGCCGACACCTTACGTCAGCGGCTCGGGCAAACCAAAGAGGAACTGCCACTGGTTAAGGTGCTGCAAGGAGGTGCTTGGACCGCTGGGCGAAGAATTGCTGCGGAGATGCGAGATGGTGGCGCGCCACCCTTGCAAATACAAAGCGGTGGGGCCGTTTTTTAAAGTAAAAACTCAAGCAAGTATGGAGCATCGGATGAGCACCAATATGCTGACGATCGTCAAACACCCGCTGGTGCAACACAAGCTGACCCTGATGCGTCAGGTCGACACCGCGACAGTTAAGTTTCGCCAGCTCCTACGCGAGGTCAGCTTCCTGCTGGCCTATGAGGTAACGCGTGACTTGGAATTGCAGACCGTGGAGATCGAAACGCCATT
>JABIRP010000094.1 GCA_018699735.1 Rhodospirillaceae bacterium | reverse complement strand
CCGCCGGGTAAGGTGCTGGAGATGGCAACGATCGATGCCGCCAAGGCACTGGACAAAGCCGAAGAAATTGGCTCGATTGAGGTTGGGAAAAGCGCTGATGTGATCCTGCTCGATATGCGGAAACCACACCTCTGGCCACCGAGCATGCCGGTTGATCGTGCGATCTATTTCGCCAATGGTGCCGATGTTGATACGACCATTGTCGCCGGTCAAATTCTCATGCGGGGCCGCCAGGTGAAAAGCTTGGATGAGGCCGAAGTCCTCGATCGGGCCGCCGCCGCCGAGACGCAGATGCTGGAGCGAACCGGCCTCTCAGACCGAATGGTCTCGCGCCCGGGGTTCTGGGGGCAAAGCCGGTTCGATTGAGTTTTATTTGGGGATGCCGCCGCCATGACGACCGACAGACAAACTCTAGTCGACTGGATTGATGCCGACCGCGAGCGATTGATCGACTTCCTGCAGGCCTTTATCAGAGCCAAGAGCCCGAACCCACCGGGGGATACCCGACAGGCCGTCGAGCACATTACAAACTTTCTCGACCAGGAAGGCCTGGAGCATGAAGTCGTGGCACCTCAGGCGGAGATGCCGAACATCGTTGCTGCATTTGGCGACCCCGTCCGCGCCAAAGGGCAAGATGACCCCAACGGTGGCCGGCATCTGGTTCTGAACGGACATATCGATGTATTTCCGGTTGGTGAGGGGCATGGCTGGACAGCCGACCCGTGGGGCGGCGAAATTCGCGACGGGAAGATCTTCGGCCGTGGCGCCTGTGACATGAAGTGCGGAACGACGGCGTCGATTTTCACCTATGCGTATCTTCATCGCCTGAAAGATCGGCTGAAAGGCCGTCTGACCTTGACCTGCGTGTCGGACGAGGAAACTTTTGGGCCCTGGGGTGCGCGCTGGTTGATAGCCAACCGGCCGGATGTTCACGGCGATGCCATGCTGAACGGCGAGCCGGGTAGCCCGTACAACATTCGGTTTGGCGAAAAAGGCCCATTGTGGCTGCGGTTTAACGTCCGGTCCAGAGGTGTTCACGGCGCCTATGCGCACTTATCCGAGGGGGCTGTGAAAACCTCCATGGCGTTGATTGGCGAGCTTATGGCGCTTGAGGATATCGAGGCGAAGCCGTCGCACAACATTGCCCGAGCGATCGATGAGGCGCGCGACTATCTCAATCTGGCGATGGGTGAGGGCGCTAGCGATGTCATCCCCAAGGTGACGGTCAACATCGGCACCATCGAGGGCGGCCTCAAGGTCAACATGATCCCGGACCATTGCTCGTTCGAGGCCGACATCAGGCTGCCGCTTGGAGTCGAAAAAGAAACCATCATGGCTGAAGTCATAAAGATCGTCGGTGATCGTACCGATGTTGAGTTCGAAGAGATTAACTTCACGCCGCCGAACTGGTGCGACCCCTATGACGATCTTGCCGAGACCATTAGTGCGGTCGCCAAGGAATTGAAGGATATAGATACGATGCCAATCGTGAGCCTTGGGACCACGGATGCGCGGCTTTGGCGCGCCCTGGGTATTCCAGCGTTCAACTATGGCCCCTTCGCCCATGGCATGGGTGGTGCCGACGAGCATGTCGAGATCGAGGAGTTCTTACATATTGTTAAGACCCACACCTTGGTTGCATATGATTTTCTAATGGCAACAGGCTGACGTGGATTTGGAGCCATTCAACTAAGCAATTTCGGCGACAGGCATCCAAATGGAAGATCCGTGCGTGAGCCTGCCCTTAGCGGCGATCGGGATATCCGCCATATCGAAGTACACCAGCAACATATCGACGGATCGGCCATCGGCGGCCAGAGGCATAATGAGGCGTCGGTAGGCGTGGGCACGGTCGTTGTGGTGGGTTGTGCAGGTCAGGCAGGCGGGTTTTTTTGAGTTCAGAACGTCGGAATACACTTGTTCCAATTGCCCACCGTAAAAATCAGAATATATCTCGTCGGCCCAGCGTCCCGTCACGTCTCGACCGAACATATCGGCCACACCGGTCCCTTGGAGCCGCATTCGGTAGCGCACTCGGTCGTTTTCTTGAGCTACATCGACGAGTGTTACCCATTTCAAATAGCCGGACATATCTGATGGGTCGATATCTGCTCTGGACGGTAGTCGGGCGCCGCGGGCCTTCGACTTCCAGTACTCCAGGGCTTCAGTAGCGTCTTTTGTCATATTTCAAATTACCAAATGTTAAATATTGTTCTCATTCCGTTCCCATGCCTTGAGTCGGTATCGGAGGCGTTAAATCACTATACAAATCAATCATTATTATTTCGTGAAGGATCATGAAGATCTTGCTGGTTTGGGTTTATCGCAATTGAGTCTTTTAGGCTTGGGCTTCCCCGGGCTTCCCCGGGCTGGCCGTTTGGCGCCAGGTCAGCGAGCGGGTTCTAAAAGTCGGAGATTTTGCTGATCATTTAATATTCATATAAAAGATTAAGTATGTGCAGGAACACGTTGTATTAATTCAGTTAAATTGAATAATATTGAGTGAGATATTCAAATACCCCTCGCAATTTCCGGAATTTTAATATTTAATAAGCGAATAGTCGGTTCTCCAGGAGTAGCCGACGAGTACCGTCGGCCCAAAGTCCTTCGATACCACAGCGGAGAATGACCCCAAATGCGAATGCGCGAAGACTACCGGAGCATCAAGGGTCCTGAAAAAGCAGCTATCCTGTTGATGTCTTTGGGGGAAGAATCTTCCGGCAAGATTTTTGCTTCTTTGGATGACGAGGAAATCAAGGAAATTTCCCAGGTCATGGCCTCGCTGGGAACGGTCAGTTCCAACGTGATGGAGCGCCTGTTCGTCGAGTTCGCTGAGCAAGTTTCCTCGACCGGTTCGCTGGTCGGCTCAATGTCGAGCACCGAGCGCCTGCTGGCTAAAACGATCGGCGCCGATCGCGCTGCCGAGATCATGGAAGAAACCCGCGGTCCCGCCGGCCGCACTATGTGGGACAAGCTCTCGAACGTGAATGAGCAGGTCCTGGGTAACTTCCTGAAGAACGAATATCCGCAGACCGTGGCAGTTATCCTAGGCAAGATCGAACAGGCTCACAGCTCGAAAGTGTTGGCTATCCTGCCAGAGAACTTCGCCATGGAAGTGGTGATGCGCATGCTGCGTATGGAGGCGGTTAACAAGGAAATTGAACAAGACGTGGAGCGCGTGTTGCGCACAGAGTTCATGTCGAACCTGGCGCGCACCAACCGTCGCGATCCGCACGAAATGATGTCGGAGATCTTCAACAACCTCGACCGCGCAACCGAGAGCCGGTTCCTGACGGCACTCGAAGAACGCAACAAGGACTCGG
>JABIRP010000093.1 GCA_018699735.1 Rhodospirillaceae bacterium | reverse complement strand
CCAAATCGCTGTTGATAAAGGCCGCTACGGGCGATTATGAGACCCGTGATCCGAATGGGTGAATAAGGAAGACCCGTGGCGCACGCATCCACCCCGCCTAAAGGACCAAATACCAAAGACCCGGAGATCGAACTCTCCGTCGTCGTGCCGGTCCTGAACGAAACCGAGAACATCCGTCCGCTGATCGATGAGATCCAGGCGGCGCTCAAGGACGTTTGCGTATACGAGATCGTCTATGTCGACGATGGCTCGAACGACGGGAGCCTGGATCTGTTGACCAAGCTCGCCCAGAGCATGACGGAATTGCGGGTGATCGCCCACGCGCGCCGATCCGGGCAGAGTGCCGGTGTGCGCAGCGGCGTGCTGGCGGCGCGCGGACGGCTGATTGCTACTCTGGATGGCGACGGCCAGAACGACCCGGCCGACATCCCAAAACTCCTGGAAGCGCACCGTGAACATACTGGTACCGAACGCCTCATGGTCACCGGCTGGCGAGCCGAGCGCCGTGACAGCTGGGCCAAACGCCGCGCCTCTCGACTGGCCAACGCCATCCGCCGCGCCATGCTGCGAGACGACAATCCTGATACCGGCTGTTCGCTGAAGCTCTATGAAAGAGAGCTGTTCCTTCGTTTGCCGTATTTCGATCATATGCACCGCTATCTGCCGGCTCTGGCCAAGCGCGAGAATTGCGCCGTCCGCATCGTTCGGGTAAACCACCGCCATCGCACACACGGGGTATCCAAATACAAAATCATGGACCGCCTCGTGGTCGGATTGTCTGACCTGCTGGGTGTGTGGTGGTTGATCCGACGCAGCCCCGGACCGCTGGACTCGAAGGAACTCTGAATATGGATTGGCTTTTCGGCTGGCTCTTCCCGGACGGCATCACGGCACAGGAAAAAATGATGCTGGTCGTGGGGCTAGGGGGTCAGGCGCTGTTCAGCGCACGCTTCCTTATCCAATGGGTCAAGAGCGAGATGAGTGGCGAAAGCGTGATCCCGCTGGCGTTCTGGTATTTCAGCTTGGCGGGCGGGATAACCCTGTTTGTGTATGCCTTCTCGCGCAAGGATCCCGTGATCATGCTTGGCCAGGGTGCCGGCATCTTCATCTACGCCCGCAATCTCTATCTGATCTATCGCTCACGCCGCAGGCTCGCGGATGCGAATAACGAGCCGCAGCCTGACCCGGCACCGCCGGGCCAACCGAACGGCTGATACCGTGCCGATGCTGGTCGATCAGGCGATAATCCTCGCGCATATCGGAGCCGGCTCTCTCGCACTCCTCACCGCTCTTCTGGCACTTGTCGCTGCCAAAGGCTCCCGCCTGCACCGACTGGCCGGTCGATCTCATGTCGGCATCATGTTTCTTGTTTTCGCGAGCGCAACCTGGCTTGCCATGGAGGCGCCTCGACCGGCGCTCTTGATGCTCGGTGTGTTGGCTTTCTATCTGACACTGAGCGGCTGGCGATCCCTTCACCTGAAGCGCCCACCCAAGGGACCGTTCGATCCCATGCGTCCGGACGCGCTCGACAAGGGTGCAGTTCAGTTCACCTCAATCGCCGGCGGTGCGACCGTGGCGATGGCTTTTGTTAATTACCGAAGCGATCCGACGACATCGATAATCATGGGCGTTCTCGGAGTTCTTGGGATTGTTATTGCACTCCGGGATATGCGCCGATTTCGGAGCCAACATCTTGAGCCAAATGATTGGCTGCTACGCCATATGACCCGCATGTCAGCCGGTCTGGCACTGGCCCTAACAGCGATCGCGGTGGTCAATTTGCCGGACCAACCCTTGATAGTGCGATGGTTGGTGCCCGGGATTGCGGTATCAGTAGTGATGGGCCCGAGGATATATCTGGTCCAACGCAAGCTCGCCAGCGGGGCCGAGCCGGGTGAGATTTACGCGGTTTCGATCGGGGAAGAGGAAGCCTAACAGCGCCCTTCGACACGAATTTCGATTCGCTCCGCTTACTCAATCCGGCTCAGGATGACGGTATGGGGGAAATAGATCTCGTCATCCTGAGCCGGGTTGAGCGTAGCCGAAGCCCGTGTCGAAGGGCGCTCACCCCACCTCAGGCGCCACCAACTCCCGCCAATCATCGGCCAACCGCAACTCCGGCCCGGTAACCGCCTGCAGGGTTTCAAGCGTCAGCCCCGGCACCATCTCTAAGACAACAACCCCATCGTCACCGAGCTCTAGCACCGCTAGATCGGTATAAACCCGCTTGACCACACCAGCCGCAGTCAAAGGATAGGTGCATGCCTTGACGAGTTTCGGCTCACCCTGGCGAGTGCAGTGCTCGGTCAAGACCCAGATCCGCTTCGCCCCCACCGCCAGATCCATGGCACCACCGACACCGGGGGGGAATTTCGGATCATTGGTCGTCCAGTTGGCAAGATCACCTGCCTCCGACACCTCAAAGGCGCCGAGAAGCGCCAGATCCAGATGCCCGCCCCGGATCATCGTAAAACTGTCGACATGGCTGACGTAGGAGCCACCCTTCAAGAGCGTGATGAGTTGTTTGGACGCATTGACCAGATCCGGGTCTTCCTCGCCCTCCGGCGGGTTGGGACCGACGCCCAGAACACCGTTTTCACTCTGCAATACAATCTCGCGGTCTTCCGGCAAGTAGTTGGAACACATGGTCGGCATGCCGATGCCGAGATTGACGTACCAGCCATCCTCGATGTCATGTGCCGTGCGCCACGCGACCTGCCGGCGGGTCAGACGGGTTATATCATCCAATGTCTGAACAGCCATCACGCACCTCCTGCGTTGGTCGGAACGTGCACGACCCGGTCGACGAAGATCCCGGGGGTGACGACAATTTCGGGGTCGATCTCGCCAAGCCCAACGATCGTGCGCGCTTGGGCTACCGTTACGTCAGCCGCCATGGCCATCACGGGTCCAAAATTTCGCGCCGACTTGGCGTAGGTCAAATTACCCCATCGATCCGCGAGATTGGCTTCGACCAATGCCAAGTCACCTTTCAGCGGTTTCTCCAGCACGTAACGCTTGCCATCGATCTCGCGCTCTTCCTTGCCTTCGGCGAGCTGCGTGCCGACCCCGACGGGACTGTAGATCGCACCAAGGCCCGCTGCAGCGGCCCGCATGCGTTCGCTCAAAATTCCCTGAGGAACCAGCTCCAGTTCCAGTTTGTCGGCCAGATACAATTCCTCGAACACCACCGAGCCACCGCTGCGAGGATAAGAGCAGACGATGCGCCGCACGCGGCCGGCGTCCATCAATGCCGCCAACCCCTCGCGTCCGGTGCCGGCATTGTTCGCAACCACGACCAGATCCCGCGCGCCCTGATCAAGCAACGCATGACAGAGCGCGGTCGGCGAACCCGCGTTTCCAAAGCCTGAAATCAATACGGTGGCGCCATCACCAATCCCGGCCACGGCAGCTTCCATCGTCTCGACAATTTTGTTGATGGCCACGGTCCCTCCGGTCACTCTTGCTTGCGATCCATGGTCCTTCTTAGCACAGCCATGACCCGGGTCCAGATGCCACAATCGGAGGCCAACGTGAACGACGCCCAAAAACCTGAAATCGATGCGCTGTTTGAACAATGGACGGCACCGGGTCGCCCCGGTGCCGCTGTCACCGTATTGCGCGAAGGGCATGTGATCCATGCCGCCGGATATGGCCTTTCAAGCCTTGAGCACGATGTTCCGATTACGCCTCGCACGGCATTCCGTATCGCATCGGTCACCAAACAGTTCACCTGCGCCATTATCTTGATGCTGGCTGACAAGGGGCTGGTCGACATCGATGCCGAAATTCAGACCTACCTGCCGGAGGTTCAGCGCTACGAACACCCGGTCACGGTCACGCATCTGATGAGTAATACCGCCGGCATCCGGGACTCGCTCGATACACTAAGGCTTTGCGGCGGTGGGATTCATATCCCTCATAGTCACGACGAAACGGTCTCGATTATCGCCCGGCAGTCGGCCCCTAATTTCAAAGCTGGCGCGTCCTACCTCTATTCCAACGCCAACTTTCTGCTTCTGACGGAAATCGTCCGGCGGCTAACCAAGCGCCCGCTCTCCGATTTGATCAGGGATTGGATAACCGAGCCCTTGGGCATGCACGACACCCGCCTGCCTGCATCCTACGCCGACGTCATCCCACGGCTCGCCAACGGTTATCTGCGACGGGATCGGGAAGATGGTTCGATCTACTACGAACTCGGGATTGCGGCCAAAGCCCTCTCTGGTGAGGGCGGCATGGTCTCAACGGCGGATGATCTTGCTATCTGGCTCACCAACTACCGCGACGACAAGTTGGGCGTGATCGAGCGATTGTCGGCGCTTCGCCAGTTCGAAAACGGTGTCGAAAGCGGCTATGCCCTAGGGATCATGACCGAGATGTATCGGGGGCGCCGGGTATTCGGTCATGGCGGGTTATGGCCCGGATATCGCACCGAGATTGCCTACGCGCCCGAACTAGACATCGCTGTCGCAGTTATCGCCAACGTGGATGCAATCGACCCGCATGTGATGGCGCGGCGTGTTTTCGACATCGTATCGCCGGATGGTTTCACCGAACCGGCAGCGATCCCGGTTTCCGAGGCCTCAGCCGAAGCCGCAATGGCCGGCGCACCCTATGTGCACGTCGCGACCGGTGAGCGGATCGGCTTCGACAACTCCGGTGAGACCCTCGTCGCAATCGTGTTCGATCGCCCGGTCACCCTCGCCGATTGCGGCCCAAACGCGGTGCGTTTTGTCAGCGGCGGCCTCGAGTTGACCGGGATCGATATTGAGGTGAACGCGGTCCGGGTTCATTCAATCGACGGATCGAGCCGAACCTACGCCTCGGTTGCCACACTTCCGGCACCGAGCCGGCCGGCGTCCGATTATGTCGGGCGCTACGAAAACCCTGACCTAGCCGCGGTCGTCTTGGCTATGGATGGAGATCAACTGGTTGGATGCGTCGATGGAAATTATGGACCGGCCTCGCCCATGCCAGTCGAAATTATCACGGACGATGCGCTCTCGATGACGGTGCAGTTGGGGCCTTGGCCGGGATGTAATGCCTTGGCCATGCAGCGCGATGCCAAGGGTCAGATCACAGGACTGGTTCTAAACGCCGGGCGGGTCAAAAATACTCCCTATAAGCGGATCTGACAGCCCAATAGAAAGCCAAGGCCCGTCGACATTTATACCCAAATCATTATAAGTCTGACTCTTAAGAGGGTTAAACAAACGGATGAAATCATTAACTGATTATAATTCTGGGCTAAGCGCGTAAACCATTCGTTAATACTTAGAACGTTATCCTCCAGACATACTGGAGGTCAGTGTG
>JABIRP010000012.1 GCA_018699735.1 Rhodospirillaceae bacterium | reverse complement strand
TTGATGCCCATCTCATAGACCTCGTGCATCTGGATAACCCGCATGCCGCTCTCATAACTGAAGGCCCATTGATCGCGGCTGTTGATGCCGCCGCGAATGCCGATCTGCACGGTCCGCTTAGGGTCGAGCAGTCCTTCCTCCACCGCTCGGCTAAACGGCGCGCCGTGATGAAATCGTGAGCCCAGGTGGTCGTCACCGGTGTCGCAATGCGCATCGATGTGCACCATGCCGACAGGCCTCTCGCTCGCCAGCGCCCGCAGGATCGGCAAGCTAATGGAATGATCGCCACCTACCGCAATCGGCACCACTCCCGCTGCATGCACGCGCTGGAAAACACCCAGGATTTCCTCATGCGATTCATTCAAAGCGAAGGGACGCTCGACGAAACTGTCACCGATATCGGCGACGTCACACAGCTCATAGGGTGCCACCCCCGTCGCCTGGTTGATGGTCCGCATCATCGTCGATTGATTGCGTACTTCGCGCGGGCCATGCCGGGCACCTGGGCGATTGGTAACCCCGCCGTCATAGGGCACACCGATCATTCCAATTTCCAATCCCTCCCAATCCTCAAGATAGGGTGCACGCATGAATGTCGGCAATCCGACATATCGGGGTCGGGTCATACGTTCGCGGTCGGCGGGTTCGATTGGCATGCATGCCCTCCTGATTGGCTGTACGTTGCTGTGCAGTGTGCCGCCGCCTTACGCGTTCGACAATCGTGCTGTAGAGGGTTTCCAAAATTTGGGTGAAGCCGAGCCGTCTCCGCGATAGTCTCCTTCTGGAGAGTTTCCATCGTGGAGAAGGTCCATGTTCCGATTGAAGCGTATTTCTGCGGCCGCGCTGCTCGCGGTTCTGGCGATCGTACTGGGATCCGTATCGGCGCTCGCCGAGCCGCTCAAATTGACCATCGTGCACGTCAACGATTGGGATCGGCTTGATGGCGAACGGGGCGCAGGCGGTGCCGCCCGGATTGCCACCATCGTCAAGGATGAGCGCGAACGAAACGATGGCGAAGGCGGGTTGACGCTTGTCACATTTGGCGGCGACATGCTCTCGCCCTCCCTGCTGTCGGGGATCGACAAGGGCCGGCATATGATCGAGTTGTCGAATGCCATCGGCTTCTCCGTCGCGGTGCTCGGCAATCACGAATTCGACTTTGGCCCGGATATCCTCATGCAGCGGCTGAGTGAGGCAACCTTCCCATGGCTCGCCGGTAACCTCGAATACAAAGGCAAACCAGGCCTGCCGGGCACCAAGCGCTCGGTCATGATCGAGAAAAACGGCTACAAAATCGGCATATTCGGCATGCTGACGCCAGCCACCCGCGAAATCTCCAGCCCGGGCGACGACGTTGTATTCCGATCCTTCGGCGAAACAGCGACGGAACTGGCGGGTCAACTCAAGAAGGATGGCGCCGATATTGTCATCGCGTTGACGCATGAGGATTTCCGAGACGACCTGGCCCTCTTGCTGAAAAATTCTGACATCGACATGATTTTCGGTGGCCATGATCACCTGGCGATCAACTGGTACGATGGCCGCAAAATGCTGATGAAGGCCGGCTCGCAAGGTACCTTCGTCGGCGTTGTCGAAATTGCCGTTGATCGGATCAAAGGTCGAAATGGCCCGCGCATCGTCTGGTCCCCGAGCTTCAATCTGGTCAACACGACCGACGTCGAACCGGACCCGGAGATGCAGGCCAAAGTGCAGGGCTATCTTGATTTCCTCGATAAGCAACTCGGCACCGTTATCGGTGAGACATCGCTTGAACTGGACACACGCCGCGCCTCGGTTCGCACAATGGAAACCGCTTTCGGAAATCTTTTGGCCGACGCGATGCGGAAAGCGACCGGGGCCGATGTCGCCATCACCAATGGCGGTGGCATCCGGGGCGACACGCTTTACCCCGCGAATACCGAGCTCACACGCAAGGATGTGCTGACGGAGCTGCCGTTCGGCAATACGACAGTCGTGCTTGAGGTCTCTGGCTCGGCGCTGCTTGCGGCATTGGAGAACAGTGTTTCCGGGGTGGAGCGTGCCAAGGGGCGGTTCCCGCAGGTCTCCGGCCTGGTATTCGCTTACGATCCGAAAAAGGCCGTGGGCGGGCGCATTGTGGACGTCAAAGTGGCTGGCAAACCCTTGGCGCCGGACACACTCTATAAGCTCGCGACCAACGATTTCATGGCACGCGGCGGGGATGGCTATTCCGCATTCGCCAGTGCCAAGATTCTGGTCAACGCCAAAGCCGCCACCCTCATGGCCAGCCAACTGATTGATCACATCGTATCGATCGGCAAGGTCTCAACCGGCATCGAAGGGCGGATCGCGCGCATTGAATAGCTACAGCGGAAAACCACTTCCAACATAGTCCAGGTCCGCTAAGCTGCGGCACCGAATTGCTTTATTTTGAAAACCACAAGGAGAGAGCTGATGTTGCTCGATGTCCGCACCTATACCTGCCGCCCGGGAACAATCAAAAAACACCTGGAAGTATACGAGAAGTTTGGCAAAGAGCCGCAATCCCGCCACCTCGGCCAGCCGGTTCTGTACATGACCGGCGAGACGGGCAACCCGAACCAGTACGTCCACATCTGGGCCTATGAGAGCGCCGGCGACCGGGAAGCCAAGCGCGCCGCCATGTGGTCGGACCCGGATTGGATTACTTATACCCAGAAAAGCGCCGAACTCGGTGCCCTGGTGCAACAGGAAAACATGCTGATGAATCAAGTTTCGTTCTTCGACGTGAAGCGCTGAAATTAGATCGAAATCACACAAAAAGGCCCGCGTTGAACGCGGGCCTTTTTATTACTGAGCCACCTCCGGAGTATGCGCATCGCAGAGTTGGGTATTAAATCCGGATTGAGACCGCCAACCCGCCCAAGTCCGACCGTCGTAACTCCAGGGTTCCGCCGTAAAGCTCAACAAGCTCCCGGGCGATCGAAAGGCCAAGGCCCGTGCCAGGGCTGCTTTCGTCCAATCGCTCGCCTCGCCTGGACACCCGTTCGATCTCTTCGGGCGACAACCCGGGTCCATCATCCGCGATGGTGATCACAATCCCCCCCTGCGGCACCTCTGTAGCCGTAACCTCAATTCGGGTTTTCGCCCAGACAAACGCGTTCTCGACAAGATTACCAAGGACCTCCGTCAGGTCCTCCGGGTCCATGCGCACGGTCACACTGGCGTCGATCTCGCAGCTGGCTTTTACCGGGTTTTCGCTGTGCAGCGTCGCCACGGTCCGCACCAGACGTTCGGCCAGCGGCGCCAATGCCACAACCGATCCGAGCTCGCCACCAAGTGCGGCGGCCCGTGCGCGTGCCAGATGATGGGTGACCGAACGCTCTGCGTTCCGAGCGGCCTCAGACACCGTCGCAGCGCGCTCTGCATCGCCAGCTCGGGCCATATCGGCAGCTTCATTGGCGATGATCGCCAAAGGTGTTTTCAAAGCATGGGCGAGATTTCCCGCCTGCGCCCGGGCCCGCTCAATCGAAGCATCACGCTCGACCAGAAGCCGGTTCAGGTCATCCACCAGCGGGCGCAACTCACTCGGCATGACGCCAGCGAGCCTGCGGCTTTCACCGGCGCGGATCTGAACGAGCTCATCACGCAGCCGGTCGAGCGGGCCAAGCCCGAGCCAAACCGCAATGCCCGAACCAACCAGCAACACAATCAACACCACATTAAACGCAAGAACGACGATCCAGCGGAACTCGGCGACGGGTCCCTCCAAGTCGGCGACGGCGACAGCGACGACCAACCGGTACGGCCGCTCGTCGCCGGTCAGCGTAATCGCCGTCTCCAACCCATGTACGGACGAGGAATTCGGACCCGCAAGACGGTGTTGGCGAAATTCACCTGGCTTGACCAAACCCCCATCCAGAGGGAGCACGTGATCCCAAAGCGAACGTGAGCGCAAAGTGCCACCCGAGCCTGTGACTTGCCAATAGAGCCCAGAATATGGTCGCGCGAACCTAGGGTCGTGCGGGTCATCCTTCAAAACCGGCTGCCCTTCCGCATCCGCTTCCAGGAAAAGCGCAAGTTCACGCAGATGCCCGGACAGGCGGCTTTCGACCTGGCGCTCGACTTCACCCCGAAAAAGCTCGATCAGCACCAAGCCCGCCGCGGCCAGGGCCAAGAGTGAGATCAGCGCAACGATCACCAAGAACCGTGCCCGCAAAGACGCAAAGACGCTCACTCCGGGGGCTCCGGGGGCTCCGGGGCCTCCAGCGGCTCCATGCGATAACCCAAACCGCGCACCGTGATGATCGTGTCGGCCCCAAGCTTACGACGCAAACGGCCGATAAAAACCTCGATCGTATTGCTGTCACGATCGAAGTCCTGGGCATACACGTGCTCGGTCAATTCCGCGCGCGATATGGTCTGCCCCATCTTGTGCATCAGATAGGAGAGCACTCGAAATTCGTGACCCGTCAGCTTGACCGGGCCACCGTCCAAAGTCACCCGGGCCGAGCGGGTGTCGAGTACGATATCGCCTCTAACGATCTGCGAGGACGCATGCCCGGAAGCGCGACGAATGAGCGCCCGAACGCGCGCCAGAAGCTCCTCCATTTGAAACGGTTTGGCGAGGTAATCATCGGCGCCGGCATCAATGCCTTCGACCTTTTCCGCCCAGGTCCCGCGCGCTGTGAGGACGATAACGGGGATCGAGATACCATCCTGGCGCCACTTCCGCAGCACCGAGAGCCCGCCCATGGTGGGCA
>JABIRP010000092.1 GCA_018699735.1 Rhodospirillaceae bacterium | reverse complement strand
CACCTCTTTTGAATAAGATTTGTCAGAGCCGCTACCGTTCCGGACACGAGCGGTTGGGGAGGTTAGCACAGCAACGGCCGGATTCCCGATTGGGTCGGTTTAGGCCCCTGGGTGGGGAGTATTAAGGTGGCAGTCCAATGGAGACGAGTCGCTTGATTAGATCGGGAACGTCGGGACGATCGGGGAAAAATATGAACTTCTGCCATCGCTGCGCCGTAAATCCCGATCTGGTTTGGAGAAGGTTGAAAATTTCGGATTTTGCCTCTTCTTCTTTACCCAAACCCTCCAGCGCCAATGCTTTCCAAATCCGAGCCATGACCCAGGCTGGACGCTCGGCGATGATCTTATCTGTTACCGCTAAGGCTTCTGGATATTGCTTCAAGGCGATGAAGGCTTCTGCCATAACGACATGATAGAAGCCGGGTCTGCCAGGATTTAGTTCAATCGCTCGCCGGGCCGACCTTAAGGCTTCCTCGGGCATTTCAAGACAAACGAGAACGTGCGCCAAGGCATGATGCGCATCCGCACTGTTAGGGTCGAGGGCGACAGCCAGTTCACCTTCCAACCGAGCAGCCGAGAAATCGCCTTCTATCATCAGGATTTGCGCCAACTGCATATGTGCCAAGGCGTGATCTGGATTGATCGCGAACACTCCGTCGATAAGTCGACGAGCTTCTTCAAACCCATTCTTCCCTTCGGTTGACCAGCCGAAGAGCGCTTCTTCTATGTGTACACGCGCCAGAGACACCGCTGCCGAATAGAAATTCGGCGATAGGGCCAAGGCTGCTTCATTGCTGACACGCGCCCGCGCATGGCCCGAACGGGAATACTCCTTGTACGCAATCCGCCCTGTTAGAAAATGACTGTATGCGACTGAATTCGCGGCCTCCCGACGCCAAAGCCTAACTTGCGGCCCTTCGGTAATTTCGACCTCAAGGGCGGCACCAATCTGATCAGTGAGTTGATCCTCTAATTCAAAAATTTCAGCTATGTTGCCGTCAAATTTCTCTGCCCAGAGCGGTTGGCCGCTGGCGACTTCGATGACTTGAACATTGCAACGAATACGCGCCCCGGAAATTCGGACGTTTCCTTTGACGTGGTAATTTGGAGTTTCATGGCCCTCGTTCGCAACTGCAGGAACCAAACGCAACGTGTCCAGCTTCGCTATAGTCGTTGCAACACCATCGGTGAGGCCTTTTGAATAAAAATGGTGGTCAGAGTCGGGTGACAGGGTTTCGAACGGCAGGACAGCTATCGTCGACAACCGACCCTTCGCATTCGAAGCCGACTCACCTCTGGAAGAACTGGTCCGGGCTTGCCCTTCGGACGGCCATCGCCATACCCGCACTTTGCCATCGATGTTCTTAAGGGTCTGCCCACCCATGTCTTCGAATGAGTCGCCGATAGCGCCGCGCAGGTTCTGCCGAACCATATCCGATATGCATACTCCGGATGGTGCCGCAATTGCTTCCAAACGGGCGGCGAGGTTGACGCCGTTACCCAGTATGTCATCACCATCAATGACAATGTCACCGAGATTGACGCCGATGCGAAAGATAATGCGCTTGTCCTCAGCCACATCCGCATTGCGGACTGTCATGCCCTCTTGAATGTCTATCGCGCATGTCGTGGCGTCAACGACGGAAGGGTACTCCAGCAGCAGGCCATCGCCCGTGGTTTTGACGATTCGGCCGCCATATTCGGCGATTTTGGCGTCGATGAACTCTGCCCTGTGCGCCCGTAACGCCGAAAGTGTTCCGACCTCATCCACGCCCGTCAGACGCGAATAGCCAACAACGTCAGTCGAGACGACAGCTGCCAGCCTACGTTGCGTTCCCCCCACCATGGCGCAGAGTGTAGCCGCCTGGTTCATGTGAATCCATGCGCCACCTGCGTTTTGAAGAATCAGTGCCGCTACAAATCAAGAGGGTTCGATGTGCGGTCTAGTTCTAACTCATGTGCAACAAGTAGATATTACTTACATAGCAGTAAGCTTGGCTCAGCCTGTTGAACCGCCGACGGCGAGCCAACGGGCACAATTTTGGCCAAGTTCCTTTAGCGCACAGGATTCATAAGCATGGCAATCTTCCACAATCAAAATGTCATGCCGTCACTGATCTTGACGACTCTGTGCCCAATGCAGACGTAGATGTGGTGCGCAAATTAGGGTCGACCGGCTACTTCATTCGCAAAGTGCCGCAACCAAACGTCCGTTCGCGCCTTGTCACGCGTTTCGTAGTCTCGGATCGCTTGCCTGAGATCGCCGAAATCCGGCGTTTCTTCGTCCGCACCGATCTCGGTCAACCGCATCGTATACCACGCGGTTATCCCGCCTTCTGGGGGATCGGAGAACCTAGGAAAGGCCGGCTCAGGTTTCCGGTCCGTTTTCCAGAGATCGGGAAGAGAAGGCTCGAGGACGAGTGCGCGGGCAAGACCAATGACATCCACCGTGCCGCCACCCACTGCGTCCTCGGCCTGCATGCGCGTCTTGAAACCGCCCGTCAGCATCAGGGGCTTAGTCGTCACCGCGCGGGCGCGCTTTGAAAATTCGATGAAGTATGGCCCTCGTCCAGCTCCGTCGGAGGCGGACTTCGCTCCGGGGAAGTAGGTCCCGCCGCTAATGTCGATCAGGTCGACCGACGACCGATCCAACGCCGCCACCACTTCGAGTGCGTCGCCTTCGTCCAAGCCACCCTCCAGCTGGTCCGAGGAATTGAGCTTTACGGCTATTGGGAAACTCGGTCCGACAGCGGCGCGGATTGCTTCGATGGCTTCCAGCAGAAGCCGCGTACGATTGGCGATCGTCCCTCCGTATTCGTCACGCCGCTTGTTGAACAGCGGAGAAAGGAACTGACTGAGCAGAAATCCGTGCGCCGCGTGAACTTGCACACCGCCAAAACCAGCCTGCTGCGCTAGCCGGGCTGTCCTCGCAAACTCGGACGGCACGTGACGAATTTCGTCTACTGTCAATTCCGCGCAGCGCAACCCTGGTAGATCGAGAGCACTCGGGCCTTTCGGAGAGCTTGTTGGCGAGTAAGCGAGCGCCCCCGCGTGACCAAGTTGCAACCAGAGTTTGGTGCCATTTTCGCCGCCCTGTTGGGCAAGGACCCGAAAACGGTCAAGGTCGGAAGTCTCATTGAGCACCAGATTGCCAGGCTTCTCAATGTAACCAGCATGGCCCTGCACCTCGCCGATGATGGATACGGCCACACCACCGCCGGCCCAACGCTGATACAGCCTGATCTGTTCAGCTGTCGGATGCCCGGTTCCATCACCCAAGGAATCGGACATTGCCGATTTCGCAATCCGATTTTTCAGGGTTACGCCACAGGGCAGTTCTAACGGTTCAAACAGGTTTCCGTGTTGCGGCATTTGAATGTCCACTGCCAAAACTCCAGCTTCCATTTACGTCCATGCAGACTGAGGACGCCGTAATGCACCGTCAATGTTTGGCTCGACCCTGTCGACGACACGATGTCTCGTTCCGAGGGAAGGTGGGCGTAATCACTGACCTTTGACTATCTAATCGCCACCGCCGCCGCATTGCGCCTCATGGCGCATCAGGTGGTCGGTCAGGACGCAGGCCATCATCGCCTCGCCGACTGGCACCGCCCGGATGCCGACGCAGGGGTCATGGCGGCCCTTGGTCATGACCTCGACCTCCGAGCCGGTGCGATCGATCGAGCGGCGCGGCGTGAGGATTGAACTGGTCGGTTTGACCGCGAAGCGGACGACCACCGGCTGGCCGCTCGAAATGCCACCGAGCACGCCGCCGGAATGGTTGGCCAGGAACTCCGGCACGCCATCCTTTCCGGCACGCATTTCGTCGGCCGCTTCTTCGCCGCGTAGGCTGGCGATCGCGAAGCCGTCGCCGATCTCGACCGCCTTGACCGCGTTGATGCTCATCATTGCCGATGCCAGGTCGGCGTCGAGCTTGCCATAGACCGGCTCACCAAGTCCGGCCGGCACACCCTCGGCCACGATCTCGATCACCGCACCGACCGAGGACCCGGACTTGCGGACCTCATCCAGATATCCAGCCCAGGTCTCGGCCGCCTTGGGGTCTGGGCACCAGAACGGGTTGTTGGCGGTTTCTTCCCAGTCCCAATTGGCGCGATCGACTTTGTGCGGGCCGACCTGAACCAACGCGCCCCGGATGGAAACCGCATTTCCGAGCCGGGCCGCCAGAACCTTGCGCGCGACAGCCCCGGCTGCGACCCGCATGGCTGTCTCACGCGCCGAGGACCGGCCGCCTCCCCGGTAGTCGCGGATGCCATATTTGGTCTCGTAAGTGTAGTCGGCATGCCCCGGGCGGAACTGATCCTTGATCTCGCCGTAGTCTTTCGAGCGCTGGTCGACATTCTCAATTACCAGGCTGATCGGCGTGCCGGTGGTGCGGCCCTCGAAGACGCCAGAGAGGATTTGAACTTGATCCGGTTCCTGGCGCTGGGTGGTGTAGCGCGATTGGCCCGGCCGGCGCTGGTCGAGATAGAGTTGAATGTCGGGCTCCGAGAGCTCGATCAGGGGAGGTGCCCCGTCAATCATGCATCCGATGGCGGGCCCATGGCTCTCGCCCCAGGTGGAGAAGCGGAAGACCTCGCCGAAACTGTTGCTCGCCATGTCAAACTGCCATGTCAGATTGCCATCTTAGACCGTGGAGATGTCCGGGGCGTCGACCGCCTTCATGCCGACGATGTTGTAGCCGCAATCGACATGGTGAACTTCACCCGATACACCGCTCGAAAGGTCGCTCAACAGGTAGAGCGCCGAACCGCCGACGTCTTCCAAAGTGACGTTGCGTTTGAGCGGCGAGTTGTACTGGTTCCACTTCAGAATGTAGCGGAAATCTCCGATCCCCGACGCAGCCAATGTCTTCATCGGCCCGGCTGAAAGGCCGTTCACCCGAACACCCTGGCCGCCCAGGTCAACCGCCAGATACCGCACACTCGCTTCCAGGGCCGCCTTGGCCACGCCCATGACGTTGTAATGTGGCATCACCCGCTCCGCCCCGTAGTAGGTCAGGGTCAGCAGGCTGCCACCATCGGCCATCAAATCGGCTGCACGTTTGGCGACTGAGGTGAAAGAGAAGCATGAGATGTCGAGCGTCTTCAGGAAGTTATCCCGAGTGGTATCGACATACTTTCCCTTCAACTCGTCCTTGTCCGAATACGCAATCGCGTGGACCAGGAAATCCAACTTGCCCCAACGACTGGAAATCTCGGAGAAGACCGCGTCGACGCTCGCTTCGTCGGTGACGTCGCAGGGCATGACCATGTCGCTTGAGACAGAGGCAGCAAGCGGCTCAACCCGCTTTTGCAATGCCTCGCCTTGAAAGGTGAACGCGAGTTCGGCGCCATGGTCGGCGGCTGCCTTGGCGATACCCCAGGCGATCGAGCGTTCGTTCGCGACGCCCATGATCAATCCCCGTTTTCCCGCCATCAAGGGATTGGTCGCGTTCATTTAGTCCTCGCAATCTGCATTAAATTTCTCGCCCGTGCGCGACGAAAATTACCCACTTTCGAGTGTGCCCGCATCCTACACCATTGCCGGAATGCGGCAAACACGAAGGGGGGGGGCTGTCTCTATTCGCGACGATGGGGCGCGGCTGATGTAGGTTAGGGGCATGGATGGGGCAAGCAAAACGCGTCTGGAACGGTGGCGGCACTCCCGAATCGGCCAAATCGGACGCGAGGTGATCGCGTATGTCGGCTATGCGCTGGTGCGGTTCCACCGCGATCGAGGCACTCAGGCGGCAAGCGCGCTGACCTATACAACGCTGCTGGCTCTGGTGCCTTTGTTGGCCATCGCCTTTTCGATCTTTGCCGCTTTTCCGGTGTTCGAAGGGGTGCGGGTCCAGATGGAAAACACCGTCTTCGACAATCTAGTGCCCGAGATTGGCGATGTGGTTCGCCAACAGCTCGGTGTGTTCCTTGCCAACACCACTCAGCTCGGGGTGGTTGGTATCGTGGCGCTGGGCTTGTCGGCGATCCTGCTGCTAGCAACTATCGAGTCGACCTTGAACCGGATCTGGCGGGTGAAGCGTCCAAGGCCGTTTCTTGTCCGGTTGCTGGTTTTCTGGGCTGTCCTGACCCTGGGCCCGCTCCTGATGTCGGCGGCGATGACGGTCACTGCGAGCACGTTCGCTATCGCGCATGATCTCGCAAGCCAAGCCGGTCTCGACGGCGTATCGGTCGCTGTCGGAGGCGGTTGGCTCGCCGGAACGGGCCACAAGACGATTGCGGTCATATTGCAGACGCTTGCCTTCACAGCGGTCTATCTTTTGGTGCCGAACCGACGGGTCGCCCTGAGAGACGCAGTGGTTGGCGGCTTGATCGCCGGCATCCTGTTCGAGGTATTGAAGGGCGGGTTCGGCTGGTACATGAAGGCCTTTCCGACCTACCAGACGATCTATGGCGCCATGTCGGCGGTGCCGATCTTCCTGATCTGGGTCTATTTTTCATGGGCGGTGGTGCTCCTGGGCGCGGTGTTCGCCGCGTCGTTCCCGGATTGGTGGGCCGCGCGCGGAAGTAGCGGCGAGCGGACGACGGGTTCGGCGGCACGATTTCTCTCCGCACTCGCGATATTGGGTGCCGTGAGCCGGGAGATGAATGCGGGCCGCGAGAGTACGGTTGAGAGCCTGGCGAAGGGCGGGGACGACGCACTTGTTCAGGATTTAACGGCGGCAGGATGGCTCACCCGTAGTGAGGGCGGTGGTTTGGTCCTCGCGCGCGTTTTGGATACCTCGCCGGCACATTCGTTGTATTGCGATCTCGGCCTGTCGATGTCTGACGCTGGCGAGCCTATGGGTGCTCAAGGCGAAACCCTGTCCGCACTTGCCGATGGCGAGCGCTCGGTCTTGGTTCGTCCTGTTGCGGATTTGCTTGGACCTGATTGACCAACACGCATGACCAGTCACTCATGGTTTATGGCCAGGTGGCGTTTATGGCCAGGCGGCGACAGCGTCCCACCCAATTTCCTGTGCTTGATCTTCTGCTCCGGCAATCCATTCGGCAACCAGCGGGTGGGAGAGGCAAGCGTGGACATAGGATACTGAGTCCTCGGCTAAGGGCACCGAGTAGGTCCGGAACCGACTGGCCATCGGCGCGTACATGGCATCCGCGAAGGTGAAGCGGGAGCCGAAGAGATACGGCCCGTCGTCGCCATGGACGGCGCGTGTCTCTCGCCAAATCTGCTCGACGCGTGCGATCTGATCCCGCACTCCGGGCCGATCCAGCAGCTTTGCGTTCGAAGGAATTCCATCGGCAATAGGCCAGCGCTTGACCAGATTCATCGGTATAGCCGCACGCAACTCTGCGAAATGCCCATGCATCTCACCAGCGACCATTCTCGCGGCAGTTCGAGCCGATCCATCAGCCGGCCAGATATCGCTCTTAGGCGCGCGCTCCCATAGATATTCGGCGATCGCCCAGGTGTCGGTTATGCGTTGGCCATCGGTGATGAGAACCGGGATCCGGCCCGTCAACGAGACTGCGGCGAGTTTATCCTTACTGTCGGCACGAGAGAGAAACAGTGTCTCGGTTTCGAACGGCAAACCGGAAAGTTTGCAGGCCAGCCACCCACGCATTGTCCATGTGCTGGACCACTTTCCACCAATGATCAATTTCATTCGATTTGTCTCTTGCCCCTAAAATTCTGCCGGATCCCTAAACCGCGTTACCACATTGTCGATCATCCGGCTGATGTTGTTGTCGTAGTCGTTATGCGACAGGCTGCCGGAGAAGGTGATCGAGCCGACCGAAAATACAGCCCCCCCCATCGCCGTCTCGAAGAACGTCACGTCGGCGCGGACGAGCTGTTTGTGGGTCTCTCCGGTTAGCGTGAAGCGGTGCGAGAGTTGGTCTTCCAGCACCGCGATAAAACTCTCCTGATGGTTCTCCGAGGTGAGCACAACCAGACCATGGCCGGGCGAGCCGAGCTTGGGGTCGAAGCGGTCAAGCTCGAAGCCAGCAGCACCCCCGCCACAGAGCCCGAAATTACCGAGAACCTCATCATCGATACCGGCCAGGATCCAAGCGGCTCTCGGGTTCTCTGCATCGGCGCCACGGCGATAGTAGGAACTTTCGAAGTTTCCTTGGGATGAAAACCCGATACCGGCGAGGGTGTTCGGATAGCGCCCGTTGCGCCGCCAAAGCCCGGCATAGGTACCGTTTAGTTGGTGATAGTATTCGCCTGGTTCGGCCGCCCAGGTGCGGATGCCGCCCTCGGTCCGGCGCAACTCGATCATGCCTGGGAACTCTGGGCTGCGCACGACCTTCCAATAAAATCCATTGCCGCCCATGTACATGAACCGGCCGCCGGTCTCGGTATAGGCCTGGAGCGAATCCCGGGTGGTCAGGGTGTGGTATTCGGGATGTGAGCCGGTCATCACCACCTTGTAAGATGCGAGCAATTCCGGCCCAACCTCGTCCAGATCCTCATCAGTGATCACGTCGAAGTCGTGGCCCTTCTCCTCCAGCCAATCGAGGATATGGGTGTCGGGCGTGAAGTGGCGGATGCCGGAACCGCGATGGTCGAATAGGGTCAGATAGTTCGGCCGGAAGGTAATCAACGGGCGAAGGCGCGAGGAGAAATGGACCCCGCTGCCGTCAGTGTGAAAATTGTAGGTCGAATGGGCGTAGTCGTGGTGGTCGTCCGGGTTCCAGGGCCTGGCACCCCAGTCGCGCACTCTCTGGCGCATCTCATGTTCGCTGTTGCCGCGAGCGTGGTTGCCATAGACCTGATAGGTGAAGGTTGAGGCGAGAAACAACACATCGGCCGTCGGCTTGCCGGTTTCGGGACGGACATAGAAGGGAATGATTTCCTCGACATCCTCGCAGGTTAAACGGGCGCCATAAGCCCCGCTCTTGGTGCCGGCCGGGACCTCGAGCTCGAAATCCGTCTCCCATTCGCAATCGTAGAGATCGTCTTCGTGGAAGTGGATAGCGCCGTAATGTTCCGGGCGTTGCTGCCAGCTCATCACCTCGCCGGTCCAGTTCGATCCGGTCATGCCACGCGCCGGCAAGTTCACCAGTGTGCCGTCGATCCGGTTCGCGCCGGTGTCGCGCACGGTGGCGGTTGGAATGTCGAGCGAGAAATCCCAGATTGCGACGACACCCTCGACTGCGCCATCAAGGGGCGTCGCCTGGTCGAGTAGGAATGGGCGTTCGATCTTGCCATTGTAGTGCCCGGTGACGTGGTGTCCGGATGTGCGCAAGCTTGGACGAGCGGCGATCAACAGGCCGCTGTCGTTTCCGGGGCGGGCGCCTGAAACGCTTGCCTCGGCGGTGCCGGTATCATCCGTAAGTTCGGCCGGCGACAGCGGTTCTTG
>JABIRP010000091.1 GCA_018699735.1 Rhodospirillaceae bacterium | reverse complement strand
GGCCATCGCTTCGATCAGACTGGGCTCAAGAAACGCCTCGGCCGGTTGGCGCATATAGGCCGGGTCGGTCACCTCGGCGTCCCGCACAATGAAGGACTGCTTGGTCGCCTCGACCAGGCCATGCACAAAATCGAACCCATCTGCCTGGCTCACGCCGAGACGATCGAAAATACCGAGGATCTGGAGCGAGGCCAGGCCCTGGGTCGGTGGCGCCAGGTTGAACAATCGCGCGCCCTTGATCGCCAACGACAACGGTTTTGTTATTTGGGCTTGATGCGCCGCCAGATCACCAAGTCGCACCGGTGAGCCGAGCCGTTCCAGGTCGCCCGACATCGAATGGGCGAGGTCACCGCGATAAAAGTCATCCGTACCGGCCGCCGCGATCCGCTCCAAGGTTTCGGCAAGACGCGTTTGCTTCAGGACTTGCCCTACGACTGGGCGATGGCCGTCGATGAAGTATGTGTCGGCGTAACCCGGCACGCCGTCGAGTTCACCCGCCTTCTCCCGCATCGCCTCTTCCTGGCTCTGGGTTACCACGATACCGCCTCGGGCCTGAGCCACGGCTGGTGCCAGCAACCGTGTAAGCGGCATGCGACCACCCGCCTTGCCGGCAAGATCCAAGGCCGCGCCCCAACCTGAAATTGTTCCGGCGACTGTCAAGGCCGCCAAGGGTCCACGTGACGGGATCGCATCGAAACCTCGATCCGCATAGAAATCGCGCGTCGCCAATCCAGCCGCCGCACCACAGGCATCGATCGCCACCGGGTCGGCGCCAGGCTCCGAGATCAGCCAGAACCCATCGCCCCCGATCGCGTTCATATGCGGGTAGACTACCGGGATCGAAGCGGCGGCCGCGATCATCGCCTCAATCGCGTTGCCGCCCTCGCGCAAGACCTCCAATCCGGCCTGCGCGGCGAGATGGTGCGGGGCGACGACCGCCCCGTTCAGGCATTGTTTTGCGCGGGGCATGGTTCGGTCCTCGGTCGGTTGGGGTCGGCAAGATCGCAGGCTGTCAAATAAGCCATTGCGCGGCCAGGTGAAAATCCTTTTCCGCTCCTCGGCAAGCCTGATTGATCATGCGGCGCGAAGCAGGAAGGTGCCCCAGCCAAGCGAAACAGTCTCGGTCTTTGATAATTCTGGATCGAGCATGGACAGATTGACGATGCCTCGGGCCAAGTCCTCCATGTCCATTTTCGCATCATCCCACACCCAGCGTTTAACGGTTCGTTTTAGATGCTCGTCCAAATTCACAGGAAGGCGAAAGGCTTCGGGAGCCGGACATTGGAATGTTTCTTCCCCTATCGCGCCAATCGCGATGGCTGTCTTTTCGGCGGCCGTCTGCTTGAGGTCGATGGCAATATGGTCGGCGAGCGCGGCTCCGCGCTCCGCTTCCGCGAAAGCGTAAGTCTCCGACCGATCTACTTTTGCAGCTGTAAAGTCGACCGCCTCGTCAATCGACCGGACAACCGGATTGATCTTGTTCGAGAGGAAATTCGTCCAAAATCCGTCCCCATCTGACTGAGTGATCAAACTCAAGGTCGATGCGCCAAGTATTGCGGCTTCGACTCCGGTCGTGCATCCGGTCTGCACCAGGAGGTCGCAAGCTATCATCCATGGCCCGGCTTCAGTATTCTCGACAACCTCCAGATTGCCGACCTCATTTGAGAGAGTAAGCCAATGCCTGCGATCTTCCGAGGGATGTGGCCGAAGGATCAACCGTATGTCCGGGCGGGCAGAATTCATGGCTCGAACGTAATTCCCAATTGCCGATACATTGGCTATATCATCAGCGATATGCGCCTCCATCAGGGCAACGCTTTCGGGTGCGGCCGGGTCAGCCCATCCGATCGTGATCAATCGTCTCCTATACTCCTCGATCGAGTGCCGATCACTCAGCGTCGCTCCGAAATTCGTATTTATCAGTACGAATGGACCTCTCGCTGCTCGCATCTCAACGGCTTCCGCATCCATGACTCCGCGCAAAGGTTCACGCAGAAGGTCGACTCTGGGATTTCCGACTACGCTCAGTTGATCCTCGGTGAAATTCTTGTAGGTGGCGAGCCCTCGCTTTTGGGTTTCGCCCTGGCAAAGCACTAGGCGGATCAGTTTGTGAACATTGTCCTGGATTTCTGTCGTTAGATACTTTGCGTCGCCCGCTCCCAGCGCTTCTTCGTCGGTGGCGAGCAGAACATGTTCGTATGGCATCGCCTGTGTCATGAATTCCTCTTGAACACGGTTCATGCCCTTGAAAAGGACGGCTCCTGGCGGAAAGTTCGAGAGATTGGCAAGAATGGCTCTATGAAACCCGAACACCACCGAAAAGTCGCGCCGGGTCAGTTCGAGCGCGACCAACAACTTTGCACTCATCTCCCGCATCCGTTTTTCGATCGGGATGTAAACGATTCTGTTCTTCAACACAGTATTCATGGTCAGACAATCCATCCTCGATCTGACGGCCAATCGCCTTGAAAGTTGCGATCCCAGATTGACGCGATCATAGCCGAACCGGCAAAGACACGCGAACACCGGGGTGACAAGCGCTTGAATATCCGCAATCCTTCCGGCCCGCCAATTGAGGGCCCAGATCTACCGCGACGTACCGCCCGAGGCAAACACAGCAGGTAACCGTACACATGACCAGCAGCGAACCCATCATCGGCAAACCGCTACCGCGCAAAGAAGACCCGAAACTCCTGCGCGGTGGTGGCCGCTACACCGACGACGCCAACGCCGAAGGTCAGGCGCAT
>JABIRP010000090.1 GCA_018699735.1 Rhodospirillaceae bacterium | reverse complement strand
TCCGACCGATACGATCCGTCCACCCGCCGCTCGTGCTCGGTTCAGGCGTTCGGCCACTTCGGCTGTGACCTCGCCCCATTCGGCGTGCATGGCGTGATCGTCCGTATTGTCGACCTTGATCGGCAGAAAAGTCCCGGCGCCAACATGCAGGGTCAAAAACACGTGCTCGATACCGCGCGCTTGCAAGCGTGTGAACAGGTTTTCGGTGAAGTGCAGACCAGCGGTCGGCGCCGCGACCGCGCCATCGCGGGCTGCATAACAGGTCTGATAGTCCTTGGCGTCTTCGGATCCTTCGCCTAGCGCCCGCTTGATATAGGGCGGCAACGGCATGCGGCCGTGTTGATGCAGGGCTGCGAACATTGCCGTCTCATCGAGCCCGAAGTCGAACAGAACTTCACCGCCCTCGCGCTTCTCGATCACATGGGCGTTAAGGCCACCGGCGAAGGTCACCCGGTCGCCGGGTTTCAGGCGCTTGCCGGGCCTGGCGAATGCGGCCCATTGGCCGTCGCCTTCATTCTTGTGCAGCGTTGCCTCTATCCGAGCCTCACCGCGTTGCCCCTCGATCCGGGTGGGCACAACGCGGGTGTCGTTCAGAACCAGTATGTCTCCGGGGGCCAGAAGATCCGGCAGGTCGCTGACCGTCCGGTCGGCAGCCTCCGCATCTGTCAGATCCAGCAGCCGGGCCGCATCACGCGGCTCGACGGGGTGTCGCGCGATCAGATCGGCCGGCAGCTCAAAATCAAAGAGATCGACCTTCATGCGCCCTGATCTTACGCGCTGGACGTTTCACTCGTCTGAGCGAGATGCGCTGGCAGCATGGCGATGAAGACGCGGAATGGCACCAGCAGAGCGGCGGCCATGAACAGCTTGGCGCCGTAATCGCCAATGCCGAGCGTCACCCACGGAACTTGCGTGCCGGCGAAGGCGAGCGAGAAGAACAGAGCCGTATCGACCGCCGAGCCCAACAGCGATGAGATCAGCGGCGCCTTCCACCAGGATTGGCGACGCAAGCGGTCAAAGATCGTCACATCGAGCAACTGGGCGACGAGGAAGGCGGACCCCGAGGCGAGCCCGATCCGCACATCGGCATAGAATACCGAAAGCACGACACCGACGACGAAGCCTGCGTAGACCACTCGTCGTGCGTGCCGGACGCCGAAGACACGATTGATCAGGTCGGTGACCAGGAAGGCCAGTGGGTAGGTGAATGCGCCCCAGGTCAGCCAGTCATTGATCGGGTAACCGACCGCGATGTTGGAAACCAGAACCACCAGCCCCATCAGGATTACACCCAGGGCTACTCCATTGCGGACGGTCCCTGGAGAAATCTCGGAAGACATAACACCGGCTCCTTTCCTGTCGCGATGTCGGGGTAGATAGCGGCGACGGTCTGTTTTGTCCATTCTCGCCTAACCCCATCTCGCTTAACCCATTCTCGCTTAACCCAATCTCACTCAGCCCAATCTCAATCAGCCATGGTTCCAGTTGTCTGGATCATCGTTGTCGCCGGGCGAGAGGCCAATAATATCGCCGTCGGTATTGATGCCGAGACCTAGAACGGTTCGGTTTGCATAGTTGAAATAGGCCACGACCTGGTTGATCTCCAAGATCTCGCCGTCCTCCAATCCACAAGCCCGCAAGCCCGCGATATCTGTGCTGGTCAAATCCGCTGGCGCCCGCGTCAGCGCGCGCGCGTACCGCATCGCCGCCAGCTCTCGACCGTCGAAGGCCCGGTCCGGCGCATCGGCTTCGATCGCCAGGCGAATGCCACCCGACCGATCATCATCGCCAAGCAAACGCCGCATGCCCTGATAGTGGTGCTCGACACAATAGGAGCAGTCGTTCAGGGAACTGGTATAAACGCCAAGCGCCTCCAGGAACCATTTCTCCAACGTGTTGGCGGAGTGATGCAGCACGTACTTGTAGATGTGCATGTGGCCTTCCATCGAGTGCGGGCGCAGCGAGTGGGCCATCATGATGTTGTCGACGTTGTCGTCCGGTCCCTTGACCCGGTCGTAGAGTTGCTTCAACCGGCCGGTCGCCTCTTTGTAGGGGATGGTACGGATCCAGGTCATGGGATGATTTCCTTCGGTTTGAGTCTGACATCAGACTGCCGCGCCGTCGAAGGCGTGACAAGGGCGCGGTGCAACCGTTTAATACCGGCATGTTGAATGAACTCTCAAACCTTCTCGGCGAACGTGGCCTCCTCGTCGAGCCTGACGACATGGCCCCCTACGAAGCCGATCTGATCGGGGTGCATCAGGGTCAGGCACTCGCCGTCGCACGACCACAGAGTACCGATGAGGTGGCGGCCGTGGTTCGGCTCGCGGCCGAGCACGCTGTCGTGCTGGTTCCACAAGGTGGCAACACAGGATTTTGCGGCGGCGGTGTGCCGGATGGGACCGGCGATCAGATTATCCTGTCACTCGATCGTATGAGCCAGATCCGCGAGATCGATCCGGTATCCTCGACGATGACGGTTGAAGCCGGCTGCCCCCTGGTCCGAGTGCGCGAGGAGGCCGAGGCAGTCAGCCTCGATTTCCCGGTCTTCCATGGCGGTATTTCAAGCCAGATCGGCGGAAATCTGGCGACCAATGCCGGTGGCAACAACGTGCTGCGCCACGGCATGACCCGAAATCTGGTGCTGGGGCTCGAGGTCGTCTTGGCCGATGGCCAGATTTGGAATGGCCTTCGCAAACTTCCGAAGAGCAATGTCGGTTACGATTTGAAGCAGCTCTTCATCGGCTCGGAGGGAACGCTAGGGGTAATTACCGCCGCCGTGCTTCGCCTGACACCGTTGGCCCGCGCGCGCGCAACGACGATTGCGGCGATCCCAGACCCAGCGGCAGCGGTGGAGTTGCTCGGCCTGGTGCGTCGTGAGATCGGTGAACTCGCAACCGCGTTCGAGTTGATCCCGCGATCCGGCCTTGATTTGCACCTGCAGCGAACCGAGGCAGCAGAGCCGTTCATGGAGCAGTATGGCTGGCAGGTTCTGATCGAGCTGGAGAGTGCCAGTACTTTGTTTGACCTTGATGCAGCACTTGAAACTGTACTGGCGACTGCGATGGAGACGGGCCTTGTTACGGATGCCGTTCTCGCGCGCTCGGAGGCTCAACGGTCAGGCCTTTGGTCCTACCGTGAGGGGATCGCGCTGGCCCAAGTCGAGACACCCGGGAACCTGAAGAACGACACCGCTGTTCCGATCTCGGTCATTCCAGATTTTATCGAACAGGCGACAGCGGTTGTCGGTTCAATCGCGCCGGGTGCTGTGCCAATACCGTTCGGTCATATCGGAGACGGTAACATTCACTTCAACATCAACCCGCCGCCGGGGAGTGACCCTGTTGCATTCGTCGCGTCCTGGCCGGACCTTACGAGTGCGATTGAGGAAGTCGCTGTCGGCCTCGGCGGCTCGTTCAGCGCTGAGCATGGTGTCGGTACGGAAAAGCTGGCCGCCGCCGAGCGCTATCTCTCGCCAATCGAACGCGAACTGATGGCCAAGTTGAAAACCGCCATTGATCCCGCCGACATCCTGAACCGAGGCAAGGTCATACCGGCACCTCGGTAAATGCGTCGTTACTCGACCAACCGCCCGGCTTCCAAACGGATGACCCGGTCCATCAGGTCCAGCCCAGCCGGGTGATGGGTAACCATGATCGTGGTTCGGCCGATCATGATCTTAGCCAGACGGGCCAATACGTCACGCTCGCTCTCGGCATCCAAGCCTTCTGTCGGTTCATCCAAGAGTAGGATCGGCGCGTCCTTCAGATATACCCGAGCAAGTGCCACCCGCCGCGCCTGGCCACCCGATACCGCAACCCCACCCTCACCAAGCCAAGTGTCGAGGCCCTGCGGCAGGTCGGTCAAAAAATCTCCCAGGCCGGCGTTTTCTAGAGCGGCAGTCAGGTCGCTGTCGGTTGCATCTGGCCGGCCAATGAGAAGATTGTCGCGCAGACTTGCGGCAAAGATCTGGCTCGCCTGAGACAGCATAGCCATTCGCCCGCGCAGTGCATCGCCGGACAGCGTCTTTGCATCGACGCCACCAATCGATAGCGTGCCGGATTCATAATCGAGGAACCGAAGGAGTACGGTAAGGAGGCTCGATTTACCCGATCCGCTGGGCCCAACCAACGCCAGGCGCGAGCCTTCGGTAATGCTGAGATCGATGCGGTCGAGTGCCGGCGCTATCGCCGCCTCATGGCGAGCGGTCAGACCGACCAGCGCGATATCGTTACCGGTTGGCATCTGAGTGGGAGCCTCAGGCTCAGTGACGCTGGGCGGGGCGTGCGCGATCTCCAGAACCCGGCCGGCGGCGGTGCGAATGCGCCCGACCAGCTGATAGGCGGCGGCCAAGGGGGAGACGGCCTCGAAACTCGCAATGACGGCCAGCACCAACATTGCCAGCACCGCAGGCGCCATGCCGCCGGCTGCAATCGCCTGTGAGCCAAGCCAAAGCACCGCCAACATGGCAAGGTTGGCGGCAAACCCGGAAAGAGCGGCCGACAGGCCGGCGAGCGCGGCTTGATGGCGTTGTGCCCCGATCAACCGCTCTTCGGCCTCCGCGATAATCGCCAGTTGGCGGTCAAGCGCGCCATGCGCGGTGAGTTCCGCCATGCCCTGGGTCATATCCACCAGGGCGGTGCGGGCATCTGCCGCTGCCGTCACGCTCTCGGCGCCCGAGGCATCGCCAATCCGGCGCATCCAAGCAGGCACCACGAGGCCAGCAGTTGCAAGCAGTGCCAGGACCGTCAAGGCAATGACCGGTGAAAATGCCCCGAGCAAGACCAGCATGGCGCCTGCGACAACCACGGCCACCACGCTTGGCACCAGAAGCCGGAGGTAGAGGCCGTCCAAAGCGTCCACGTCAGCAACGATACGGGAAAGCAAATCACCGCCGCGAAATCCGCCGAGCTTCAAGGGCGCCAAAGGGATGGCGCATTCGAGGAACCAGAGGCGGATATCGGCGAGCAGTCGGAAGGTTGCCTCATGGGTTACCAGCCGTTCGGCATAGCGCCCAAGCACACGGGCCACGGCGAACCCACGGAGTAAAACACGAACGCTAATCCCAAAAATCACCAATCCGGTACCGGCGGCTAAGGCAGCGGACCCCACATACCACCCGGCGATCGCCAGCAGACCAATACCCGAGAGCGCCGAAGTCAAAGCCATGGCGCCGCCGGCCAGCATCCAGCCGCGCCGCCGGCCGATCAGGGACAGGAAGGTGCCAAGATCACCCATTTCCGACCTCAACTTTCTCCGCCTCAACCCGCCCTGCTTCAAGCCGGATCGAACGGTCGCAACGCTCAATGACGGCGGGGCTGTGGGTGGCGATCAGCACGGTGCGGTTTTGGCTCAACCGCTCGATCGCGTCGACGACCAGAGCCTCGTTCTCGCGGTCGAGATTTGCTGTCGGCTCGTCGAGCAACAACAAAGGGCGATCGCGCAGGAAAGCCCGCGCCAGCGCCACGCGGCGGGCCTCACCGCCGGAAAGCCCATGTCCGCGCTCGCCGACAGCGGTATCGAGGCCATCCGGCAATAGGTCGGCGAAATCGGTGACCCGAGCGGCTTCGGCGGCGGCGCGAACGTCTTGGTCGGTTGCATCCGGCGCGCCGATCTTGATGTTTGAGGCAATGGTGCCGTGAAAGATCCGGCTTGCCTGACCGGCCCAAGCGGCGATCTCCCGAATGGCGTGCCCGTCGGCCGGCTTGCCGTCGATCTGGATGTCGCCGGAACTTGGTTGCTCGAAGCCAAGCAACAGCTCAATCACCGAGGATTTTCCGGCACCACTCTGGCCGACCAGGGCCACCTTTTCACCGGGTGCAACATCAATGTCTACTCCGTCGAGGGCGACCCGCCCCCCGTCGGATTTAGCGCCATAGTCCAGGCGAACGTTGCGCAGCGAAACCGCTACCGGTCTGTCGGCGTCAATCGTCGTGCCTGGCCCAGCCGGCGGGTCCGGCTGATCCAGGATTGCAACCAAGGCTTCGGCCGCCCCGAGAGCGCTGGCCCGGTCGTGATAATGTGTGGTGAGTTGACGAAACGGCTGGAAGAAGTCCGGCGCCAGCAACAGCACGAACAGTGCCACCGGCAGCGTCAATGTACCCGATATCGGGATGAGCGGTTGACCCGACATAGCCAAGGCTACATGGGCGGCCAGCAAGACGATCGTACCTGAAGCGAGAAGCTCAAGCGCTGTGGATGTCAGGAAGGCGACACGCAGGATGCGCATTGTGCGGACCCGAAACTCATCGGCGATTTCTCGTGACCGGACCAATTCGTTCTCGGCCTGTCCGAACAGGCGAAGCGTTGCAAGGCCCTGCAGCCGATCCAGGAAATAGCCGCTCATCCGGGCCAGGGTGGCCATTTGCTTTCGCGCTGCCGCGGCGGTTCCCATCCCGATCACGCCCATCAATGCCGGCACCAGTGGCCCGGCGATGGCGAGGATGATGGCAGCACCCCAGTCCAGACCTGCGACGACCGCGAGGATCGTTGCCGGCACCACCCAGGCTAAGGCGGCGGCGGGCAGGTATTTACCGAAAAACCCATCCAAGGCCTCAATCTGCTCCATCGCAACCGAAGCAACCTCGCCGCTGGATCGGGATTTCATATAGGATGGCCCAAGCCGCGCAAGCTTATGCGTCACGGCCCGCCGGACCGAAATTCTAACGCGCGCTGATGCCTCGAACCCGGCAAGGGCGGCGCCATGGCTCAGGCCGACACGCACCAGGTAGAGCGCCAGCAAGCTCACGACGTCGCCCAATCGATCTGAGACCGCTTCACCGCCTGAGATAACCGCATCAAGCAACCCTGCCAGAATCCATGCCTGAGCCAGCAGTACGGCCCCACCGGCCGCCCCGAGCCCAATGGCCAGGACCAAGGGAGCCCGTGCCAGAGCGATTCTTGAGTTCAGCCACGCCATTCGGCCCTGGATCGCATTTCGCGAGTCCGGGTCGGCGCTGGCGGTGGGGCTGCTCATGGATGGGTCCGTCTAGGTGGCGGGTCAATTTAAGGATTGTCTGTTGGTCCGGTACCCTGGGCGTTCCTGCTTGTCAAATCAGTTGGTTAAGACAGGGCTTGGCAGGAGCATGTCAGATGCTCAGATTATACGGTATGCGGCAGTGGTCGCGATCCGGAGGGGGACCCCATGGCTCAAGTTCAGACAGCCGATGCAACGGCAAGCGTTTTGTATGATGAGAAGATCGATCTCCGTGCATTGTCTGATCCGGTCACAGCCGCCTTGGACGCTGATAAGCGCGAAGGCCTGCTCCTGGCGGTCCGGGCTCGTTGGGTGGCTCTGGTGGTTATCGCGCTATTTTTGCCATACGTAAATCCGACTTGGGGCGTGCTGTATTATGAGGCAATGCTTGTCGGATTTGCCTTGATCGGTTGGGCGCAGATCAAGGCCGGGCGCCTCGGCGCATCGAAGCGGGAATTGGCATTGGTGTTCTGCGATCTGGCCTTGATGACCTTCATTCAGGTCGTACCGAACCCGTTTATGGAGCATGAATTCCCGGCGGCGATGCAATACCACTTCGGAAGCTTCAAATATTTTTTCGTGCTGCTCGCCGGCGCCACGATGGCTTACTCCTGGCGAACGGTATTTGCCGTTGGCACTTGGACTTCAGGCCTTTGGATCGGCGGGTTGATTTGGATTTCGTTTCAGCCGCCGGTTCTGCCCGAGGTTTCGCAAGACATACAGGTCTTGCTCGCCAATCATCCAAATTTGCTGAAGTTTCTTGACCCAAATGACGTCCGAATTCCAGGGCGGGTGGAAGAGATTTTGGTGTTCTTGATTGTCGCCGGAATCTTGGCTCTTGGTGGCCGGCGGACCAGCCGGCTGCTCAGGAAACAGGCTGAGGTGGCGCGCGAAAGGGCAAATCTGGCGCGGCATTTCCCACCAAATATCGTCGACCAATTGGCCATTCGAGACCAACCGCTTGGGGCGGTCAGAGATCAGGACGTCGCGGTCATGTTTGTCGACATCGTTGGGTTTACGAAGCTCGCGGAAAAGCAGACGGCCGGGCAGGTTGTCGGCACATTGCGCGAGTTTCACGCTCGAATGGAGCGGGCCGTGTTTGATCACGACGGTACACTTGACAAGTTTCTTGGCGACGGCCTGATGGCGACCTTCGGCACGCCCGAGCCCGGCCCCCAGGACGCCAGCAACGCTTTGGCCTGCGCCCAAACAATGATAGCGGCAATGGATGTTTGGAACCGAGAACGCCAAGCAATGGGTGCTGAGGTCATCCGGATTTCGATCGGCCTGCATTATGGTGGTGTGGTCCTCGGCGACATCGGCTCCGACCGACGTTTGGAGTTCGCTGTTCTCGGTGACGCTGTCAACGTCGCCAGTCGGCTTGAAGGTTTGACCAGGCGCTTAGATGTACGGGTTGCTGTGAGTGACGATCTCATCGAAAGAGCACGCGGCGAAGCGGCGGAGGAAGCGACCGGGGAAACCGACGAATTGCTGGCGAAATTGACATCGGTTGGCCCACAGGACCTCAGAGGTCGCGATGAGCCTATTGTCGTTTGGGCACGTTAGCGGCGCGTTCGATGTTCGGTGTAAATGCGAAAGAGCCGGCCCAACTATAGGCCGGCTCTTTGACGTTAAACAACGGGAAGAGCTATCCGAGTAAACCGCCCGCATCAAAGCTGAACGACGTGTCACCGACCAGGCCGACAGTCGGCGCAAAACCGCCGGTCGGCTCGGACCCGGTTTGCTCTGAAGCAACCAGCTGTATCAATTCGAACTCTGGGCGATCGGCAACCATCAAATCCAATTCGATTGTCTCCTCGGGCGGCTCTTCGGTATGGATGACAGGCGTGCTGTAAAGAAAAGCCAGAGGAATTTCCGAAGGAAAAACAACGCTTCCCGGATCGATTGGTTCAATCGGCGACAACTCGGCGCCTTCCAGCAAGGACACGATCGGAGCAATTTCAAAGTCGTCGGCACTGATGGGTTCGTCGACCACAGGCTCTCGCAGGCCCAGGAGAGCATCCTCGAAACTGCCAAACTCAAGCACCGGCTCTTCGGGTTCAAGGTCTCCGACAGGTGGGAGCGCCACCTCGGGGTCGAGGGTGATCAGAAAATCGAAATTGTTGGTGAATTCGGGCGTCGGCGCATTCGGAGCCAGAGTTAACTCGATCTCGGATGGATCGATGGATACTGCGATCGCCATATTCGGTGTGAAGTCACTATCGATCGAATCGCCTGGCCATCCGCTCTCGGCTGCGGTCTGCTCAATGAGGGCACGCAAGTCATAGGTCCCGGGTGCCGGTAAGGTTATGTCCGTAAGGCTCCGGGAACCGAGTGATAGACCACCACCGGACACTGTCTGGATCTGCGCCCCGCCCGTGGTGAAGCCGGAAAATGCGGGTTCGGTGCCGTCAGAGGGGCTGATGCTGATGGCGGGGACGTTTGTCATTAAACTCAAAGTCATAGGATTTGTACCCTTAGATCTCGTTGAACCAGAATGTTCAGGCCCCCGCCTTGAACATCACCCAACACGCAAACTTTGGGCCAAAACCAAGGATTCGGCAGATTCCGTGCGATTCTCGAAATTGGCGAGATCGCTCAGGCTCGTGGTGGTAAATTTGACCGTGAAAAACGGGTGAATTTGATCTACGGCTCGGAAGATCTTGCCGCCTAAGATCGGCCACACTATGGTCCGGCGACGGTCGTGGACCGGTGGTTGCATTCAAGATTGACGAGAGGAATTCCCATGGCCGAGGTTGGCGGTATCGCTGGCGATCAGCTGCGCTCCTACATTGAGCGGATTGAGCGACTGGAAGAAGAGAAAGCGGCGCTGAGCGCGGACACCCGCGAAGTTTATAGCGAGGCCAAGGGCAACGGGTTCGACGTCAAGATCATGCGCCAGATCGTCCGCTTGCGGAAAATGGACACCGACGACCGTAGCGAACTTGAAGCGCTTCTGGATCTGTACAAACAAGCCCTGGGCATGGGGTGAGCCTCTAAAAGCGTCTGAGAGTCCTTTACTCCGCCGCTCCGCGCTCCGGAACCACATCCAGCTTCGCCACAAGGTCTTCGGCTTCTACCGCCGCTTCGCCATCGTCACCGACTTCGATCTCTTTGATACGCTCGCCCCGGCGCTGGATCTTCTCGGTCGAGATGTGGATCTCGCGAATGTCCTTATTCGCGTGCTGGAAATGGGTTTCCAGATTGCCGACCCGTTTCGCGAGACGATCGACATCATCCAGGAGAGAGCCCACTTCGGCCTGAATGACATGTGCCTGCTCGCGCATCGCCGCGTCTTTCAGGACCGCGCGCACGGTGTTCAAGGTCGCCATCAAGGTGGTTGGTGAGACGATCCAGACGCGCCGGCGATAGGATTGCTCGATCACCGACTGCATATTGGCGTGCAACTCGGCGTAAATTGCTTCCGAGGGCAGGAACATCAGGGCCGATTCTGCGGTTTCCCCCGGGACGATGTATTTCTCGGCGATGTCTTTCACGTGCTTCAGAACATCGGCGCCCAAAGCCCGACGCGCGATTTCGCGTTCGGCATCGGAGTTGGCATTGCGCAAGTTCCGGTAACTCTCCAGCGGAAATTTGGCATCGACCGCAATCGCACCCGGTGGGTTTGGCAAGGTGAGCAGGCAGTCGACCCGCTTGCCGTTGCCGATGGTCGCTTGGAAGGCATAGGCGTTCGGTGGCAAGGCCGCACGCACCAGGTCTTCGAGCTGGATCTCACCAAAAGCGCCGCGAGCTTGCTTGTTTGAGAGGATGTCCTGCAGGTTGACCACTTGGGTGGAGAGTTCGGTGATGTTCTTCTGCGCCGCGTCGATCACCGCCAGCCGAGTTTTCAAATCGGTCATGGTGGTTTCGTTCTTGGTCGTTGTCTTCTCCAGACTCTCGCCGACCTTGCGCGAGACCTCGGCCAGCCGCTCTTCAAGTTTCTTGGCGATCTCGCGCTCCTGGCTCTGCATCACCTCGGCCAGGCGGGCTTGCTGCGCCGCCTGACTTTCCGAGAGCTGGGAGAGCCGACCGACCAACTCACCCTGGCTGGCGCTCAATCGCTCAAGCGCCTCACCGGTCTGGTTGCCACCCGCATTTCCGCGCACGGTCATGACCACCGCCACCGCAGCAACGATGACTGCCGCGAGCACCAGAACGATCATCAATGCGTCCATCTCTTATCCCTTTCTTGCGAATCACAGCAGTCTACCACGGCTGGATTCCGGTGGGTCGATCTTGACGAGTCCTGCCTCATCACCTAGGTGAAGTCTGACTTTTGAGCACAGGGACACCCCATGGCGAAACTGCCCATCATTCTGGCACCCGATCCGGCGTTGAAATTGAAATGTACGCTGGTCGAGACGGTTGACGACGAGATCAGGCGCCTGGCTGGCGATATGCTGGAAACCATGTATGCGGCGCCCGGTATTGGCCTCGCCGCACCCCAAGTCGGGGTGAGTAAACGCCTGCTGGTGATCGACACCGCGCGCGACGATGAAGAGCCTCGACCGCTGTGTCTGATCAACCCCGAAATCGTCGATGTTTCCGAAGAGGACAATCTGCACGAAGAAGGGTGCCTCTCGCTGCCCGAACATTATGCCGATGTGGTGCGACCAACATGGGTCAAGGTTCGCTACCTTGATCGCGACGGCAAGACCCAGGAATTGCATGCGGACGAGCTGCTCGGCACCTGCGTGCAGCATGAGATGGACCATCTCGATGGGATTCTGTTCGTCGACCACATCTCGGCGCTGAAACGCAACATGATCCTGCGTAAGATGGTCAAGACGAAGAAATTGAATGCGCGAGATGAGGCGGCGGATTAGGTTGCGGTGCGGATTGCGGCATTTTTAGCCGTCATTCCCCCGAAGGCGGGAATCCAGCTCTTGGTTCCGTATTTGGTTGGATTCCCGCCTTCGCGGGAATGACGGTCAAAGGACGTACCCAGCCTTCAATGAAAGTCTCGGCTGACCACCCGTAACTCGGCGCGCATTTGGCGGGGGTGCCGGCGGACCGGCTCATAGCAGCGTGGCGGCGGTGGTGGCTCTCCCGGTTTTGGCGGCGGGAGCTCCCGGGCCGGGCGCTTCAGCTCGTCGGCGTTGGCCTCGGCCTGTTTGAAATCGGTGGTATCCAGCGTGCCGTCGGTCAACCTCGCCAGATCGCTGGTCAGGTCGTCCAGGTGCTCGACCACGATGTGGATCACCCGGCCCTCGCGCTGCACTCGGCCGGTGACGCCGAGCAGCCGGGCGCTGAGCACGACACGGCGGTATTTCTCAAACATGTCCGGCCAGACGATTAAATTTGCGATTGCGGTCTCGTCCTCGATGGTCACGAAGATGACCCCTTTGGCCGTGCCCGGACGTTGTCGGACGATGGCCAATCCGGCTAACCGCACCCGCTTGCCGGGCCGGGTCGTCTCAAGGCTGGCGCAGACTATTCGATGGTCGGCGGCGAAGCGGTCACGCAACAGGGCCAGCGGGTGTGCCTTGAGCGAAAGCCTGAGCGTCGAATAATCGTCCACTACCTCTTCACCGAGGGGCGCCCGTGGCAGCGTTACATTGGCTTCCGGCCAAGGTACTGGCACTCCGTCTCGCGCTTCGGCGGCGGCGAAGAGCGGCAGATCGTCAGCCGGGCCTTTTGCTTCTGCGATCGCAGCGGCCAGACCCTTTGCGGCCCAAAAGGCCTCGCGCCGTGAGAGTCCCATCGAGACGAAAGCGTCACCGCGCGCCAAGGCCTCCAACACCGAGGGACCGAGCCCGGCGCGGCGCCAAAGCGCGCGCGGCTCGTCATAGCCGCTGCTCCGGCAGGCAACCAGCATCTGGCCGTCTTGCTCCTTCAGCCCCTTTATCTGTCGCAACCCGAGGCGGAGGGCTATGCCGCCGCCACGCTCGATTGGCTCTAAAATACAATCCCAGTCGGAGAGGTTGGCGTCCGGCGGCCGGACCTCGACCCCATGGTCGCGGGCATCGCGCACGATCTGAGCTGGGGCGTAGAACCCCATCGGCTGTGAGTTCAGCAGCGCGCAGGCGAAGACAGCCGGGTAGTGGCACTTCATCCAGCTAGAGACATAGACCAGCAGTGCGAAGCTCGCGGCATGGCTCTCTGGAAAACCGTAATTGCCGAAACCCTCGATCTGGCGAAAACAGCGCTCGGCGAACTCCGGCTCGTAACCGCGCTCGACCATGCCATCGATCATCTTGCGCTCGAACAACCCGATCTTGCCGGTCTTCTTGAAGGTCGCCATGGCGCGCCGCAGTTGGTCGGCTTCCGAGGGTGTGAAACCAGCAGCGACGATGGCGATCTGCATCGCCTGTTCTTGGAACAGCGGCACGCCGAGGGTCTTGGAGAGCACGCGTTCCAGTTCCGGCGAGGGATACTCGACCTGCTCGATACCGTCACGTCGCCGCAAATAGGGATGCACCATGTCGCCTTGGATCGGCCCCGGACGCACGATCGCCACCTCGATCACCAGGTCGTAGAAATCGCGCGGTTTCAGGCGTGGCAGCATCGCCATCTGGGCCCGGCTTTCGACCTGGAAGACGCCGAGCGAGTCACCCCGGCAGAGCATGTCGTAGGTCTGGGCGTCTTCCGCCGGCACGGTGGCGAGGTTGAAATCAACTCCATGGTGCTGGCGCAGCAGGTCGAAACCCTTGCGCACACAGCTCAACATGCCGAGCGCCAGCACATCGACTTTGAGGATGCCGAGGGCATCGAGATCGTCCTTATCCCACTCAATGACCGTGCGGTCTTCCATCGCCGCATTCTCGATCGGTACCACGGTGTCGAGCCGGTCGCGGGTGATCACGAAGCCACCGACATGCTGCGATAAATGGCGCGGAAAGCCGATCAGCTGCCGGGTGAGATCAAGGGTCATGGCGAGCCGTCGATCGCTCGGGTTGAGCCCGATTTCACGCACCCGCGCGTCCTCTGCCACCTCGCGCGAAGAGCCCCACCCCTGGCTCGCCAGCGCGCCGACCATATCGGCCGAGAGCCCCATCGCCTTGCCGACCTCGCGCACGGCACTGCGCGAGCGGTAGCTGATTACGGTCGCCGTCAGGGCGGCACGGTCGCGGCCGTATTTCTCGTAGACGTATTGGATTACCTCCTCGCGCCGCTCATGCTCGAAGTCGACGTCGATGTCCGGCGGCTCGCCCCGCTCTTCGCTGATGAAACGCTCGAACAACAGATCGGAGCGGGCCGGGTCGACAGCAGTGATGCCGAGGCAATAGCAAACCGCCGAGTTCGCCGCCGAGCCCCGGCCCTGACAGAGAATGCCGAGCGACCGGGCGAAGCGGACCATGTCATGCACGGTCAGAAAGTACGGCTCGTATTCAAGACGGGTAATCAGGGCCAACTCATGCGCTAGCTGCGCCTCGACCTTATTTGGAACGCCATCAGGATAGCGCTCCACCGCACCAACCCGGGTCAGATGTTCCAGCTCCGCACGCGGTGAGCGACCGTTCGGCGAAACCTCGTCGGGGTACTCGTAGCGCAACTCGTCGAGCGAGAAGCGACAGCGCTCGGCGATCTCGATTGTGCAGGCGATGGCGTCTGGATAATCGCGGAACAGCCGCGCCATCTCGGGACCGGGCTTCAGATAGCGCTCGGCATTGGCATCCAACCGGTAGCCGGCGTCGTCGATCGTACGATGCTCGCGAATACAAGTCAGCACATCGGCCAGCGGTCGACGTTCGGGGACGTGATAGCGCACATCGCCGGTGGCAACCATCGGCACATCAGAGGCCGCCGCGAGTTCGGCCAATTGGGAGAGCCGAGCTCCGTCGTCACCGCGATACAACGCGGAGGTTGCGAGATAGCAGGCACCGGGAAACACCCGCCCGACCCAGAGCAAATCATCCAAGAGATCCAGATGGAGATCATCAGGCGGCACCAGCGCCACGACTTGATCCTGTGCGAACTGGGCCAGATCGGCACGAAGAACTCGGCATTCGCCCTTGTCCGCCCGCCGCTTGCCGAGCGACAGTAGTCGCGAGAGCCGGCCATAGGCGGTGCGATCCGTTGGCCAGACCAGCAGGCTCGGCCCATCCTCCAGATCGAGCCTGGCACCGGGGATGAACTGGATGCCCGCCGCCTTGGCGGCGCCATGGGCACGAACGATGCCGGCAAGCGTGTTCCTGTCGGTCACGGTTATCGCTTGATGGCCAAGTCTGGCAGCGGTCTCGGCCAATTCCTCTGGATGCGCCGCCCCGCGCAGGAAGCTGAAGTTCGAGGTGACCTGAAGTTCGGCGTAAGCAGTCATTTGCAAGCCGTCTATACTGGCGTCATTCCCGCCTGCGCGGCTTGATCGAGATCCCGGTTCTCTCTTCGGTCGGCCGGGAAGCAGCGAAAACGAAGAGAGTGACGACC
This sequence comes from Rhodospirillaceae bacterium, assembly GCA_018699735.1. Classification (GTDB taxonomy): domain Bacteria; phylum Pseudomonadota; class Alphaproteobacteria; order Thalassobaculales; family Thalassobaculaceae; genus JABIRP01. Next base: position 12,227 of record JABIRP010000090.1, on the reverse strand, counting down.
CATCACACCCGGCCTCACGCGAACAGGCCGTGCAGGTACCAGGCCGGTGCTTCACCGCGTTCGGACAGGCCTTGACGATAGAGCCAGAAACGGCGGCCAACCTCGTCCTCAACACGGAAGTAGTCGCGGGTCAGGCGGTCGGTTTTGTCGCGCCACCACTCCGGTGCGATACGCTCCGGTCCGGCGGCGCGGGCGACCCGGTAGTCGACACCACGCCAACGAAACCGCGCCGGTGGGTGGTCCGGCAACAGCGCCGTCGCCTCGACCGCCTCAGCGTGGGGGAGCAGGCGGATCGGGCGCGGTGCCACCGGGCCCGGTGCGCTCCGCCAAGCGCTTGGCCCGCCTTCCGGCCGTGGAGCCGGCCGTGGAGCCGACCGTGGGGCCAACCAGGGAGACCGAAGCTCTGCCCGTTCCGGCAGGTGGCTCTCTCGCGGCATCGGCTGAGTGACGGCGCCTGGGCCAAGTCGGTTGGTGAGCTTATCGACCAGATCAGCAATCGCAGCTTCGGTTTCGACCTTGCCTTCCCCAGCCAGGGCATTTTGGCGCCAGGCGGCGGTTTCGATCTCCAGCGCCTCAAGTGCCAGCGCGTCGATGCCGAAGCCGGGGTCGAGATAATCCAGATGCTCAGCAAACAGCCGCATCAAAACTCGAACATCCCGCCTGGCGCGCGATGTGCCGACGACCAGAGAGCGGGTCTCGCCGTCGACCCGGTAGACGGTGAAGCGCAGGCGGCGAACACCGGCATGCTCGCGTTCCAGGCGCTCAACCAGGCGTGCGATCAGGCGGTGCAGGCCGTGCTCTATATCGCCGCGCTGGGTGATGGCATCAGGCAAGCCCAGGCGGACCCGATGCGGAAAGACCGGTCCTCGGGGCGAAATCGGCTCCGAGGTTTTTCCAAGTGCTTGGTCCAGCTGACGACTGACAACGGTACCAAACCGGGTGGCGACAGGCGCGCGGGCGACCCCGTAGAGGTCGCTGATGCGGCGCAAGCCTACCCGCTCCAGCCCCTCGATCGCGGCAGCCGGCAGGCGCAAGGCCGCCAGCGGCATATCCGCCAAAGCCGCCGCTGTTTCTCCGGGCGCCACGATCTTGCTCTCGCCTCTTGTCGCAAATCGCGATGCCGCCCAAGCGGCGCCCGGCGTATCGGCGATCGCAGCCCGCCCGACATGACCGAAGCGCCGCAGGCGAGCCAATAGATCTGACAGCATCGCCGCTTCACCCAAATCGTCGCCACGGACATCGAACAGATGCGCGCAGCCGGTGACGTCGAGCAGCAACCCTCCATCCCCGGTCTCACCCGCCGCTGGGTCGATCGCCACCAGTGGCGTGTAACGCCCACACCAGTCAGCCAAGCGCTCCAATGCTGCGCGCGCGGCGGCTGGGTCCTCTTCCAGGGCAACCACTCCTGGCTCCAGCGCCCGCGCGTCGCTGAGACTGCGGCCAACAACAATGCCAAGACCGCGTGCTTCTGGTCCGATCCCGCGCACCTCACGCCGCCCCGACCGGTCGGCGACCAGAACGGTGGGGGAGCCGTTCTGGTCGCCGCCAACACCCTCAGGAGCGCTCTCAACCGCGAAATATGGCAGCCAAAGCGCCAGGAAACGTCTGGAATTAGGCATGACTCACAACTCCATTGTTCTTGTTTTGTTCTCATTAAGATATCACGTTCTTCGATCAAGGCAAGCAATGCAGCGTGAGGAACCTCTTTTCGAGATCGACATGGGCTTGCCATTCGGCGCCACAGGGCTAAGTTTCGGCGAAACCGGACCGGAGCATGTGTGTGACCAACCAGACCCCTATTCCATCGCGAACCATCCCGTCGCCTTGCGTCTCGGTCTGCCAACTCGACCCCGAGACCGGCTGGTGCCGAGGGTGCTGGCGGACCATGATCGAGATCGCATCCTGGGCCCGGCTCGTTGATGACGAGCGGCGTACAATCATCCAAGAGCTGCACGAACGCCGAGCAAGCCGAGGGAGCATGGATCGTCGCCGCCCCACCAGGCGACGTGCTTCCCAGCGTCAGGGCGGCGAGCGATGAGCGCCTTCTTGAATGAGTTGCTCACCGAGCGGGGTTGCCTGCTTGCCGATGGTGCCATGGGTACCAGCCTGTTTGCTTTAGGATTGGAAACCGGCGATTGCCCTGAGCTCTGGAACCTGGAGCACCCCGAACGGGTTCGCTCCGTGCATCGCGACTACCTTGAGGCTGGATCCGATATCATTCTGACCAACAGTTTCGGTGGGACCCGGTTTCGCCTCGACCTGCATGCCTTTGGTGAGCGGTGCGGCGCGCTTAACGAAGCGGCTGCCGGTGTCGCCAGGGCCGAAGCCGACAGCTATATGGCCGAGACCGGGCGCCGAGTTCTGGTCGCAGGTTCGGTCGGGCCGACCGGCGAACTCATGCAGCCGCTTGGCATGCTGACCGATGAAACCGCCAAGGCGGCGTTCCGAGAGCAGATCGAGGCGCTGGCGCGAGGCGGGGCAGATCTGATCTGGATCGAAACGATGTCGGCGCCAGAGGAGGCGAGGGCGGCTATCGAGGCTGCCGGTGCTACCAGCTTGCCGATTGTCTGCACCATGACATTTGATACCAACCGCCGCACCATGATGGGATACCGCCCGGAGGATTTGCCAAATATTGGTGAGGGTTTGGCGGTCACGCCATCAGCGGTCGGCGCCAATTGCGGCATCGGGCCTTCAGAACTTCTCGACAGTGTTCTTGAGATCGCATCGGCGAGTGACCCTAGAACAATCGTCGTCGCCAAAGGCAATTGCGGCGTGCCACGCTACGTCGACGGGCATATCCGCTACGACGGCTCGCCGGCGATCATGGCTGATTACGCACGTCTGGCTCGGGACGCCGGCGCGCGGATCATCGGTGGCTGCTGCGGGTCGACGGCCGAACATGTGCGGGCCATGGCGGAGGCCTTGAAGAGCCATCCGCTCGGCGAAGAACCGAGCCGCGAAGTTATTGCCGATGCGCTTGGAAAACCATGGAACTCGGGCGTGCCGGGCGAGCTATCGCTGGAAGCGGATGATGGTGTTCGACGGCGGCGCAGACGGGCCAGGGCGCGCCCGGGCTGAAGCGGTGGTGGCTCGATTCGAAATTATTTTCACCGACGAGCAAATTTCCCCTTGCGTCCCTAGGCTTTAGGACGCAAAACGCGCCCCTCAAAGAAACGCCGAATTACCAGAACAGATAGCCAGACCATTTCGCCCCCAGGCTACATCAAGGCAGGCTACATCAAGGCAGGCTACATCAAGGCAGGCTACATCAAGGCAGGCCACTACAGAGCAGGCCACATCAGTAGCGGCGAGCACGGCAAGCGGGATGCGACGGGGTATCTGGGCTCATCTACTGGATTTGGAGGGTCCGATGAAAAAAAACATCGCTCTTACCGAATTGGGGATGATCTCGGAAACTCAGCCGAGCAGAACCAATCAGACCAAGGCCGAAGCTGAGAATACGAGCGCCGCGAGCGGTGCCGACAATGTTATTCCGCTGCCCGCTTCGCACGACCGGTCGGACGAGAATTGGGACCATTTCGTTCGCCAAGACGGCTTGTGCTTCGCTGGTACGCATCTGGTGCTCGATCTATGGGGTGCCACGCGGCTTGATGATCTGGAACATATTGAAGCGACGCTGCGCGAGGCTGTTGAGGTTTCGGGTGCCACGTTGCTGCATATCCATCTGCATCACTTTACGCCGAATGGCGGGGTCTCCGGCGTTGCGGTGTTGGCGGAATCCCACATCAGTGTTCACACCTGGCCAGAACGGGATTACGCGGCTTTCGACGTTTTCATGTGCGGCGATGCCCTGCCTTACAAGACCATTGATGTGTTCAAGACGGCTTTCGGCCCGACCTCGGTTCAGGTGAACGACCTGAAACGCGGCATGATGGTATGACCGAGTGGTTCAACGAGACGCTGCACGAGGATTACGGACAGCATCTCAGCATCGACCGCGTTCTCTACCGTGAGAAAACCGAACACCAAGACCTGATCATTTTCGAGAATTCGCGCTTTGGCCGCGTGCTGGCGCTGGACGGTATCGTTCAGACGACCGAAGGCGACGAGTTCATCTATCACGAAATGCTGACCCACCTTCCGATCCTGGCGCATGGCGCGGTGAAGCGGGTTTTGATCATCGGCGGCGGCGATGGTGGAATGGCCCGCGAGACCCTGAAGCACCAGGATATCGAACACCTCACCATGGTTGAAATCGACCCGGCGGTGGTGGAGATGTGTCGCGAGCATCTTCCGACGTTGAACGCCGGCGCGTTCGACGATCCGCGGTTCGAACTGGTAATCGCCGACGGTGCCCGGTTCGTTGCCGAAACAGATGAGCGCTGGGATATCGTGATTGTGGACTCAACGGACCCCATCGGTCCGAGCGAGGTATTGTTCGGCCAGGCGTTTTATGCCGGCTGCAAGCGGTGTTTGACCGAGGGCGGCATCCTGGTTACGCAAAATGGTGTGCCCTTCGTTCAAGGCGAGGAAATCACCAGCACCTATTCCCGTCTGAAGCCGCTTTTCGCCGATGTTTGGTTCTATCTGGCGACAGTGCCAACTTATCAGGGCGGGCCGATGGCCTTCGGTTGGGCCAGCGATGACATGGGTTTGCGCGCCCTAGATACAGCGACCATCGCCAACCGGTTCGCATCGAAGAGCATCGCGACCCGGTATTATACGCCGGACGTGCATACAGGATCGTTTGGCTTGCCGGTTTACATGCTGGATATGTTCAAGCGCTAAGGCTTGGGCCCGTTAACCCGTTGTTCATTTTTACCGGCTAGCGTCGACCTAGAGGTGTCAGGTCTGGAATTTCCCGACGACGCGGAGATTTGTCATGATTGATCTAGTCGCAAGTGCATCAAGCGGAACCATCGCGCTTGGGTCCGCGCGCCCCGGAATTCAGCCGCCGGCACAGCAGGACCAACAACAGCAAGCCGCTTCGGTCGCCCAATCGAGCGCTGTTCAAGGTGCGCAATCCGGTGTCGGTGCGAGCGAGACTGGCCCGGGACAATCGGTCGTTCAGCCTGGAGACGAAAGACAACTCAGCGACAATCCACGTCCCAGCCGGACCGGTGAGAATGGTGCGGCAGGGCGCGGCCAAAACCTCGATATTTCGGTTTAGTCGCTAATTTCGATTGAACAGAGTCAGGACCGCTTCCGGTTTTCGGTTGGCGAGCGACAATGTCTGTTGCGACAAACTGAGCCTTGCCTGCTCCGCAATCCGGCGCGAGCTTTCCCGGGCAATGTTCGCATCTACAATGTTTCCGAGCCCCTCGTTCATCGAATCAATGAATTCTTCGGCTCCCAGCCTCGCCTGGTTGGTTTCTCGCAGTTTGGCCGCATAGTAGCCTAGAGCTTCGTTGACCTCCTGCTCGGCTGCAGCGATCTGCGCCAAGGAGATCGTCACGTCCGTCAGATCGAGCGGTCTGATGTCCAGACCATCGGAGCGCATGGAGCGGAACTGTAAATCGATCGTGCTTCCGTCCGGGTCCTTCAGAGCATGGTACTCGCCCGCGGTCCCTTGTCCGGTGGAAAAGTCCATGGCGAAGTTGTAATCGAGGATGAGGTTCGGCGACCCGGACAGTTGTACGGTGATGTCGGTCGACGGCGTTGCAGGAAAGGCGAAGGTGAGCACCCCGGATTGATTAGGTGGATTGACCGGATTGTTGGCGACCTGCGAACCATTGTAAAATACGCGTACGTTACCGCCGCCACTTCCGGTTGCCGTGAAGTTCAAGCGGAAGGTGCCGGCGACGCTACCGATCGCGTGCGTGTTGCTGCCCGGTCCGTTGAATTGGAAATTCGTGCCTTCGTCTGGCGGTGCTGGTGGGGTGACGCCGGTTCCGTCGCGTTCAATCAGATTGGTACCGTTGAACTTGGCCGAGTCCGCCATTTGATCGATTTGATCAAGGATAGCGTTGATATCGTTCTGAAGAATGACGCGTTGGGGCGTATCGGCGTTCGCATACTCGATCGCTTTCTGTTTCAGGCTGGCCATCATATCGGAAATCGCCGTTGCCGCAGCAATCGTGACCTTCAAAAGGCCTTGTGTCGTGCCGAGTGATTGTTTGACGGATTCCCAGGCGCGAACATTCGTGCGTATACCTTGGGCGATTGAGAAGTTCGATGCGTCATCCAGCGCTCCCGCAACCCTCAAACCAGTCGACACGCGTTTATCAATCGCATCGAGCCCTCGCCCGATCGAATTGAAACTTCGCAGTGCCACATGTGCGGCGGGATTGGTATTCGCGGTTAACATTTCATTCCCGATCTTCTATCGAGGTTCGCATTTCTGCGAGCTAGCGTTCTGCCAGTGAGGACAATTTATCTAAAATCCAATATAAATGCAATATAAAAATAACAACCCCGCTTTTTTTGTGCCGGACCCATTGAATCTCTTGCAGGAAAGAGCCGGGAGTTGTCTGCTGAGCGCTGACCGTTTTGCCTGATTAAGAGGAGTCTTTCCCATGACCAGCAATCGACCGACCATTCTCGGCCACCAACACATGGTCGCGGCCGGACATTATCTCGCGGCTGAGGCCGGGTATGCGGTGCTGGAAGCAGGAGGCAATGCGGTCGATGCTGGAGTTGCCTCGGCTATGTGCCTCGGTGTGGTGCAGAGCGATCTGGTTGGCTTCGGTGGTGTGGCGCCAATGATGATCCGAGACCCGTCGTCAGGCGAGATGGTGACCATCGACGGGCTCGGCTGGTGGCCGGAGGCGACCGACATCAATCGATTCATAGACGAATTCGATGGCTTGGTGCCGCGCGGCATCCTTCGCACCGTGGTGCCAGGCGCACCGGCGGCGTTCATCGCGGCGCTCGAACGTTTCGGGACGATGTCGTTCGGGGAAGTCGCCTTCGGTGCCATTCGCGCGGCTCGAGATGGTTTTGTCATGTATGACCTCTTGGCTTCAACAATCGCCGAGCACGAGCATGAGTATCGGGAATATGAGGAGAACACGCGGATCTACTTGCCGAACGACGCGCCGCCGAAGGTTGGCAGTGTGTTTCGCCTAGAGAAGCTAGCCGCGACCATCCAATTTATGGCGGACCAGGAACAGGCGGCCGGAGGCGATCGCAAGGCCGGTCTTGCCGCCGCGCGCCATGCGTTTTACGAGGGTGATATTGCCCAGACGATCGATCGGTTCCATCGCGAAAATGGCGGCTGGTTGACGATGAAGGACCTTGCCGGCTACAGCGTCACCTTCGATCAATCGGTTACCACACGCTTCGCCGGTGCCACCGTACATGCCTGCGGTCCTTGGTGTCAGGGGCCAGCCTTAACGCAAGTGCTGGCAATCCTTGAGGGCTTTGACTTGGAAGCTCTCGGCCACAACTCGGCGGCTTATATCCATGTTGTCGCCGAGGCGATCAAGCTGGTGTTCCACGACCGCGAAGAACATTACGGCGACCCACGTCATGTCGACGTGCCGATCGACCGCCTGACGTCGAGCCAGCATGCTGCCCATTTGCGCGACCGGATCGATCGCGCACGCGCTACACCGCATGGCGAGCTTTGGGACGAGGCCGGAGAGCAGGAGCTCGTAGGTGAGGGCGCGCTGGATACCTCCTATACCTGCGCCATAGACTCCGACGGGCTGGTATTTTCCTGCACACCGAGTGACGGGTCGAGCAACACCCCGGTTGTCCCTGAGCTTGGAATGTGTCTTTCCAGCCGAGGCTCGCAATCCCGGGCCGATCCGGACCACCCGTCCTCGATAGTGCCCGGCAAGCGGCCAAGGCTGACGCCGAACCCGGCAATCGCGGTTTGCGATGACGGCCGTGTCGTTCCTTTTGGTACACCCGGGGCCGATGTCCAGATCCAGGCCATGGCCCAGGCGCTGACCAATCTGCTGGTCTTCGGAATGTCGCCCCAGGATGCGGTCGGGGCGCCGAGGTTCTCGTCCTACAGCTATCCGCAGAGTTTCGCGCCGCATAATGTCAGCCCGGACTTACTGCGCATGGAAGAGAGCTTGGTTGAAAGCCATGGCGCCCGATTGTCTGAGCTCGGTCACAAGGTCGAGGCTTGGCCGGAAGGCAATTGGCGGGCCGGTGCGGTTTGCATGATTGCGCGCGATGGCGAGACCGGGGTGATGGGCGGCGGCGCCGATCCGAGGCGGCCGTGCTATGTACTGGGTTGGTAGCGGGTGTGGTGGTTGCCGATGTGCGTCCTTTGAGGCCCGCCCGATGGTCGGGCACCTCAGGATGACGCGCGATAGCAAGGCCACCTACTTAGTCTCGGCAGTATAGACCCCATCCCAATCCGCCGGCGGCGGCTCGGTTTCGAAGGCTTCCGCGCGCTCTTCGTAAAGATCGTACAGGCCTTCGATATCGTGCTCGGCCAGTTCGGCTTGCTGGCGCGCATCGGCGGCGTGGGTGAATACGCCGTCCCAATCCTGTCCGCGATAGCAGCCAAGCATCTTGGCGTGCGCCTCCATCAATCTTTGTTGCGCTTCACCGCGAGCCCCATCCCGGTTGTCTAAGACGGTAAAGATACGAACCGGTTCATTGCGACCCTTTACCACGATGAGATCAAGCTCCAGGCGGGGGGAGGTTGTGTCCTCAGACAGTGTCGCCTCGCTTAGGACCAACTCAACGCCATAGGTCTTGCTCTGACCCTCAAGCCTGGACGCCAGATTTACATCGTCGCCGAGAGCGGAATAGTCGAACCGCAGGTCCGAGCCGAAATTGCCGACGCAGCACATGCCGGAATTGAGCCCGATGCCGATCCCGAGATGGATCGGGTCCTCACCAGCCTCTTCGGCCTCGCGTGCAAGCTCCCGGTTGAGGGTGACCAGCCGGGCGCTCATGGCGGTGGCGGACTCGATGGCGTGGGCGCGATGGATCGGGTCATCGATCGGCGCATTCCAGAACGCCATGATGCAATCGCCCATGTACTTGTCGATGGTGCCGCCACGATCGACAATGATCTCAGTCATCGGTGTCAGGAAGCGGTTGATCAGATTGGTCAGTTCCACAGGATCAAGTTTTTCGGAGATCGAGGTGAAGCCCCGGATATCGCAAAACAGCAATGTCAGGTCGCGCATCTCGCCGCCCAGGGTTAAGCGCTCTGGATCCTCGGCCAGGCGCTCGACCATGGCGGGCGCCATATATCGACCGAAGGCCGAACGCACGCGGCGGCGCTCCCCCTCGGTAGCGAGATATCGGATGAAGGACGCGCCGGTATAAATCATCACGCCAGCAATGCCGGGGTAAACCGGGTCAAACAGCTGGGCGTTGGTCGTGAACTGGTACCACGACCACCAGAAAGCGCCGGCGATCACTACACCTGAAACCATCGCCGGCGCTATGGCGCCAAGCTTGGGGATTTCGAAGAGCACGATGACCGTCAAACCAAGAGCGATCAGGAGGACGATCTCTGCCCCATCGGCCCAGTCGGGTCGGGACATGTACTCTTCGTGCAGCGCTTGCTCCAGCAATTGGGCGTGAACGGTAGCCCCGGCGGTATTCACGCCGAGCGGTGTCGAGTGCTGGTCCTTCAACCCGGCGGCCGTGGTGCCGATAATCGCTATAAAGCCGGCGACCCGTTCGGGGTTGAAATTGGGCTCAAATATCTCCCAAACGGGAAAAATACGCTCGGCGACGGGCCCGGTGTCACGAAGCAAGACCCGACCCTGGCCGTCGGTTGGGATCACATAGGGGCCGATCTTCACTTTAACCACGCCGGTGTGCTCTCCGAACGCCATTTCGCCGCTGCCGCCAGAGGTCTTGACGATATAGGTCGATGCGCCCAGCGCCGTGCGCAAGGTTTCGGCCGCGAAGGACGGGTATAATTTGTCCCCGAGCGTAACGAACATCGGAACTCTGCGGACCACGCCATCACTATCGGCCATGACATTGAAACTTCCGTTGCCGGTCGCCCCTTGTTCGATTGCCGGCACGCTGACAAGCGCGCCATCAAAATTCGGCACGAACTGTTCTGCCGGATCGCCACCAACCGCGATGCCTGATGTTGATTTCGGCGTGACGCCGGTATCGTAGTTGGTCATGAAAAATCCAGTGACCGAGTTGCCGCGAGCAAGGGTCTCGCCAAGCACTTTGTCATGATCCGGCAAGGTGCCATCGGCGTCCAAACCGACCAGGCGTTTCGCGAGTGCTGTTCCTTGCCAATAGCGAAGAAGGTTGGCCGGTGAAGTCCGGTCCGGCTCGGAAAAGATGATATCGAGTGCCACAACGGCGGCGCCGGCGTCTTGCAATCGACGAACCAACTCGGCAACAAGCGTGCGCGGCCAGGGCCATTGTCCGTGGCGCTGCAGGGTCTCATCGTCAATATCGACGACCACGACCGGGGTTTGTTTGTATTCCCTTGGTGCAAGTCGCTGGTAGTTGTCAAAGACCCGCCAGCGCATCTCCTGCAGGATCGTCGGGTCATTCGCCCTCAGCCCTGCGATGAGGACCAGCAGCAAAAGGGTCGCGAGCAGACGGACGGCACGGGTCATCTAGTGGAGCCTAGAGCGGTTCATGTCTATTTGGAAGCGCTCTAGTTCGTCCGCGGTGGCGACGTGCCAGCACCCTTGCCCTTGTTGCTACCATCGTCATAGACGATGTCAGCCCGGCCCTCTTGAGCAATCACACCGTCCTTGTTGCGGATCTCGATGACGCTGCCCTTTATCGCATCGGGGTCCATTGGACTTTGGCCGTAGGTATGGTCGGTAAGCTCGCTATCTGGGCCGTCAGCGTAGCTTTCCGAGAGGACTGGATCGAAGAAGTCGATGTTACCGCCGCCTGACAATGTCTCCAGCGTAATGCCGGAGTTGTCGCCGCCGATTGTTCGCGCCCCGAAATCGATCTCAACCTTCACCAGCATGGTACCGGCTATATTGACCGATTTCCCGTCCATTGCAGTTTGGACGAATTCTGTATCGACAATATAGGTATGCGACCCGCTCTCGATCTTGCGCAGTTCTTCCAAGGTTGTGACGCTGTCGGCGACGGTGGTTGTGTCGGCATCGATCCCATCCGGGTCGCTTTGGGTCGAGTGCACGGCGAGCACGTCGTTCGCGTCGCGAACCTCACCGATACTGATAGCGCTGCCGGCCATGTCGGCGCCGCCAGCGGTGGTCTGCCCGGCCAGGTCACCGGCACTAGCGGTCGATGTGGTGTCGCCGGCAGAAGCGGTCGACCCAGACTCTGTTGCCCCAGACTCTGTTGCCCCAGACTCTGTTGCCCCAGACTCTGTTGCCCCAGACTCTGCCGTTGATTTCTCAGTGCTGTCGGATGATGGCGATCCGCCGGAGCTTTGAGTGCCGCTAGCCTGAGGCTGACTTTTTTCGGCGGATGGGGTCGACTCCGAGTTAGTGTTTCCCGACTGAGTTGGGCCGCTCGATGCCGATGCCTTCTCGGTCGAGGATGACGGGCGTGCTGTCAGCGATCCGGACAGTGCCTGAATGTCCGATGCCGGTAGTTGGAATGGCTCTGTCGGCACCGCACCGATGCCGTCGATCGTGGTGGCAAAACCCGGACGCGTCAGCTCGACGGTAGTGCCGGCGCTCGATACCTCAACCCGCCCGATCCGGGCCGTGGTGTTGGTACCTTCTCCGGGCCCAAGCAGGACGACCAGGGACGTATCGCCCTCGACCTTGCCGGCAACCATGGTGCCGCGAATGGCCATGGACCCGGTCGGCAGTTTGACGGTCATGTCCTGGGGTTTGTTCCGCGCGATCCTGCCGGTGACGAACCGGAACGCGCCTTTGACGATCCGGGCAGCGACTTTGCCGGCCCCAGCCGCCGGATCGTAAACGAATTTATCGATCACGATGGCGCTGTCCGATCCGATGGTGAACACGGTCTCATCGAGCAACAGCACCTGCAGCCCCGAATTCGCGCCGGAGCTTACACGGTCGCCAAGGAAGATGTTCTCGCCACTGCCGATCACCCGACCAACTGTATCGGTGAGAGAGGCCACTTCGATCTGGCCGCGAACCGCAGCGGACACACCGGCTTGCACCAGGTCTTGCGCGACCGTGGTCGCCGGAGACAACAGAATGACTGCCGTCGCGGCGATTGCCGGAAGTTGGAAACGCGTCCCGGTTTTCATCATCGATCTCCTTTCCGCTCGGTTGGCCGCTCGGCCATCTGTTCGGCCACCCGCCCGGTCACCCGCCCGGTCACCCGCCCGGTCACCCGCCCGGTCACCCGCCCGGTCACCCGCCCGGTCACCCGCCCGGTCACCCGCCCGGTCACCCGCCCGG
>JABIRP010000011.1 GCA_018699735.1 Rhodospirillaceae bacterium | reverse complement strand
TGCCGTCGTCATTGGTAACCAGAATTCGGCCGAACCGCCGCTGTCCCGATGTCATGCACTGCTCCTGATGAAAGATCGATCAAATTCAAACCGCATTCCCATAGCGCTTTCCCCGCGAGGCCGCACGCGGGAATTTATTCGGTAGGAAGAGTTCGACGCAGAATGCCGCGAGTGGTAAATCGGATGGATGAGCTTAGAGCACGACATATCAGGAGCTATCGCCTGGCGCGGTGATGAGGTATCGGCCGAAGTAGGCCACTTCACCCTGCCCGATGCGGCCCGCGTGGAACTGATGAATGTTGCAAAACTTCTGGCTGCAAACCCGCTGCCGACAATAGCACTTGATGCGGCCGAATTCGAGCTCTCGGCCTGTGCTGCGTATCTAACTGGGATCAAGCGCGAACTCGACGACGGGCACGGCTTCGCCCTGATTGATGGTTTTCCGATCGAAGAAGCCGGGCGAGATGTAGTTCTGGCACTGTATTACCTGCTGGCACAGCTGATCGCGCGACCGGTGGCGCAAAGCTGGGACGGCAAGATGATCTACGATGTTCGCGACACCGGAAAACCAGCCGGCAACGGTGTGCGCCCGGATGTCACCAACGCCCACCAGAACCTGCACACCGACAATTCCTACAACCTCTGTCCGCCTGACTACGTGGCGCTGCTTTGCCTGCAAACCGCGATGGAAGGCGGGGTTAGCCGTATCGTCAGCTTCGCGCGGGCCCACAACCAAATGAGGCAGCAACACCCAACCTTACTGCCCAGGCTCTACGACGACTACGTCTTCGATCGCCAGCGAGAGCACGCGCCGGACGACGTCATGTATATCCGCCACCCATTGTTTGAATGGGATGGCCAGGTACTCCGCGGTCGGCTATCGCGGCGGATGGTGCGGCAAGGCTATGAGTTGGCCAGCGAAACCCCAGATGAGCCGGGCCTGGAAGCCATTGATGCCTTGGAAGAGATCATGAACGGGCCCGGCAGGGCCAAAGAGTTCAATTTCCAACCCGGACAGATTCAGATCGTCAACAACCGGACCCTCGGCCATTCTAGGACTGGTTTTACCGACTGGCCCGAGCCCGAGCGTAAACGTCATCTCGTCCGTCTCTGGCTGCGGGATCGCGGCCGACGCTTCTACAACGGCTAACCAAGCACCAACCACGACCCGTTGGCGCGTCGCCGGATGTTGGTTATAAGTTTTGGGATATGAATTCCTTAGTCAGGATATAAATAAATGCTCTTCGACCTCACCGGAAAAACCGCAGTAATCACCGGCTCCTCGCGGGGTATCGGCCGTTCAATCGCTGAGGAAATGGCCAAACTCGGCGCCAAGGTCGTGGTCTCTTCGCGCAAACAACCAGCCTGTGAGGAGGTCGCGGAAGCGATCCGAGCCGACGGTGGCGAGGCGATCGCCCACCCCTGCAATATCGGCCACAAGGATCAGCTAGAATCTCTGGTTGAGGCGTCGAAGAGCGCCTTCGGCAAGATCGACATCCTGGTCTGCAACGCCGCCTCCAACCCGGTCTTCGGCCCGATGAGGGACCTTGATGACGAGGCCTGGGACAAAGTCATGAACAACAACGTCAAGAGCGCCTTCTGGCTCGCCAACATGGTGCTGCCGGATATGGCTGAGCGCCGCGATGGTGCCGTGATCATGATTTCCTCGATCGCCGCGTATTTCGGCAACCGCAAGCTCGGCATGTATGCGATTTCCAAAGCGGCTGAGATCCAGTTGGTCCGCAACCTCGCGGTCGAGTGGGGCGAACACAACATCCGGGTCAATGCAATAGCACCTGGCCTGGTCAAGACCGACTTCGCCCGCGCGCTCTGGGAAGACCCGGCGCGGCGCGAGGTGGTCGAAAAGGTGACACCGCTCCAGCGTATCGGCGATCCGGTTGATATCGCCGGCCTCGCCTGCTGTCTCGCCGGTGATGCCGGGCGCTTTATTACCGGTCAGAGCATTATCGCCGATGGCGGCCGGCTCACTGCCGACCCGGCCTAAAGGAGACCATAGCAATGGCAACCCTCGGCCCGGTCACCGATATCCATAAATTCGACGAGGACGGTCTCGCATCTTATCTGCATGACCATGGTCTGTCTGAGTTCAAGAACGGCGTCACGGTCCAGCAATTCCAAGGTGGCCAGTCCAATCCGACTTACCGCCTAGAGGCCGGCGGAAGACGGTTTGTGCTGCGTAAGAAACCGCCGGGCGAGCTGCTGCCGTCAGCGCACGCGGTCGATCGTGAATATCGGGTCATGAAGGCGCTCGCCGGGACCGACGTACCAGTGCCGGAAATGCTGCATCTCTGCGAGGACGATGCGGTCATCGGCCAGACCTTCTTCGTGATGGATCATGTCGAGGGACGAGTGATCCCCGACCCCGGCATTGCTGAAGCAACTTCCCCCGGCGACCGCGCGGCGATCTACGAGGCTATGGTCGACGCGCTTGCCAAGCTGCACTCGGTGGACTGGCAGGCCGTTGGGCTGGAGGGGTTCGGCAAGCCAGCCGATTATGTCGCCCGCCAAATCTCGCGCTGGACACGGCAATACGAGGCCAGCAAAACCGACGAAATTCCGGACATGGACCGGCTCATGGCCTGGTTGCCGGACAGAATCCCCGGTGAGGACGAGGCGACCATCGTGCATGGCGACTTCCGCCTCGACAACATGATCATGCATCCGACGGAGCCGCGCGTCCTGGCGATCCTGGATTGGGAGTTGGCGACCCTGGGGCACCCGTTGAGCGACCTCGCCTACAACTGCATGCCCTACCACATGCCCTACGGTGCGCCAGCGTTGAAAGGCATGATCGGGTTGGACATGGACGCCCTCGGCATCCCGTCGGAAGTAGACTACGTCGCCGATTATTGTCGTCGGACGGGGCGAGATGAAATTCCAGACTGGCATTTCTACGTTGCCTTTTCCTGCTTCCGGCTGGCCGCCATTTGCCAAGGCGTCTATGCCCGAGCGCTTCAAGGCAACGCCAGCTCCGAGAACGCCGCCGATGTCGGCATCAAGGCACCGCTATTGGCCAAGGTCGGTTGGGACTTGGTTGAGGGCATGGGTGGTTGATTTTCCACCGCTCGCGGAGGACCATGGCGCGGGCTGTACCAATCGAGGACTAACCGATGCAGACGATCTTCGTTCAAGTGAAATGTGAACTCGGCCGTTCCTACGATGTCGCCGACAAAGCGGCGACCGATATCGATGAGATATCTGAAGTGTACTCGACGTCAGGCCAATACGACTTGTTGCTCAAATGCTATCTCGACGACGGAAGCGATGTCGGGCATTTCGTGAACGAGAAAGTGCAGCGATTGGCCGGGGTGAAGGACACCTTTACCATGATCACGTTCAAGGCGTTTTCGTAAGGTCGGGCCCTCGTCATCCTGAGGTGCCCGACCAACGGGAGGGCCTCGAAGGGCGCAAGCTGATACCGGCGTGCGTCCTTCGAGGCTCGCTGCGCTCGCACCTCAGGATGACGAAGAGCCAGCCTATAGACCTTCTCGCGCCTCTTTTATCGCCGCTCGCAGCACTTCCAAATCCCCAATCTGGTTCGCCAATAACAGGATCAACCGGGCGTTAAGCTGTCGGCTTTCCTCATCCGAGAGGCCGAGGTGGGCCTCGATCAACGCTTCATAAAAATCATCCGGGCGTTCGATATTCGGATCGGTCTTGAGTTCCATACCTCAACCTCCCACTGCATGCCGAGCGGTCGAGGCAGCACCGGTCGCGGTTGCACGCGATAAAGCCGCTTGCAGCTTATTCAAATCGATCTGTCGCCAGCGGGCGGCCACGTGCTGATCCGGGCGGATCAGATAGACAGTTCCAGGCTCGGCGTCATAGCGCTCGCGGGCTAGGCCATCGACATCCACAACCACCCGCCCGTCTTCGAGTTCGCCTGACTGTGTCGAGACGAGCAGGGTTCTTACCGACGGAGAGCCGCCGGCTAGTGACGCTACGATTTCGCGCCCCACCGCATCAGCGAACACCATCAACGTGAAATCGCCATCCAGCGCATTCAGCAGCCAGCCGGCCTTGCCATCGAACGCGACCGGCGCGTCGGCGGCGGGAGAGCCCGGCTGCATGGTCCCGGAGAACCCGTCCACGTCAGGCGTAGAAAGCGGTGTGTCGACGTATGTATGCGGCAGGGACAATCGCCCGGAATTAACCAAACGGCGGGCAAAATCATGGCGCTTTGCCAGCGCCAGAACCGCTTGGCGAAAATCCAGGGAGGCCTGGGACTTAGGGGTAAGGAAGTCCGTGCTACGGGTCGAGTTCAGCAGGTTCTCATCGGTCGCCGGCAGACGCTCGTCATCGTAGGTATCGAGAAGGCGATCCGGTGCTGCGCCCTGCATGACCAGGCACATCTTCCAGACCAGATTGTCTGTATCCTGCACTCCGCCATTGCCGCCCCGCGCGCCGAAGGGACTGACCACATGGGCACTGTCGCCAACGAAGAACACCGGGCCATGCCGGAACCGCTCCATGCGCCGGCAGGTGAAGGTGTAGACGCTGACCCATTCCAGATCGAACGCCACTTCAGGGCCGAACATGGCTTTCAGGCGGGGGATGACGTTCTCCGGTTTCTTTTCTTCGTCCGGATCGACACTGGAGGGAAGCTGGAAATCGACACGGAAGACATTGTCGGCCTGGCGATGCAGCAGGACTGATTGACCCTTGTGGAAGGGAGGCTCAAACCAGAACCAGCGCTCTGAGGGGAAGTCCGCCTTCATTTGGATGTCGGCGATCAGGAAACGGTCCTCGAACACCTTGCCTTTGAAATCCAGCCCCATCTGCCGGCGAATCTCACTGCGCACCCCGTCTGCCGCCAACACATAATCGGCCTCGATCATATATCGCCCGTCCGGCGTCTCTACCTCTAGCTTGGCACCGCCATCCTCAAGCATCGAAACACCGATGACTTTGTTCTTCCAGCGAATTTCCGTTCTGCCGAGTTCGTTCACCCGATCGACCAGATACTCCTCGGTGTAATACTGTTGCAGGTTAACGAAGGCCGGCATGCGGTGGCCCGGCTCGGGCAGCATGTCGAAATTGTAGAGTTCATCCTCGCCGTGGAAGATGCGACCGAGCTTCCACAGCACGCCCGTGTCCAGCATGCGCTCGCCGGCACCAAGACGGTCGAAGATCTCCAGCGTGCGTTTCGACCAGCAGATCGCCCGGCTGCCGAGCGAGACCGTGTCGTCGTCGTCGAGCACGACCGTCTCAACCCCGCGCAAAGCGAAATCCGCCGCCGCCGAGAGGCCGACCGGGCCCGCCCCAACGATAACCACAGGATGACGCTCCGGCGCGTTGGCGTTCAGCGCCTCGGGTCGGACATAATCGTAGCGCGGATAATCATAGCTTCCCATGGAGGCTGCCTCCGCCCTTAGTCGTCGTCGAGTTCTTTCAACGCGTCCTGCAGCGAATGCCACATGTCATTGTCGCGCTCTGCTGTCCAGATCCGAGGATCGACGATCCCGCTCGCCTCATCAAACGCGCGGCTGATGTTGAACGGCAGGCAATGCTCGAAGATCACCCAATCGCCGTATTTCGGCTTTAGAACCCGGTGGGTGTCGACATAAACGTCGTTTAGCGACTTGCCCGCGGCAAAGCCCATACGCACCGAAGACATCATGTCGGTTACGAAACTGCGGGTGCCTTCGATGGCGCGGATGCACTCGTGTTCGATGCGCATGGCCTCACCCCGGCCGGGGACCATCTGTTCGGGGTTGAGCGCCAAGAGATTGTTCAGGGTCTGCGGCCAGTCGTTCAGATAAGCATCGCCGCAATAGGGTGTTGCCCCCTCTTCAACCAGGTCACCGGCGAACAGAATTCGGTCTTCTGGCAACCAGACGATGGTGTCGCCCTTGGTATGGCCGCGACCGACCTGTTTGATGACAAGATCGCGGCCGCCGAAACGCACGGTCAGGGTGCCATCGACGACAACATCTGGCCAAGTGAGTCCAGGCACGGATTCGACCGAGCGGAACAGCCGTGGGAAGCGATCGACCTCGCTTTTAAAATCCTGCTCGCCGCGCTCCTCGATCAGATCGAGGGTGTCCTTTGAGGCGATGATGTGATTGGCGTTGTATCCCGAGGCACCCATGACCCGGACCGCGTGATAATGGGTCAGCATGACGTGGGTCACCGGCTTGTCGGTAACCGTCGCGATCTGGTCCATCAACTCACGGGCCAGCACAGGCGTTGCCCGCGCGTCGATTACCATTACACCGTGATCGCCTATGATCACACCGGTGTTCGGATCGCCTTCGGCGGTGAAGGCATAAACGCCATCAGCAAGTTTGGCGAAAGTTTCCTTCTTTTCGTCGAGATCGGCCGCCGATGCGAATGCCTTGGCCATGGTATTCCCTCCCATGCAAGTGAGGCGGATTAAATTCCGCTTTCACCGCAATTAGTTTCATATGTAACTATCCCTACTTCCGATGTACTTTAAGCCACGATGGCGAGCAAGGGGAAATTACTCTTCACGCTCCCCTGTACCGTCGCACATAACGTCATCCCGGACTTGATCCGGGATCTTCGGGCGAGCTTTCTCCGGAGGAGGACCCCGGGTCTTCGCCCGGGATGACGAGAGAGAGATATGACCGCGCTATAAGGCCGGTGGGCCACTCTGCAATAGCGCAAGCACCTTCGGGTCCAGATAGTCGTCGACAACAATGTCAGCCCCAGCCGCGATCAAGGTGGCGGCCGGCTGCGAGGACGCGATTCCAACCGCATAAACCCCGGCCCCGGACAGGGCCCGAAGGCCACTTGGAGAATCTTCGAAACCAATAGCCGCCTCGGCCCCGACACCCAACTGCTCCAGCGCCACACGATACGGCAGCGGGTCGGGCTTACCGCGTTCGAGTTCATCACCGATCACGATCTCATCGAAGGCGCCGTCGAGACCGAGGGCCGGCAGCATGGCGGCAACGTTCTCTGTTGGCGCGTTGGTGACGACTGCCAAGCCCAGGCCGCGTGCACTGGCCGTCGAAAGCACCGCGCGCAACCCGGCAATTGGTTCCAAGATCCCAAGAGAGCGGCGAAATATTTCCTCCTTCAAGGCAACGTATCGTCGGCCTGCACCATCTGGATCTTCGGGAAAGAAGTATCGGCGAATATCATCGTTGTTTCCGCCATTGACCCGATCTTCATAGCGTTGGCGGTCGATTGTTTGGCCAAATCCCGCAAGGGCGTCGACCGTGGCGCGAAAGTGGTTCTCGTGGGTGCCGACCAGCGTCCCATCCAAATCGAACAAAAGGGCCTCGAGTGTCATGGGACTTCCTTCTCATAGGATGGCGCGCTCGGCGATCCACCAACCGGCCGCGAACAGGGTAGCGAGCGAAACGGCGCGGACCGCCATCCCATACCATGGCCGCGCCCGAACCGTCAGCAACAGGGCAAAACCAAAGCCAACGACAAGAAGCTGCCCGACCTCGACCCCGAGATTGAAACCGAACAAGGTGAGCGCCGCAGACCCACGATCCAGGTCCAACGCGCTCATGGCAGAATAAAAACCAAGACCGTGCACTAAGCCGAAGGCACCGACGACGACCCATCGCCGACCGGTACCGAGCCCCAACAGGTTTTCGATCGCGACCCAAGCAATCGAGAGGGCAATCAGGGTCTCAACCAGCCGAACCGGCGGCTCGATCACACCGAACCAGGCAAGGCCAAGTGTGACGCTGTGGGCGGCTGTAAATGCGGTGACAATGAGCGCCAATCTGCCGAAGGCTGGAGCCGCGACCAGCAACATCAAAAGGAACAGAACATGATCGAATCCGCCCGCAATATGCTCCGCGCCTAGAACGATCAGCCTGACCAGGCGCTCACCGGCTCCTTGCCCTGAGGTCATGCCCGCAAGATCGACGTCCAGGCGAGTTGTCTCCCGGTCGAACAGGAACTCCCGGCGGGTGCCATCGGCCAGCGTCAATCGGCCCAAGCTGCGGTGGGTCGGATCGATATCGTGAAAAAACACCAGGAAATCCACGCGCAGTTTAGACGGGGGACCGGAACAGGTGAACGTGAGATCGATTTCAAGCCACTCCGGCAGGCCATCATGATTTAGCGACATCGACGGCGGGCACGCCTCGCCATCGCCGGTCACCATCATGCGGCCGGTGAAATAGTCTTCGAGTTCTCCAACCGCCGTCTCGAAGCGTTCGCGTGGGATTGGAGATTTGAGGTCGGTTGGGATTTCCACTGCGACCGCCGCATCATGTGCCGAGACCCGCAGTCGATACCGCACGAGTGGCCCGGAAACCGATATGCGGCTGGTGGTTACATTGGTTTTGTGCGCATGAGACGGTGCCGCCGGCCAAAGCAGTGCGAGAACCAGAAGCAGTATCGGAACATACAGAGGCGATGCCCGCATCTTCAGATCAGTTGAGACGCACCGAGCCCTGTTTCGACTGGTACACAGCCTGAGAGCTGTTGTCGAACTGATCGAGTGCGATATAGGCGACTGCTGCTACAACCACGATCGCAACCAGCGAGGCCAGAAACGCTTTCATTGCTTCTTCTCCTTCTTCACCAGCGGTGCGCCCGCCCGCCGGGTGGCAAATTCCCGGGTGGCATACTCAATATACGCGACTAGAGCCGCGCGGTCTTCGGCATTCGTAAGCCGTTGCAATGGCATCTTGGTGCCGGGCGTCACGACGTCAGGGCCCTCATCAAACAGGCGGCTAATCTCCGACGGGCTCCAGACGATCGAACTCTTCAGTAAGGCCGGGGAATAGGGGTACCCGGGTGCGGTGCCAACACGGCGGCCAATCACACCGTAAAGCGTTGGACCGGCTCGGTTTTGATCGTTTGCCGCAAGTGAATGGCAGGCTCGGCATTTACGGAACAGTACTGCGCCGCGCTTAAGCTCGCCTTCCAGGCCCTCTTCCTCCGGTCTCGAAGCCACGGCCGCGATCCGCGCCCCAAGCTCCGTCCCATCGTCGGCCCGCCAGGTCTTGATACGGCCATCGATACCCGCCGACATCAGACGGCTACTGTCAGGCGCAAAAGCAAGAGACCAGACCGGCCCCTTGTGGCGAACCGCTTCCCAGACCGGTTTAGTACTGGCAAATGACCAGAGAATCACCTGACCCCGCGCGCCGCCGGTGGCGAACCGCCGTCCATCCGGCGAAACAGCAATGGCGAGCACTGGGGCCCGGTGGCCGAGCAGGATCTTGGTCTCAGATCCGCTTATGAGATCAAAGACTCGCACCGCTTCATCAGTGCCGGCGGTCACCAGCGAATTTCCATCGGCTGTCACAACGACGAAATTCACCGAGAACCCAAGATTTGCGAAGGTCTCCCTGCCACCTGTCACGTCCTCAAGCGACCAGAGGCGCACCGTCCCATCGTACCCTCCGGTAGCGAGCCGGCGGCCATCGGGTAAAAAAGCGATGCCATTCACTGGGCCTGTGTGACCCTTGTAGATCAGCGGCTCACCCATTTCCTCAAACAAATCCCAAACCCGAACTGTCCCATCAAACCCACCCGATGCGGCAAGCCGGCCATCAAGCGAGACCGCCACACTCGCGACTTTGCCAACGTGTCCTTGAAAGACCCGAACCGGGTCTCGCCCGGCGACCTTCCAAAGGATGACCTTGCCGTCAGCGCCGGCCGAGACCGCGTGCCGGCCATCCGGTGCGAATGCGACAGCATTGACCGCCGCGTCGTGGCCAAAGAAGACCCGGCGAGCAAGCTCCTGCTTGGTATCCCAAAGAATGACGCGATAGTCGAAACCGGCACTCAGCACACCACCGCCATCCGGAGAAATTGCGATGTCGCGGACCGGCCCGCCATGGCCAACCAATTCGGCCTTGGCCTCCATCGCTGCTGAAATACCGAATGCCGCGATGCCGATCGACAACGCCAAGCCTGTCAGGGTCGGTCCGACTTGATCAAACATGCCACGCGGTCAGTCGTCACCCTGCGCCGAAGATCCAGCTTTCTCCTGTTCCTCGACCCAGAGCGAGTGGTGCTCGCGCGCCCAATTTTCATCAACCTCGCCCGACCCCATCGCATCAAAGGCGCCTTCCATACCGAGTGACCCGATATAGATATGGCCAATCACAACCGCGATCATGACCAAGGCCATGATCGAGTGCCACAGCTGCGACAGTTGCATCTCTTCCATTGCCGTCAGGGTCGTTGGCAGATCCAATCCGAGGGTGTTCATCACTGCGAAGGTAGGTCCGAACATCTCGAACTGGAATGGGAAGATCAAGGCCACACCGGTTACGCTAACCGAGGTTCCGCCCAGAATGATGAGCCAGAACAGGATCTTTTGGCCGGCATTGAATTTCTTAGCCGGAGGGTGAGAGTGCTTGGAAAACAGCCCCCCGAATTTGGCCAGCCAGACTAAATCATGCTGGTTTGGAAAATTGTTTTTAACCCACAGCACGAAGATCAACGCCAGGCCAACCATGAAAGCGAAACCAACATAGTTATGCGCAAGCTTGCCCAATTCGGTAAGCGTGGAAAACGCCTCTGGCCCGAGCAAGGGCATGATGACGTCCCGGCCATAGAGGATATTGAGGCCAGTCAGACCGAGAATTATGAAGCTAACGGCCACCAACCAATGAGCAAATCTTTCGAGGTCGTTGAAACGCTCAATAATTCGACCGCTCCAGCCTTGTTCAATACGGACGCGACCACGACCAAGATAGAACATCAAACAGAAGGTGATCGCGCCGAAGAGCATCAACACGCCGAAAGCACCGAGTGTCTCAGTCCGAAATAGGCGCCATGCCTCACCCTTGGACTGGATCATGATCCCGGCTTGTTTGTCGGGTATCGTAACCATTCCTGGGTTGCCTTGGCGAATTCGCCGCCAGATTTCGGCTTCGCTCAAGCGGCCCTGAACATTGCCGGGGACATTGCCGCCCGTCTGCGCATGCGCTTGATTGATCTGCACATCGACAAGACTGGTCGCTCGGTTCAAGTCTGGGCCGAACAAGACGACAGCCAACAGCACCGTTACTACAGTCGCCGCCTTTATCAGGCGCTTCAGGATCGGCGAGCTCGTCATAGCGACATGTCCTTCCGATGATTGAGGTTCAGGGTCACGCCAGCGCGCGGCTAATTCACACCCGGGTCGAACTTATGGTCAGGCTTGCCGATCGTCGGCATACACCTGAGTTCATGGCGAAATTGAAGTTCGAATCGACTTGGGGAGGGCGACCGAAGCCGCCCTCCCTAGATCGAAGTCAGGGCCAAGAGGCCATCTTACCCGCCAGTTTTGGCCTGGTAAGCGGTCCCCCATCCCCAAGCACCCGAGCCGAAGCCACGGGCCACTACACGCTCGCGGTAGATCGCCGACACAATGTCGCCGTCGCCCGCCAGCAGCGCCTTGGTCGAGCACATCTCCGCACAAAGCGGGAGCTTGCCCTCGGCCAGACGGTTGCGGCCGTACTTCTTGAACTCGGCCGAGCTTCCGTTCTCTTCTGGACCACCTGAGCAGAAGGTGCATTTGTCCATCTTGCCCCGGCTACCGTAATTGCCAGTTTGCGGATATTGCGGCGCGCCAAACGGGCACGCATAGAGGCAATAGCCACAGCCGATGCACAGGTCCTTGGAGTGCAGAACGACGCCGTCTTCGGTCTGGTAGAATACATCCACCGGGCAGACCGCCATGCATGGCGGGTCCGAACAGTGCATGCAGGCAACCGAAATCGAGCGTTCGCCCGGCTTGCCGTCATTGATGGTAACCACGCGACGACGATTGACGCCCCAGGGTACCTCGTTCTCGTTCTTACAGGCTGTGACGCAGGCGTTGCATTCGATGCAGCGCTCGGCATCACACAGGAATTTCATCCGTGCCATGGTTCACGCTCCCCTTACGCTTTTTCGATGCGACACAGCGTCGCCTTGGTTTCCTGCATCTGGGTCACGACGTCATACCCGTAGGTTTGGGCCGTGTTCGATGCCTCGCCGAGCACGTATGGATCAGCACCGGCGGGGTATTTATCCCGCAAGTCCTTGCCCATGAAATGCCCACCGAAATGGAACGGCATGAAAGCGACGCCTCTGGCCACACGCTCTGTGACCATTGCCATCACCTTGACGTCACCACCTTCCGGACCGCGCACCCAGACCTGAGCCCCATCTTTGACACCAATGTCGTTGGCATCAGCGGGGTGGATCTCGACGAACATGTCCTGCTGCAGTTCGGCCAGCCACGGGTTTGACCGCGACTCGTCACCGCCACCCTCATATTCGACCAAGCGGCCGGACGTGAGGATCATCGGGAAGTCCTTCGAGAAATCCTTCTTCTGGATCGACTCGTACATCGTCGGCAGACGATAGGCCTTCCGGTCCTTGTAGGTCGGGTAGTCGGCAACCAGATCACGGCGAGGCGTATAGAGCGGCTCGCGGTGAAGCGGTACCGGATCCGGGAACGTCCAAACAACGGTACGCGCCTTGGCATTGCCGAAAGGCGCACAACCGTGCTTGATCGCGACCCGCTGAATGCCGCCCGAGAGGTCGACTTTCCAGTTGGTCTTGTCACCCGCGAGCTTCTCGATGCTCGCCCGTTCGGCTGCGGTCAGGTCCTTGTCCCAACCGAGCTTCTTGAGCATTGCCATCGTAAACTCGGGATACCCATCCTTGATCTCGGAACCGACGCTGTAGGCGCCTTCGGCCAAAAGATTGGAGCCGTTGCGCTGAACGCCGAAGCGAGCCCGGAATGTAAGACCGCCCTCGGCCACCGACTTTGAGGTGTCGTAGAGGATCGGCGTACCGGGATGCTTCATTTCCGCAGTCCCCCAGCACGGCCATGGCAGACCGTAGTACTCACCGTCAACCTCGCCACCCCTGGCTTGCAGGGTGGTGCGATCGAAGGTGTGCTGGTTTCTCATGTGGGCCCTGAGCCGTTCCGGCGACTGGCCGGTATAGCCGATGGTCCACATGCCCTTGTTGAATTCACGCGTGATGTCTTCAACGAAGGGCTCGTCACCGTTGACCTTGATGTTCTTGAACATCTCCTTGTCGAAACCGAGCTTCTTGGCCAACAAGTACATAATGTTGTGGTCCGGCTTCGACTCGAAGAGCGGCTCAACAACCTTGTCACGCCATTGCAGTGAACGGTTAGATGCCGTGACCGAGCCATAGGTCTCGAACTGGGTCGCTGCCGGAAGCAGATAAACCCCGTCCTTGCGGTCATGCATGACCGCAGAGACCGTCGGATATGGATCGACGACGACGAGGAGATCGAGTTTCTCCATCGCCTTCTTCATATCCGGCCCGCGGGTCTGGGAGTTCGGGGCGTGGCCCCAGAACACCATGCCGCGGACGTTTTCCGGCTGATCGATGTTCTTCTTGTCTTCAAGCACACCGTCAACCCAACGCGATACCGGAATGCCCTTCGACTCCATCAGCTTCTTCGTTGCGAAGCGGCCGAGCAGATAGTCGTAATTGACATCCCAAACGCGAGCCCAATGCTTCCACGAACCGGTCTTGAGGCCGTAGTAGCCCGGCAAGGAATGCGACAGGACACAGAAGTCCGTGGCACCCTGGACGTTGTCGTGGCCGCGGTAGATGTTGGTACCGCCACCGGACGTCGCCGCGTTACCCAATGCCAGCTGCAGGATGCAGTAGGCGCGGGTGTTGTTGTTGCCGTTGGTGTGCTGGGTGCCGCCCATGCACCAGATCACGGTGCCAGGACGGTTATTGGCCAAAGTCCGCGCAACCCGCTTCATCTGTGAGCCCGGCACGCCCGTGACGCGCTCAGTCTCTTCCGGGTTCCACTTTTTGACTTCCTTGCGGATCTCTTCCATGCCCCAAGTCCGCTGGCGGATGAACTCTTTATCCTCCCAGCCGTTCTCGAACACGTGGTAGAGAATGCCCCAAATCAGAGCCACATCCGTGCCGGGACGGAAACGCACATACTCATCCGCATGGGCGGCCGTCCGCGTAAAGCGCGGATCGCAAACGATCAGCGGAGCGTTGTTCTGCTCCTTCGCCTTCAACATGTGCAACAGCGACACCGGATGCGCCTCGGCGGGGTTCCCACCAATTTGGAAGATGGCGCGGGAGTTGTGGATGTCATTGTAGCTGTTGGTCATCGCGCCGTAGCCCCAGGTATTGGCTACGCCGGCGACCGTGGTCGAGTGGCAGATGCGAGCTTGGTGGTCACCATTGTTGGAGCCCCAGAACGCATAGAACTTGCGGAACAGATAGGCTTGCTCGTTCGAGTGCTTGGCGGAACCGAGCCAATACACCGAATCCGGACCCGACTGCTTGCGGATCTCGAGCATTTTGTCGCCGATCTCATTGACCGCCTGGTCCCAGCTGATCTTCTGGTACTTGCCATTGACCAATTTCATCGGATACTTCAGCCGCCGCTCACCGTGCGCGTGCTCTCGCACCGACGCACCCTTGGCGCAATGGGCGCCGAGGTTGAAGGGGCTATCGAAACCTGGTTCCTGGCCGACCCATACGCCGCCTTGAACTTCAGCCTCGACCGTGCAGCCCACCGAACAGTGGGTGCAAACAGTCCGTATCGTGCTCACCTTCTCGGCCGCTTGGGCCGGAGTGGTCTTCACCACCGTACCGCCACCGATCGCAACCACAGCGGCAACACCGCCTGCGGTCAGACCTGAACGACGCAAGAACGTGCGTCGATCCATGGCAGAGCCGACGGCACCGCTAAGTGCCTTCGACAAACGGGGGCCTTTCGCAACCCCGCCGGTCTTTTTCGTCAGCATCTCGCTCTCCCTGCCAAACTACCCAAATCAGGCGAACGACCCAATCAGGCGCCCAGCTTTGCTGTTAACATTTTTGGAGCCGTCCGATCCTTAGAACCGGGCCAACTCGTAAACAGTCTTCACATGCTTGGTTTCCTGATAGTCGCCGCTGGTCTTGCCGGATGGCGCTTCAGCCGCCTTGGCATCCCCGGTCCCAGCCACCGCCGCCGCTCCGGCAACGGTCCCAAGACCTGCGAGTTTCAAGAAATCTCGCCGATCGGACTTGCTCACCTTCCTATCCGTACTCATGGATGGTGACCTCCCAATAGACTCGTTTTCGACGGGTTGAACTCGGTTAGCCAGCGTCCGTCGAGCCGCCCGCTCACCATCTCGAAGGCCGGCGAATTAGTTCGCCATTTCATACGCTTGGGCCTCGATCTCCATAAACAAGCGGCCGACACGGCCAACCGGCATATAGAAGCTCGACGCTTGAGCGCCTTCCAGATCCTCAAAAAACTTAACCGCCCAGGGGCCGACATGGGCATCGAAGAATGTCTTGCCCGCCATCTCGCCCACCGGCTCGTCGAACTCACCGAGAATCAAACCGGCCATCATGTCGCAAAGCTGCGCCATATGATCCTCAGGCTCTGAAACCCCGTCCGCCCGGGCAATACCCAGCCGCGCCATATCGGCGCGCAATTGGCCCAGCGGCTTTTCGTTCAGAAAACCTGTCAAATAATAAGACAGATGCGGCACGAGCTCACCCCGGCCAACGCCGTAAAACAGCTCGTGATATTCTGTGTCCAACGTCTCTACGGTCGTCGCCTCGGCAGACTTTGCCAGCGCGCTCACCGCCTCGCCGAACGGCGTGTCGTCGCCCGCAAGACCGCGCGCAAGAGCCATAACTTCAAGACTTGGTGGTTTTTCGAGCAGGCGCGCCAACAGCCGATACCAATGGGACCTGAGAAGGTCCTCATCACTAATCGTTCCAGTGGTGGTAGCTGCCGCCTCTGTCACGCTCATGCATCTCCCTCTGGCACACATGCTTTATAGCTTATGAATTCGTGCACCTTAGTTACCTGAAATCCTACGCCTGTCTCCACCGGGTGTCCATATTTTCGGCGCCCCCCGGTTTCCACAGAATGGAATAACGCATCATCAATTCATGGATATCCCCGTGCATTCAGACGCCATTAATTTCCCTAACCAACGGCGTCATCTTCGTCATCGATATCCAAGTCGGCAACTTCGTCCGCAACTCCATCCCCGGCCTCATCCGCTGCCATATCCTCGCCGTCATTGGACGAAGCGACTGGCTCGTCATCTGGTTCTTTTTCAGGCGCCGCAGCGATTTTCGCATCCGGCTGAGCGTCCTCTTCTTCAAGATCGTCCTTTTCTTCATCCTCTTCAGGCTCCGGTCCCGGCATTCCCTTGCCCACCTGATAGACCGTCTGCATGCCTTCGATCACTGTCGCGGCGTCGGTGAAATCATCCCCGTAGTCGATCAGGCCATCGAGATTGGCCAACACGGCATTGCTGCTCCACAAACGGCGTAGAGCCAGACGGCGAAGACGCTCGGGCACACCTTGCTGCAGGAAAACGGTGAAATCAGATTCGTACTGCAGGGTTTCAATATCCGGTAAAGAGGCAACGACTTCGGGGTCGCCCTCGTCATCCTCATCAATTTCCGGCTCCGAGGCCACCACTTGCTCTTGTGAGAGTGTTGCCGGGACCGTACCTGCCCCTTCCTCGTCGGCGAGAGGCGGCAGAAACGGCACTTCTCGTTTCCGCGGCTCTTCTTCTGGAAAGGCCGGAGCGGCGCCACCGCGCCGGGCCGTTTGCTTTCGCTCGGACCAGCGGTCAACGAAACTGCGGCGCTCAGCCATGGCCGCGCCACCGCCTGTTGCCGACCAGCGGCTGGCGATCGAACGGCTCCGGCTCATCCCCTCGCGCCTTGCGCTTGCGTTTGATGAACGGTTCGTCGACATGGTGTTCATCGATGTATTTTTGGACCCAGGCGATAATTCCGTCCGGCATCGGTATGCCTTCGACAATATCCTCACCGCTATCCAGATAGTCCTGAGATTCGAAGGCCGACGCGGTGACGAGGAATGGCACGATTTCGTGCTCAGCATCCAAGTCGTCATCGGTCGTGCGCAGGACGATGTAAAGCAACGGCGGCTGGTTCGCCAAATTCACGAGGTAGGACTCGGTTTCCTTGCGGAACAGCTCAAGCTCAAGGGTTGCCGCATGATAGTGGGCCCAACCCTCACCGGTCGCCAACGCGCGCCATTCGGAAATCTCAGGCGCTCCAACGATCACCGAAACCGGCTTCCATTCATGGCTCTGCCACTCGTTATCGATCTCTCGCCTTTCAACGACGATACCAACAGGCATGGATATTGACCTACTCATACCAACGATGATGGAGCACCGCTGCAATCCGTCAACACACAGCTACGTGTCGGATGGGTATAGATTTCACATGGTGGAAGCATGACTGGTCGCACGGGCGTGTGCATGACAGT
Organism: Rhodospirillaceae bacterium; assembly: GCA_018699735.1. Taxonomy (GTDB): domain Bacteria; phylum Pseudomonadota; class Alphaproteobacteria; order Thalassobaculales; family Thalassobaculaceae; genus JABIRP01. Next base: position 19,822 of record JABIRP010000011.1, on the reverse strand, counting down.
TCAAGCTGAAGTGATAAGGAGCGGCGACGCTGAACGTTGACAGACGCTGTCCGGCGGGACCACCTTTCAAAAATACGCGTTTCGCGACAATGGCGTCGGCCAGGGGCGTCAAGCCAGAGGTAACAGGGAAGAGAAATGAGGGTCGGAAGCAAACGGGTTCTCGTCTGCGATTGCGAGAAATCCTTGTCGATTAGCAGCGAAAACCTCGCACAAGCGCTCGGTGCCGACGAAGCCCCGTTTATTAATACCCAACTCTGCCGATCACAGATCGAGCACTTCACCAAGGCTCTCGGTGAACAGGTGCCGCTCTTGGTTTGCTGCACCCAGGAAGCCCCCCTGTTCCGAGAGGTTGCGGCCGAATATGCGCCGGATGCCGAACCCACATTCGTCAATATCCGAGAGCGCGCCGGGTGGGGCGAGGATGGCAAGCAGGCCGGCGCCAAAATAGCCGCCTTGATCGCGGCTAACGCGGTCGACTTGCCGGCGACCCCGGAAGTTTCCATGGAGTCCGAAGGGGTGTGCTTGGTTTACGGCTCCGATGAAGCCGCAATCGCAGCGGGGCGGCAACTGGCCGGCCAACTCGACGTCACCGTGCTCTTGAGCGAACCCGGCGATATTGTTCCACCGGCGGTCATGGATGTGCCGATTTATCGTGGCAGCGTTTCCCGCGCCTCAGGCCATCTCGGGGCCTTCGAGGTGACGGTCAACGATTACGCGCCGGCTCAGGTTTCCGCGCGTGGCGGGCTCGCATTCGAAGCGCCGCGCGACGGAGCGGTCTCGCAATGCGATTTGATATTGGACCTGACTGGCGGCGCGCCGATGTTCCCGGGCCAGGACCGCAGAGATGGTTATTTCCGCCCGGACCCGAGTGACCCGGCAGCGATCCAACGCGCACTATTCGAGCTCTCCGATTTGGTCGGTGAGTTCTCAAAGCCGCGCTACGTTACCTTTGATGCGAATATCTGTGCCCATTCGCGCAGTGCGAAGATCGGGTGTTCTCGGTGCCTTGACGCCTGTCCGATCTCGGCGATCACGCCGAACGGCGATGCGGTGGCGATCGATCCCTATATCTGCGGCGGCTGTGGTGCGTGCAACAGTGTATGCCCGACCGGTGCGGCGAATTATGCCTTCCCGCCGGCCGATGCTCTGCACGAACGCCTCCGGGCCCTGCTGCGCGGTTACGCGAAAGCCGGTGGAACCGAGCCGGTTTTGCTGATCCATGACAGCGAGCATGGCGCCGGCCTGCTCGACATGATCGCGCGCTACGGGCGTGGTCTTGCGGCCAACGTGTTGCCCTTCCCGGTCAATGAGGCGACGCAAGTCGGGCTTGACCTGTTGCTGACCGCATTGGCCCATGGCGCCGTGCGCATTGTGATCGCTGCCCCTCCGTCACGGCAGGGCGAATTCGATGGTTTGGCACAACAATTCGGTATTATCGAAGCGGTGACCAGCGGGCTTGGCCATGGTGGTGGGCGCCTGGAATTGGCGATTGAGGATGACCCCGATGCGCTCGACTCCATTCTGCGGCGAGCGGTGGATGCAAGTGCTGTCAAACCAAAGTATTTCGCAACAGCCGGGACGAAACGAGAGCGTTTGTCGCTCGCCCTGGCAGCACTTCACGACGACGCCCCGACCCCAGTCGATCAAGTGGCTCTGCCCACCGGGGCACCATTTGGCGCGGTCGAGGTCGATACCGATGGCTGCACGCTCTGTTTGGCCTGCGTCGGCGCTTGCCCCACCGGGGCCCTCCTAGATAATCCTGACACGCCACAGCTTTCATTCCTGGAACAGGCCTGCATCCAATGCGGCCTTTGCAGCGAGACCTGTCCCGAGAGCGTAATTTCGCTGGCCCCGCGCATCGATTTCACTAACGCTGGCAAGTCACCGAGGGTTTTGAAGGAAGAAGAACCCTATGAGTGCATTCGCTGCGGCAAGCCGTTCGGCACCAAGAGTTCGATCGAAAAAATCGTCTCGATCCTGGCCGAAAAGCACTCGATGTATGCCGACGAGAGCGCCAGCGAGCGCTTGAAAATGTGCGAGGACTGCCGCGTCATTGTCCAGTTCGAGTCCAAAGACAACCCACTCGGCGGCACCGCGCGCCCGATCCCGCGTACCACGGACGACTATCTACGAGAACGCGAAGCCGGAGAGGACAGCGACGGCGACGCGTAAGAGTTAGCGTATTAGTGCTGCAAAGACATTCGCGCTCTGACTTTCCCCGACCAACCCTTTTGGGCGGCCCGCGCCTCAGCCTACGGCCCTGGACCCCGGACAGCCGCTACGCGACTTCCAGGGAACGGCGATATTAGAACAGAAATGGTTGGGCTAGGAGAGACGTTCGCAAGCGCCTTCAAGCGGGTTCGTGCTTCTTAATGACCGCCACGATGCCCTTCAGCAGTTTTTGACCAAGCGGACCGCCATCGCCCCGCAAGGCCTCGTGCTTAACCGCGCGCAAACCGTCGACATGCACTCCGAGAACCGTCAGTTCGACTATGCCGAAATTATCTTGCCGATCGATATATTTGCAGCCGGAATCGGCGATCTTACTAACCAGAGGAAACCCGAAAGTTCCAGCTTGGCCCCGGAGGTCGTGCAATGAGTTGCGGATTTTGTCGATCGCCTCACCCACTCTTATAGGATCCTGTCTCGCGTGATCAATTTCCCGGGCCAATAGTTCGATTTCGGTGCTGTAAATCAGTTCGAAGTCACCTGACATTTCAGCAACAGCCGAATTTGCCTTCTTGAGCATCGAATCCGCAGAGCGACCAGGAAGCGGTTTTGCCTTTAGTTTGATCTTATTCGGGTTTTCGATGATCTCGAATTTTGAGAGCTTTGGATTGACTTGAGGATCGCTGCTCATACTCAACGTCCCGGCGGCATTCGCCGGCCCCTTATGCCCACATTTTTATAAACCTCAGTCTTCGACCGTTTAGCCGTTCCGTCAAGCCCTTCCATAGGGGAGCCCCGCCTTACTCAATCATCCACTCAATCATCCACTCAATCATCTCTGCGACGTTTCGGCCCCATGTAGACCGTGTCGGACTTCCGTCGCCGGTCGGGTCCGAAGTAATTGCCGGTTCGCACAAAAGAGCGAGCGCCCTCGATAATCGTGACGATGCGCCGATAGAGCGTATCGGCCGTAACCGGTTTGGCGAGGAATTCGGTCATCCCCGCATCCCGCGCCTGCAGGATGGTATGCTTCATCGTGTTGGCGGAGAGAACTATGATAGGGAGCATCGGGTCCGGTGACTCATCATCCCCCCGGATCGCATCGATCACACCGAAGCCGTTCCCGTCTTCCATCTCAAGGTCAGTGATAATTACATCGAACTGGTTCTGTCGAAGCTTTTCCAAGGCCTGCTTGCCACTACGTGCCTCAGTAATTTCGGTCACATCCATGCCTTGGAGCAGGCCAACGATGATTCGCCGCATAAATCGATTGTCATCAACGATCAGGAACGAAATACCGCGAAGATCGTAAAGTTGCATCGGCAGGCCTGTTTCCAGCACCGGATCTCACTAACCCAAGGCTAGCGTCACTCATGTTCCCTCGAATTGGTGTGGTTATGCAAGAATACCCCAACGGGATCGCTTGTTTCACCGCCGTTGGCGCCTATAATCAGGCGCTTTCCCGCAACCCCTGGAGGGTTCCATGACGGAAGGCAAAAGCGCTTCCCCAGTTGTCGGCATCATCATGGGCAGTCAGTCCGACTGGTCCACGATGCGCAATGCAGCCGAGACGCTGGACGCACTTGGCATCGCCTACGAGGCGCGCATCGTCTCGGCTCACCGTACACCCGGTCGCATGGCCGACTATGCCGAAGCCGCACGGGAGCGCGGGCTGAAGGTGATAATCGCCGGCGCCGGTGGGGCGGCTCACCTCCCAGGCATGGTCGCCTCGCAGACCACTCTCCCAGTGCTTGGCGTGCCGGTGGAAAGCAAAGCCCTAAGCGGCATGGACAGTCTGTTGTCGATTGTACAAATGCCAGGCGGCATTCCGGTCGGAACCCTAGCCATTGGCCGCGCCGGCGCGATCAATGCCGCGCTTCTCGCCGCATCAATCCTCTCAACCGCCGACGAGACAGTGGCCACCGCTCTGGCAAAATGGCGTCAGGACCTGACCGACTCGGTCGCGCTTGAGCCGGTCGACGAGACTTGACGCTGCCCGAAGAAGCCGCCAAAGAGGCCGCCAAAGAAGAAGGAACGGGCACCATGCTGCCTCCCGGATCAACCATTGGTATCGTCGGCGGCGGTCAACTCGGCCGTATGACCGCCTTGGCTGCAGCACCGCTTGGGTATCGCTGCCATATCTTCACACCGGAAGCAGACGGGCCCGCGAGCCAGGTATCGGCCGAGACCACGGTCGCTGGCTACGATGATCTGGACACGATCGAGACCTTCGCCCGGTCGGTCGATGTCATCACATATGAATTCGAGAACATTCCGGTCTCCACGGTCGAACGCCTGGCCCAGCTGGTGCCCTGTCGGCCGGGTCCACGGGCCCTGGAAGTCGCGCAACATCGTGTTATCGAGAAGACCTTCGCAGCCGAGCATGGTGTCCCGACCGCGCCGTTCGCAGCAGCCCAAAACCTGGCCGAATTCGAGGCAGCGGTGACTAAGATCGGCCGGCCATCGATTGTGAAAACCTGTCGCCTTGGTTATGACGGCAAGGGTCAACGGCGGATCGATAAGGCCTCGGATCTGGCCGAAATCTGGGCTTCGCTCGCCACGGACGACGCCATTGTCGAAGGCTTTATCGCTTTCGAGAAAGAGGTCTCGGTGATCGTTGCGCGCGGCCTGGATGGGACCGCCGTGCCTTTCCCTGTCGTCGAAAACCGGCACGTAAACCACATCCTGGACACCACAATCGCACCGGCTGAGATTTCACCCGATACCGCCGAAACAGCACTTCGCTACGCGGTTGCATTGGCAGAGGGGTTGGAGATTGTCGGATTGCTGGCAGTGGAGCTATTCGTTGGTGCAGACGGATCGGTGTTGATGAACGAAATCGCCCCTCGGCCGCACAACTCTGGGCATTGGACCCAAGATGGCTGTGTAACCAGCCAGTTCGAGCAACACGCCCGAGCCGTCGCCGGCCTACCGCTTGGCCCCGTCGACATCATTCGGTCGATCGAAATGCAAAACCTAATTGGCGACGCGGTCGATACCTGGCAGGAGATCGTCGCCGAGCCTGGCGCCAAACTGCATCTTTACGGCAAGACCGAAACCCGGCCCGGCCGCAAGATGGGCCATGTAAACCGGCCGCCAGCCAACCGCCGCTAGTCTACCGCCGCTAGTCTACTGACGCTAGTTAACCAGCAGCTGAAGACGCCGCAGGCTTGAACGCACGCCTCAGCGCGCTACAGGCCGAGACGGCACCCTTCAACCCTTTGATCACGCGATCGCGGCGCTTGCGTGCGTTGGCGCGGACCTTCGGGATACGCATCGCATCCTCAATCCGCCGGTCGAGGAAAGCCCAGGTCTCGTTATTGTCCTCGGACTCGTCCTCAAGCCAATAAAGGATGGTCGACGAGTAAACGGCGGAAAGCGAGACCCGTTTTGTGTAGAAGCTGAAATCTGTCGCCTCGTCGCCGATTTCCCGCCACATCAGGTCGACCGCTCGCCAAAGCCCGCGTGCCGCAAGGTCGGCGTTACCCGGACGGGCCAAAAAAGAAAGGGCGCGGCGCACCGAGTCCTTATGCGGCGCCAAATCCTCGAGCCGGGCTCGAACCGCCGCCGCGATCCGGTCACGGATCCGCATTTCAGCCAGATCCATAGCCGCCAACTTCTCCGTCATGCGACGGTCTACCCGCTCGAACCAGTAGGCGATTGCGTCGCGCGGGCCGCGTGGAAAGGCGAGGTCGACATCCACTTCACGATGACCCGCCGCTTCAGCGCCGACCAACAATGCGGCGCGCGTCCATCCATCGAACATCACGTTCGGCAGAGTGGCATCGAGGATGCTGTCCCGCATGGCATCGATATTCTCAGTCATCCTCTTGCTCCTCATCGTCATCCGAAGGAGGTACGGGGAGCGTGCAAACACCGCCCTCGACCAATTCCTGGGTAAAGCCGAACCGGCTCATATCGGTCATCCGGCCGGGATAGAGGATGCCATCCAGATGATCGACTTCATGTTGCACGACGAGGGCATGAAAGCCTTCGACAGTCCTGTCAATCAGCTGCCCGTCTAGATCGAGCCCGGTGTATCGGATGCGGGCCGGACGGGGCACTTCACCGCGCATGCCGGGCAAGGAAAGGCATCCTTCCCAACCGAGCGCCACCTCATCTCCAAGCGGCTCAATGGTCGGATTGATCAGCACCTGTAGCGGTATTGCATCCTCGCCCTCATCGAGGCGGTAAGCCGGGATCTCAAAGATCACAACACGCAAGCTCACACCGATCTGCGGCGCGGCGATGCCGGCACCGCCAGCGTCACACATGCTGTCGTACATATCTTCGACCAAGAGTGCGATCTCGGACACATCCGAGTCGGTTACCGGGGCGGCTGTGAGACGAAGCACCGGATGCCCGGCGCGCAAAATAGGGCGTATGGTCATACAACCGATATAGGCCGTGTTGCCTTCCCGGTCAAAGCGGTTGATCCAATAGCCACTTCAAGAACAGCCGCACCTTAGGCCGTGAGGCGTCTTGTTTCGGGCATACGATCCAATATGCGAACTCGGCCGGCAGTTCATCTGGCACCGGGCGGATCAATCTCCCGGCTTCAAGATCCAAGCCTACTAGGGCACTACGGGCGAGGGCTATACCTTGGCCGGCGACCGCCGCGTCTATCGCAAGACTGGTCTGGCTGAGCACCGGGCCATGGTCGAGGTCGAACCCATCCATGTCCGCGCCGACCGCTTGCAGCCAGTGCGCCCATCCTCCTTGGCGATCCCGGTCGTGGATCAGCGTATATGCGGCCAGATCCTGGACGGTTTCAATCCGTTCGGTCGTCCGCATGAGATGTGGACTGCAGACTGGGAAAAGTGTCTCCGGACAAAGCCGGGTGACGTTCAGGTCAGGCCAGTCCCCAGTGCCGTACAGCCATATCAATGCCGTCGCCCTCAAAGGTGACATGTTGAGGCATGGCGGAAATTCGGAGGTCGATGTCGGAATGCGCGGCACTAAAATCCCCCAACCTGGGCACCAACCATTTCGATGCGAAATTTGGCGAGCAACTGACAGTCAGAACCCGGTCGTCGGTTCGGGGTCTGAGCGCATCATCGCCCGCCCTCAGACGGTCCAGGGCCTCGATCACGAATGGCAAGTAAGTTCGCCCCGGCTTGGTCAACGAGATCCCGCGCGCCTCGCGTTCGAACAAGCTCACACCAAGCCGGCTCTCGAGTTCACGGATTTGGTGACTGACCGCTCCTTGCGTCCGGCCAAGTTCCACCGCTGCATCGGTAAAGCTGAGATGGTTCGCCGCCGCCTCGAAAGCTCGCAGAGCCGCTGTTGACGGTAATATCGGAATTCGATTTCCCATTAATATTTCTCATGTCTCAATCAATATAACTCGCTTTTCATAGCCATTTTTTCCCACAAGATACGCAAAATTTCAATGATCGTTCTTGAGGAGGCCCATTATGTCGACCCCCACCACATCGATTACCGCAGAAGAGTTGGGCGCACGGATTGGAACCCCCGATGCTCCACTCGTGTTCGACGTTTGCCGCGCCGAAGCGTTCTGCGAGAGCGAACGCGTTATCGCTGGAGCGCGCTGGCGCGACCACATGAAGGCTGAGGATTGGGGCCAAGACCTCGATACCTCCCGCGAGGTCATTGTCGCCTGCGTCCATGGCCACAACGTCAGCCAGATCGCCACGGCCAAGCTTCGGTCCCTGGGGGTTCGCGCCAGGTTTCTTGAAGGCGGCACCGACGGTTTCATCACCGGCGGCGGTCTCTCGGTGCTGCGCCGGCCCTCTGTGCACAATCCGGAGAGTACCAAAAGCCGTTGGGTCACACGGGAGCGACCGAAGATCGATCGCCTGGCCTGCCCCTGGTTCATTCGCCGGTTTCTCGACCCACAAGCGGAGATCATCTATGTCGAAACGGAATGGGTAAAAGACGTGGCTGAAGAGCTTGGTGCCGAGCCTTTCGACGTCGACGGTGTCCCATTCAGCCACAAGGGTGAGCTTTGCAGCTTCGATACGTTCCTCGATCATTTCGGCATCGAGGATGAGAGCCTTCGTCATGTAGCCCGGATCGTCCGTGGCGCCGATACTGCCAGGCTAGATTTGGAGCCGGAATGCGCCGGTCTTTTGGCCTTGTCGCTGGGTTTTTCGGCGCTACATGGGGACGATCAGATCGCACTTGAACACGCGATCGCCCTCTATGACGGCCTCTATTCCTGGGTACGACACGCCCGCAAAGAGACCCACAATTGGCCGACCAAGAGGGCCGCGGCATGAGCGCGATCGAGCCAATGTCCGCGATTGGTCGCGGTGGCTCCACCGCACCGACCTCACCGTCGTTCCCGGATGCGACCCGGGTCTTCACCAAAATCGGGCTGCTGTCCTTTGGCGGGCCAACGGCGCAAATCGCGCTCATGCACCGAATTCTCGTCGAGGAAAAAGGCTGGCTAAGCGAGGATCAATTCCTCGGTGCCCTCAGCTTTTGCATGCTCCTGCCGGGCCCGGAAGCCATGCAATTGGCGACCTATACCGGCTGGCGGCTGCACGGTGTCAAAGGCGGCCTGGCGGCTGGGTTGCTCTTCGTTTTGCCTGGCGCGTTGCTGGTCTTCGCTCTGGCCGCGATCTATGCGGGTTTCGGTGAAGTACCTGTCGTGCAGGCCATATTTCTCGGCGTCAAATCAGCCGTGCTGATAATCGTGGTCGAAGCCCTATTCCGCATCGCCAAGCGCGCGCTCAAACTGCCCGCACATTGGATCTTGGCCACGGCCTCCTTTGTCGCCATCTTCTTTCTGTCGCTCCCGTTTCCGCTCGTGGTCGCGGCTGCGGCGGCGGTCGGCTTCGGGCTCTCGTGGTTTCAGGCCGGGACGGATGAAACCGGCCCCATGCCAGAAACCAAAATCGGTCTCGGACAAACCCTGACCACCGTCGGGCTATGGCTGTTTATCTGGTTCGCCCCTTTGGTCGCCATCACAATAGCCTTCGGGCGTGATCACGTGCTCACGCAACTGGGCGTGTTTTTCTCGAAACTCGCGGTTGTCACCTTCGGCGGCGCCTACGCCGTGCTGAGCTACATGGCGCAAGACGTGGTGCAGCACCATGGCTGGCTCGGCGCCGGCGAAATGATGGATGGTCTCGGCCTGGCTGAGACGACGAACGGTCCCCTCATCCTGGTAACCGAGTTCGTTGGATACCTGGCCGGCCACCGCTTTGGCGCGGGCATACCGATGTTGATGGGCACTGCGGGAGCCGCAGTCGCGCTTTGGGCGACCTTCGTGCCGTGTTTCATGTGGATATTCGCCGGCGCCCCGTACATCGACCGACTGCAACGCACGCCGTGCCTGCGGGGCGCGCTCGCCGGCGTAACTGCGGCGGTGGTCGGCGTCATCCTGAACCTCACGGTCTGGTTCGGGTTGCATGTGTTCTTTGGAACGGTAACGTCAATCAGCGCCGGCCCACTAACGCTGTGGCTACCCGAACTCTCGACGATCAATTGGCCGGCGGTAGTGCTCGCGGTCGTTGCCGCATTGGCGCTTCTCAGATTTCATGCCGGGGTCGCCTGGACTTTAGTGCTTGTAGGCAGCCTCGCCCTCGGATGGCACCTGGTGGTGTGACGGTCTATGCCTCTGCGATCCCCAAATTCGACGCGGCCGGACCGCGATTTGTTGTGCAATCATCGGGTTACACCCTTTGCATGGGGAGGATGAGTATGCTATATGCCCCGCAACCCGAGGGAGGCTGGGCCTCCGTTGGATGGTTTTGCGTGTTTTTGAAGGAGGCCGTTTTCCGTGCACGTTACCGTTCGTGATAACAACGTCGATCAAGCTCTGCGCGCGCTGAAGAAGAAAATGCAGCGCGAGGGTATCTTCCGCGAGATGAAGCTGCGTCGCAGTTTCGAAAAGCCGTCGGAGCGCCGCGCGCGCGAGAAGGCTGAGGCGGTCCGCCGCCATCGCAAGCTGATGCGCAAGCGCATGGAGCGCGAAGGCTTCTAGCCAACGCGGGAACCGAATCGGCCAAACGACTGGGCGGCGCCCAAGCCCCGCCGCACAACTAAGCCATGCAAATAAGCCGCCCTCTTTTGACGGGCGGCTTTTGTGTTGCCTAAATCTTGTGGTGTTTATCCGCGTCGTCCGCGTGTCATGACCAAAAACACCGCTGCGATAACCGCCGCCAACGCCACGTAATCCACCCACCCAGGCATGATCGAGAAACCAATGGCGTTAAAGAACACGCCTAGCACCGGCACCATCAGGGTGCCGACGGTTGAGACCACGACCGGTAGCATCGAGACCACCTTGAAATAGGCCCAATAACAAAAAATCCCGGTGATGGTCATATTGTAGACGACGGTCAAAACCGGAATCAGATGGACCTCATCGGGGATGTTATGGATGTCCCAAACCAGTGCGATGACAGCGATCGGGAGCCCACCGATTGCGTGCTGCCAAGCGGTTGTGACCGTGACCGTCATTGAGAATGCATAATACTTCATCAGGACTGTGCCGACGCCCCAGCTGACCGCCGCGACCAAGATCATGGTGGGGCCCATCCATCCGCCGGACAACGCCTGCTCGTCCCCAACGAACAAGAGCAACATCCCGAATAGCCCCAGGATCAACGACGCGATCGCGCGCGCGCCCAAGCGCTCATGGAGCAGGAATACGCCCGCAACGGTAGCCCAAAGCGGCATGGTATAGGCCAGGATCGCAGCCCGGCCGGAATCCATGAAATAAACGCCGTAGAGGATCAGCAGATTCCAAAGCGACATGTTAAGGACTGCGGCAATGACGAGGCCCTTGCGCTCACCCCGAGGCACCGCGAGCGAGTGGCCGCCCATCTTGGCGATCAAGAACAAACCAATTGCCGCCGACCCGCTGGATGCGGCGCGATAGACGAAGGGTGGGATCTCTTCCAATCCAACCTTCATGATCGGCCAATTGGCCCCCCAAAACACGGCCAACAGGCCAAGCAGGACAATCGCCATTGGTGGAATGGCGGTACCGGGAGGGTCTTGTCGTTTCGACAACGGGTTACTCCGGGGGTCACTTTGGTGGAAATGGCCAGGGAAGGATCTAAGCCAAGGTTCTAGCTAGCGGAATTCACTCTTGAGCGCCAGAGCGCCGCCGCCTAGTGTCCCGTCCAATAGTGTCCCGTCCAATAGTCATCGCTCAAAACGGAAGGTATCCCTATGGCGCCGATCGAACTCTATACTTGGAAGACCTCCAACGGCCGCAAGGCTACGGTCATGCTCGAAGAATGTGGCCTGGAGTACAATCTCCACCCGATCAACATCGGCCAGGACGATCAGTTCACGCCGGAGTTCATCGCCATCAACCCAAACTCCAAGATCCCAGCGATGATCGACCCGGATGGACCGGACGGCAAGCCGTACACGCTCTTTGAATCTGGCGCCATGTTGATGTATCTGGCCGAGAAGACCGGCAAGTTCATGCCGCAGGATATGGCCAAACGGTATCAGGTCATCCAGTGGCTGATGTTCCAAATGGGCGGGATCGGTCCTATCTTTGGCCAGGTGCACCACTTCAAACGCGCCGCCAAGGAAGTCGTGCCCTACGGCATCAATCGCTACTTCAACGAGTGTGTTCGGCTGTACGGCGTGTTGAATACGCACCTCGAGGGCAAGGACTACCTGGCGAATAACGAAGTTTCGATCGCCGATTTCGCCACCGTGCCGTGGGTCTTCCGCCACGACTGGCAAGAGGTCGACATATCCAAATTCCCGAACGTCGAACGATGGTACGAATCCATGATGGACCGCCCGGCATTGGCGCGCGGCATGGAATTGCCAGCTTAAGGGGCACAGCGCCCTTGCAAGTGGCAGAACGTCATCCCGGACAGACCCCGAATAAAGTTCGGGGAATGATCCGGGATCTGCCAGCGGGTTGAACGCGAACGAAGATCCCGGGTCTAAGCCTGGGATGACGCGGCTGTCGCGATGTATACGTGCCCTTCGAGGCCGCCGACAAATCCACATGCCACAAAAGAAATGCGCCGCGGGTCGACCTCGGTCATCCACGCGGCGCTAGTGCCAGTTTGTCGTTCCGATGCAGTCCGCATCTTGGGGAGGTGTCGGGACCGCGATCCGCCGGGTTTGGGCTTACCGGCTGGTTAGGCTAATGAGGGGCATGCCTAGTAAATCGAAACAACCTCCTGGTGGGGCAACTCGTTACGTGTGACGTCATCACCACACGCAAGATCAAGTCATCTGCATCTTACCGGCTTCACACGCCCGCATAATCGTCTAATATTGCACTTCATTATTTCTGATTTGGAACCAATATAGACTTGAGCGCGATCAAAGTTGGGCGTTGGGAAGAGCGATGGATACGTTGGGCGCAATGAAGGTTTTCTGCTCGGTGGTCGAGAATGACAGCCTGGCCGGAGCCGCACGTCGGTTAAATTTTTCACCTTCCGTGGTTAGCAAGCAACTCTCCGCCTTGGAGGATAGGCTTGGCGTGCGCCTCTTGAACCGTACAACCCGGCGGGTTGGCGTGACGGAAGTCGGTGCGGCTTACTATGAGCGCTGCAAGCGCATCCTGGCCGATGTGGACGAAGCTGAAATCGCGGTCAGCCAGGCACACACTGCCCCGCGCGGGCTGCTGAAGATCACCGCACCTTCAACCTTCGCACACCGGCATGTCGCCCCCTTGTTGCCCGATTTTATAGATCGATACCCTGAGGTGCAGGTGCAACTCCTGGTCGCTGACCGGATCGTCGATTTGGTTGAAGAGGGCGTGGATCTGGCAATCCGGATTTCGCAGATGAAAGACTCAAGTCTGATTGCCCGGCGCTTGGCCCCCAATCACCGGGCGATCGTCGCCAGCCCGGAATATCTGGAAAAATGGGGCACCCCTGAAACGCCTGGCGACCTGCAGCAGCACGCGTTGATCACCTTCCAGCCGGGCAATCCGATCAACGAATGGCACTTCGTCGTCGACGGTGAAGAACAGGTTTTTCGCGCCAAGGGCTCAATCGCGATCAATAACGGTGATTCCGTTCTGGACGCGGTTTTGGCCGGTGGCGGGATCGCCATGCTCGCGGTCTTCATGGTCGGCGAGTACATCAAATCCGGCCGCGTAGTTCCTGTTCTCGACCAGTACGTCCGCGAGGATGTCCCGATCTATGCGGTCTACCCGTCCGGCCGCCATCTCTCGCCAAAGGTTCGAGCCTTTGTCGATTTCCTAGTCGAAACCTATGGACCGCACCCGTACTGGATGCCGTAAAGGTCTAGCGGCTACTCTCCGACATAAGCCACAGCTTCGATCTCGACCTTCATACGCGGATCGACCAGAGCTGAGACCTCAACCAGGGTTGAGGCAGGACGATTGTCGCCGAAATATTTCTGACGGATCGGGTTGATGCGCTGACGCTCAGAGATGTCCGTCATGAACACTTGGACCTTGACGATCTGGTCCGGGCGGCCGCCGGCATGGCGCAAGCACCGGTCTATGGTGTCCATAGCGATCTGGAACTGGTCGACCGTATCTTCGGGAATATTGCCATCACCGTCGACACCGACCATGCCGGAAAGCCAGATATGGTCACCGGCCCGCACCACGTGGCAATAGTGGCTCACGGGCTCCATCTGGCCTGGCACCATGTGTCTTTCGATTGCTGTCATATTGAGGCTCCCTCACAGGTTCAACTCGTCATCCCGGACTCGATCCGGGATCTGCATCAGAAGTGAACTCGTTCAGAGATCCCGGATCAAGTCCGGGATGACGAAATCGGGTCAGCCGTCCAACCGCGTCCGCATCAATTCATTGACCAGAGCCGGGTTTGCCTTGCCCTGGCTCTTTTTCATAACTTGGCCGATGAAAAAGCCAAACAGCTTGTCTTTGCCGCCCTTGTACTCGGCGATCTTGTCCGGGTTCTCGGCCAAAACGCCGTCGACCAGGGCCTCGATGGCGCCGGTATCAGAGACCTGACGCAGCCCCTTCTCTTCGACAATTGCCTCGGCGTCGCGCCCGCTCTCGAACATCTCGACAAAGACGTCCTTGGCGATCCGGCCGGAAATCGTTCCATCGGAAATCATGTCCAGCAAACGGCCAAACCCATCCGCTGAAATAGGGCTATCAGCCAGCGTGTTGTCCGATTTGTTCAGGGCCGCAAACAGTTCACCCAGCAACCAATTGGCGGCCAGCTTTGCGTCGCGCCCTTCCGCCAAGCTCTCATAAAACTCCGCCGTCTCACGGTCCTCAACAATCTGGTCGGCATCGTGCGGCGCCAGCCCATACTGCTCAACGAACCGCATTTTCTTGGCATCAGGCAGTTCGGGCAAATCCGCCGCCAGCGCATCGACGAAGGATTGCTCGATCTCCAACGGCAGCAAGTCTGGGTCCGGGAAATAGCGATAATCGTGCGCGTCTTCCTTAGAGCGCATGGAGCGGGTCTCGCCTCGGTTCGGATCAAACAACCGAGTTTCCTGGGCGATCTCGCCACCCTCCTCGACAATCTCGACCTGCCGGCGCGCCTCGTAATCGATGGCCTGTTGGACGAAACGGATCGAGTTGACGTTCTTGATCTCGCAGCGTGTGCCAAGCTCTTCACCCGGGCGGCGCACCGAGACGTTGCAGTCGCAGCGCAGCGAGCCTTCCTGCATGTTGCCGTCGCAGGTGCCGAGATAGCGCAGGATTGAGCGCATTTTTCGCACATACGCCCCGGCCTCGGCAGCCGAGCGCATGTCAGGCTTAGAGACGATCTCCATCAGCGCCACGCCGGAGCGGTTCAAGTCGATATAGGTCTTGGCCGGGTGCAAATCGTGCACGGACTTGCCGGCATCCTGTTCCAGATGCAGCCGCTCTATCCCGATTGATTTTTCGGAGCCGTCTTCGAGTTCGACCTCGACTTCACCCTCGCCGACGATCGGCTGCTGGTACTGGCTGATCTGATAGCCTTGCGGCAAATCCGGGTAGAAGTAGTTCTTGCGATCGAACACGCTGACCAGATTGATCTTGGCGCCAAGGCCAAGGCCAGTCCGAACCGCTTGGCGCACGACCTCCTTGTTGATCACTGGCAGCATGCCCGGTAGGGCGGCATCGACCAGCGAGACCTGGGTGTTGGGTTCGGCCCCGAACTCGGTCGGCGCGCCGGAAAACAGCTTCGCCTTGGTCGTCACCTGGGCGTGGATCTCAAGGCCGATCACGACCTCCCAATCGCCAGTCTCGCCGGTTATGAGATCGCTCATATCACGTTCCTCCACCGAGATAGGCCGGTACCGCGTCGAAATCGGCGGCCTGCTCCAGCACGCCAGCGACCCGCAGCATCGTCGCCTCGTCGAACGGCTTGGCCAAGACCTGCAGCCCCAATGGCAACCCGCGATCGGACAATCCAACCGGCACTGACATGCCCGGCAACCCGGCCATGCTCGCCGGCACGGTGAACACGTCGTTCAGGTACATCTTGATCGGGTCATCCTCATTCTCGCCGATGGCAAAGGCGTCCGACGGTGCTGTTGGCGTCAGGATGGCGTCGACGGTCTCAAAAGCCTGGTCGAAGTCGCGTCGGATCAGCGTGCGAACCTTCTGCGCTTTGACATAATAGGCGTCGTAATATCCAGCCGAGAGCACATAAGTCCCGATCATCACCCGGCGCTGAACCTCCGGGCCAAAGCCCTCGGCCCGGGTGTTCTCGTACATCTCGTCCAGTGAGTCCCCGTCGACCCGCAAGCCAAAGCGAACGCCGTCATAGCGCGCGAGATTGGATGACGCCTCGGCCGGCGCGATGATGTAGTAGGTCGGCAGCGCGTATTTGGTGTGCGGCAGCGAGATATCGACGATCTCGGCACCAGCCTCGCGCATCAACTGCACACCCTTCTGCCAGAGAGTTTCGATCTCGCCCGGCATGCCATCCATGCGATATTCCGCCGGCACGCCAATGCGAAGCCCCCGGATGTCGCCGGTCAGCGCTGCTGAAAAATCCGGCACCGCCAGGTCGGCCGAGGTCGAGTCCTTCGGGTCATGCCCAGCCATCGCGCCCAGCATAAGGGCTGCATCCGCCACATCCCGGGTAAGCGGCCCCGCCTGATCGAGAGAAGAGGCGAACGCCACCACGCCCCAACGCGAGCAGCGTCCGTAGGTCGGCTTCAACCCGACAATTCCCGTGAAGCTAGCCGGCTGCCGGATCGAACCGCCGGTATCAGTTCCGGTCGCGGCCAAGGCCAGACGGCCGGAAACGGCAGTGGCCGAGCCCCCCGAAGACCCGCCTGGGACCAGTTGAGCATTGCCGCCATCCTGCGCCCGCCAAGGGTTCACAACCGGGCCGTAATAGCTGGTGACATTGGCCGACCCCATGGCGAACTCGTCCATGTTCAGCTTGCCGAGCATGACAGCCCCATTGCGCCACAGGTTCGCGGTTACTGTGGACTCGTAGGTCGGCTTGAAACCGTCAAGAATATGGCTGCCGGCGGTTGCGAGCACACCCTCGGTGCAAAACAGGTCTTTGATGCCGATCGGCAAACCTTCCATGGCGCCCGCTTCACCAGCGGCAATGCGGACATCGGAGGCTTCGGCCATCGCCAGCGCCTTCTCTGGCGTCTTGGTGATGAATGCGTTCAGCCCAGCACCGCGCTCGATCGCGTCGATATAGACCTGGGTAAGCTCAACAGACGAGGTCTCGCCGCGATCCAGGGCGGCCCGCGCCTCGACCAGGCTTAGGTCCAGTAAATCGGCCATTAGTCGATCACCTTCGGCACAGAATAGAATTGCCCCGCCGGGTCCGGCGCGTTGGCCAGGACCTTCTCGGACAGATCTCCCTCAGTCACCTCGTCGGCGCGCATCGGCAGGCCGTGACCGGTAACGCTAGCCAATGGTGGCACGCCGTCGGTGTCGACCTCACTGAGTTGTTCGACCCAGCCGAGGATGGCATTCAACTCACCGACCATGGCGTCGAGGCGTTCATCCTCGACCCGGATGCGTGCGAGATGTGCGATGTTCTGGACGGTGGCCTTGTCCAACGACATGGGCTATGGGTCCTTGGTGCTAGAAATTAACGGAAATCCGGGCTTTTTTTGGTCCTGAAAACGGTCGCGGAAAGTATCACCCGTCATGCCCATCTGCAAGCCTGAGGACTTGGTCGAGCTGCGCGGAACCGGCGCCCGCATTCTGGGATTGGACCTAGGCTCAAAGACCATAGGGATGGCGGTGTCGGATGCCTCATTCATTGTCGCGACGGCGGTTGGAACAATCCGCAGGCGTAAGTTCACAATAGACGTCGAAGAGCTGCGCTACGTCGTCCAAGACCGCAATATCGGCGCCTTCATCCTCGGCCTGCCTCTGAACATGGACGGCACCGAGGGACCACGGGTCCAGTCGACTCGCGATTTCGCGACCAATCTCTTGGGCAAAATCGATCTGCCGCTCACTTTCTGGGATGAA
Organism: Rhodospirillaceae bacterium; assembly: GCA_018699735.1. Classification (GTDB taxonomy): domain Bacteria; phylum Pseudomonadota; class Alphaproteobacteria; order Thalassobaculales; family Thalassobaculaceae; genus JABIRP01. The sequence continues at coordinate 2,295 of JABIRP010000011.1, read as the reverse complement.
CGCATGAGCACGCAAGCCGTCGAACGTGCAATGCTGGAGGAAGACATGACCCGAAAGCGCCGCGCAGACCGCATCGATACGCTGGCGGCGACCTATATTTTGCAAGCGGCGCTGGACGCGTTGCCGCGCTCGTAGTTCAGCCTTCTTTAAATCTATACCGAAAATCACACTTACCAGCACCGCTCATGATCGTCGACCCGCGCTCCAGCGTGATGCGGTCGTCGTAGCCTTCGCAGAAGGTGCCGTCTCGGCCGCAGGATAGGAGGTGGCCGATGTCACCGAGGCCCATTTCGCGGTACATCTCGGCGTATCGGCAGCGGGTGACATTGAAGTCGAAGTGGTCATCAGCTTCCTCCAAGACCTCAACCTCAAGCGCGCCGCCTTTGGTCCACAGCGAAAACAGGTCGATGAAGCCGCGCATTGAGGTCTTGCCGCCCTGGCTCTCTGCCATACTGGCGCCTTGGGCGATTGCCGCCTTTTCAATGGCCGCCCCAAGGATCTCCTGCGCCTGTTTAGCGCCGAGGCGGTCCGCCATCTCCTGATAAATCGGTTTGATGACATTGGCTTCGATCCGCCGGATCTCCAGAATTCCGAGTTCGTCACTCATGTGCTTTTCCTCACCACGCTGAATAGCCGCCATCCAGCAACAAGTCGGTGCCGGTCATGAAAGAACTTTCATCGCTCGCCAGATAGACCGCGCCGGCAGCGATCTCCTCGACCCGGCCAAGCCGGCCCATTGGATGCTTCGGGCCCCACTCTCGCTCAGCCGTGTCCATATCGCCGAACTTAATCGAAAGCCTATCGGTCGCAGTGCCTCCAGGCGAAAGGGTATTGGCACGAATCCCGTCGCTAACATGGTCGAGCGCAATGCCCTTGGCCATTTGCAATAGACCGCCCTTGGTTGTGCAATACGCGGTCGAGCCGGCCCAGGCGACCCGGCCCATTTGCGAGGCGATCAGAATGATCGAGCCCTTGCCCGACTTCCGGAGGTGACCGATGCCATGCTTGGCGACCAGGAAGGCGCCCTTGAGATTGACCCGAATTGCGGCATCCCAGTCATCTTCTTCCAGATCTTCGATTGAGACGCCCGGTGTCATCACCGCCGCTCCCGCGACCAGGATGTCGAGGCGCCCGAAGTGGTTCGCCGCCTGATCGATCGCGGCTTTTACGGCCGCCCCGTCACCAACGTCGAGCGAAACTCCGATAGCCTTGTCCGAGCCAAGCCCAACCGCTTCCTGAGCGGCTCGGTCACCGTTGATGTCGGCGATGGCGACCCGCGCGCCCTCGGTGACAAATGCTTTGGCCGTGGCAAGCCCAATGCCTTGCGCGCCGCCTGTAATGAAAGCCGTTTTCCCGTCCAGTCTCATAATCCCTCTCCAGGTCCTTTTCCGCGCGGTTGGCCGGGCCAGATCCGCGTTGCGATACCGAGCTCGGGCCACCCGATCGGGGCCCCAGCCTCAAGGGCCGCCTCGCGCTCCGGTCGGTCCGCGTCCCAAAATCCAGCTATATACCGTTTGCCCGTGATGCCATCGGACTCGCTGCTGGCGAGCCATGCGGCAGGCGGCCCCATGACCTCCGGCTGCATCATCAGAGCACGATCCATACCGGAGTCCTGAGCGACAAAATTCGTATCTACCGGCCCGCCTGGAACCAGAACATTGACCGTCACGCCAGAGCCCTCCAGTTCTTTCGCCCAAACCGCCGATGCACTCTCAAACGCCGCCTTCAAAGGACCGTACGGCCAAACCCGGAGCATGGTGATGAAACTGGTGGTGTTGTTGATCACCCGCCCCCAGCCACGCTCGGTCATACCCGGTGTCGCGGCCCGGATCATGTTGTAGGCGCCGATCAAATTGATCGACAGGAACCGCTCAAGCACCTCCGGCGTCACCTCTTGAATTGATGGCAGGTTTCGTTCGCCATCCGGGCGCAGGGAGCTAACCCCGATACCGGCGTTGTTGAACAGGATGTCGCAAGTTCCAAAGGCCTCTTCAGTGCGGGCGACAGACGCTATGCAATCGGCTTCAATTGCCACGTCCATCGCAAACCCGATCGCCGAGCCGCTGCCGTTCGCAGCGACGATTTCTGCTGCCACACGCTCGGCGGCATCTCCGTCCAGATCAGCTATGGCGACAGATATCCCGCGTGCCGCAACCGCCCGTGCCAGAGCCATCACGAGCGTCACTGATTGCGCAGGCGGCCGCTGACTCTCACTCATCTGAAAGAGTGACCAACACGCCTGAGCTTGCGCCAGCGCCAGAGAGCGCCCCAGGAGACGTGTTCATTTCTGCGGCG